>NZ_JAPEPF010000001.1:1533739-1840487 GCF_026340595.1 Streptomyces sp. NBC_01363
TTCCGTCTGGGCGAGGTGCACGGCGGCTGCCTCCCGGACACGGGCGTACGGATCAGGGTTTCTGACTGTCCGTCAGATCAATGGCGGCTGTCAAGGCCGACGACACCCCCGCCACGGTCCGAACACCACATCGCCCGCAACGCGAAACGGCCCGCGCGGGGGTGTTGAAGCACCCTCGCGCGGACCGCTGTTCCACCGACCCTGACCCGCCCCCCGACCGGCCCATGACCGGCCACGACTCACCAGAGCTTGGTGAAGTTCAGCACGACGTTGTCGTTGTCCTGGTCGATCGCGGTGTACTCCGAGCCGTTCACCTGCGCGGTGTTGCTCTGGTTCGACGCTCCGGAGCCGACGGCCTGCTGCTGGGACGTGGACGAGTTGCCGCAGTTGTCGCCGTCGACGCCGCTGCCCACGACCGTCGCAACGGCCGCGTTCGACCCGTCGTTCGCGAACGAGCCGCTGTCGGCCTGGGCCACGCCACCGAAGAGCGCGACGGCGAGGGGCAGGGCGGCAACAGCGGCGAGGGCACGAGCGGTACGGATGCTTGCCATGTCAATTCCTCCAGGAACGGGAAGTACGGCTTGTTCCGGGACAGCCGGCCGACCGCCCCGGTGCTGGTCACGACGTCGCGAGACCAGAGCTTCCCACCGGACCCCCGGCGAACCACGCATGCGACCCGATTCCCCCGCAGGCGTGAGGAAGCACCCGATAAACCCTTTGCGCGCCCCACGCGCCCCGGCGCACACCCCGTACGCGCCCCATCCGGACACCGCCCCACCACCCGATCCCTTACGCCCCAAGGGAACAAGCGTTCCGGAGCCCGGCTCGCCGACGCCACGCTCCCCTTCCCTTTCTCGAACACCTGAACGAAAATAGAACCATGGCCATCACCGCCCGGCAGACCGCCACCCTGGCCCTGGCCCACGCACTCTCCGCCGCCGAGCGCGGGCTCCCCGTCATCCCGCTGACCGCCCGCAAGCTCCCCGCCCTGCCCTCTCCGCACCGCAGCGACGACCGCCGGTCCACCTGCCGGGGCGCATGCGGCCTTCCAGGGCACGGCGTCCACGACGCCACCACGGACCCGGCCGCCGTCCGGGCCCTCTTCGCCGCCGCCCCCTGGGCCACCGGCTACGGCATCGCCTGCGGCCGGCCCCCGCACCACCTCATCGGCATCGACCTGGACATCGACACCACCGGCAGCAGCGACTCCGCCGCATCGCTCCGGCGGCTGGCCCTGCACCACCTGTTCACGATCCCGCCGACCGTCATGGTCCTCACCCCCAGCGGCGGGCGGCACATCTGGCTGACCGGCCCGCCCGGCGTTCCCGTGCCGAACTCCGCGAGCCGCCTCGCCCCCGGCATCGACATCCGGGGCGCCGGTGGCTACCTGGTGGGACCCGGATCGATCACCCCGCGCGGCCGCTACCGACTCGCCCCGGGCACCGCCGGCCTGCCTCCGGCACGCTGCCCCCTCGCGCTCCTGCGCCTGCTCATGCCTCCCCCACGCCGCCGGCCCGGCGCCGCCGACCGGCACGACCGGGGCCGGGGACTGGTCCGCTTCGTCCTCGCGGCACGCGAGGGCCAGCGCAACACACGGCTCTTCTGGGCGGCCTGCCGCGCCTACGAACACGGCTACGGCGACGCCCTGGCGGACGCCCTCACCCACGCCGCCGTCCGCACCGGCCTCACCGAACGCGAGGCCCGCGCCACGATCGCGTCGGCGGCCCGTCTCACCACGGCCGCGCCGGACGCGGCTCCCGGAGGCCGTCCGCCGGACGGCCCTAACCCGCGGTGCTGAGTTCCCAGAACCGGAAAACGGTCGACGTGTCCAGACAGTTCTGCAGACCCCGGACGTTCTCGTTGGCGACCGCGTACTGCTTCCCCTGCCAGAGCGGCAGGAGCGGCACCTGATGCGCCACGATGTCCTGCAGCTTGATGAACGGCGTCCGGGTGTTCGAGCGGTCGGTCATGGACGAGGTCTGCGGGATGATCCGTTTGGTTATGTCGCTGTTCTCGTAATTGTTCGACAGGACATTCCCGTCACCGAAGAACGGCTGGGTGAAGTTGTCGGGGTCGGGATAGTCCGGCACCCAGCCCTTCACATAGATGCCGTACTTGCCGTCGGCGATGCCCTTCTCGTACTGGTCGAACGGGACCGACCTCATACTGGCGTCGAAAAGACCGCTCTTGTTCAACTGATCAGCGATGGTCTGGAGTTCGTCGTCGGTGGCGGGCCCATAACGGCTCGGAGTGGACCAAAGGGTGAGTCTCACCTTGTCGGTGATACCGGAATCCCTCAGGACGTCCTTCGCCTTCTGCGGCTGCGGACTGTCGCCGTAGGTGTTGAAGAAGGAGTTGCCGTGCCCGGTGATACCGACCGGGACGATCGAGTAGAGCGGTGTCGCCGTGGACTGGTAGACCTCGCTGACCAGGGCATAACGGTCGACGAGATAGGCGATGGCCTTGCGCACGGCGAGCTTGCCGACCACCGGGTCGGCAACGTTGAAGACCATGTGCTGGACTTCCGCGCTGCTCCCCTGGACCACGTCGATGCCGTCCTTCTCCGCGGTGGGCGAGGTATCCAGGGCGGCTATCGTCTTGGCGGTGAGACCGCGGTACGCAATATCGACATCGCCCTTCTCCAGAGCGTCCTTGAGCGCCTGCTGGTCGCCCTGGAAGAGCTTCATCGTCACGCCGGAGTTCTTCACCTCGGCGGTTCCGTGATAGCCGGAATAGACCGAGAAGTCGGCCTTCGACTTGTCTATGGAGTCCAGCTTGTAGGGACCGGAACCAACCGTTTTACCGCCCTTGAGCAGACTGTCCTTGGGATATACCCGGCGATCCACGATGGAGCCGGCACCCGATGCGATCTTGCTGGGGAATGTCGCGTCGGGCACCTTGAGCCGGAATACGACGGTCTTGTCGTCCGGCGTGCTGATCGACGAGATGGTGGAGAGCAGCGGTGCCGGGCCCGCCGGGTCGTTGATCTTGATCGCCCGGTCGAAGGAGTACTTGACGTCCGCCGAGGTGAGGCTGTGGCCGTTGCTGAACTTCAGCCCGTCGCGCAGGGTGCAGGTGTAGGTCTTGCTGCCGTCCGAGAAACCGCACTCGTCGGCGGCCTCCGGCACCGGGATGGAACCCCCGGGCGGGAAACTCAGCAGCGACTGGAAGACGTTGTTGAACAGCAGCCAGGACCCCGGGTCGTACCCCGCGGCCGGATCCGTCGCCAGGATGCCGTCGGACATGCCGACGACCATTCTGTCCTTGCCCTCGAAGGGCCAGATCTGATCCTCGGAGCCGCAACCCGCCAACAGCACCGCCGCCAGTCCCCCGGAGATCAAGGTGGCCGACCGCCTCGTACGAACCTTCACAGAACGTGCCTCATACTCTCGGCCGGGAACGTGGGGGTCCCCGGACAACCGGATCAGGTCAGAACTACTGCGAACGTCGCGGCCGTCCAGCACTGTCAGCCCGGCCGTGCGCGGTGGTGCGGACCGACAGCCTGACTGGACATGGTGTTCACCAGGGTTCTTCGTAGTGACTGACTGCCAAATGGCAGCTGATGAACGATGGAGCACAAATCATGATCGGTCTCGTGGTGCTTTGACAATCTAGTAGTACGGGGCGCTACGTGGTGGCACATCAAGCGACAAACATCGTCACCGGCAGCCGGTGCCGGCGGCACGAATGGCTGGTATCGATCCGTGCCGGCCGACCGGCCGAACCGACCGTCGCACCTGCACCCCTGGTCAGCGAACGGGCCCCGGATAAAAGGGACTTGGGCCACGCCACCCCGGACCTCCGCGATCTCCCGCAGTCCGTCCGGAACAGTGCGTACCGCAGCGGCATCCACGCACAGTCAACGCATGGCAAACGCACCGGCAGTGCACAGAACGACGGCCCCCGACCGGACTTCCGGTCGGGGGCCGTTCATCTGCGGTGGGTGTGGGATTTGAACCCACGGTGACTCGCGCCACGACGGTTTTCAAGACCGTTCCCTTAGGCCGCTCGGGCAACCCACCCCTGCTCCGCCCACCTGTGACGGAGCGCCTACAGCGTACCGGCTGATTGATTCCGCCGGGCAATCCCGGTCGCTCGCCCGCTCCGCCGCAACTCGGGTCCGTGGCCGTTCGCGTGGGTAATACCTGCCTCAGCGGGCTCCGACAGCCGTCGGATCACCGATCCGGCGGCGTCGCCCGGCCCGGTCAGCTGTCGCCGCTGCGCTCCCCCAGGGTGACCTGGGCCGTTGCCGTCCGGCCGTCGCGCTCGTAGGTGAGCGTGACCCGGTCGCCGGGCTTGTGGGTCCAGATCTCGCCGATCAGGGTCGGGCCGCTGTCGATCACGGTGTCGTTGAACTTCGTGATGACATCGCCCGCCCTGAGGCCGGCCCGGTCAGCGGGTCCGTCCTTCGACACGGCCGCCGTACCGTCCGCGCCCTGGTCGGAGATGACCGCGCCGCCGGTCTTCTCGTTCATGGCGACCGTGGCGCCGATCACCGGGTAGACCGGCTTGCCGGTCTTGATCAGCTGCTGGGCGACGTTCGTCGCCTGGTTGATCGGGATCGCGAAGCCGAGGCCGATGGAGCCCGCCTGGGTCTGACCCACGCTGCTGCCGGTCGACTGGATGGCCGAGTTGATGCCGATGACCGCACCGCGCGCATCGAGCAACGGGCCGCCGGAGTTGCCCGGGTTGATCGAGGCGTCGGTCTGCAGGGCGCTCATGTACGAGTTGCTGCCGCCGGAACCGTCACCGGAGGCGACCGGGCGGTTCTTCGCGCTGATGATGCCCGTGGTGACCGTGTTGGACAGGCCGAACGGGGCGCCGATGGCGATCGTGGAATCGCCGACCGCGACCCGGTCCGAATTGCCGAGGGCCAGCGGGGTGAGCCCCGACGGCGGGTTCTTCAGCTTCAGGACGGCGACGTCGTAGCCCTGTGCCCGGCCGACGACCTCGGCGCCGTACTTCCTGCCGTCGGAGAACGTCGCCGTGAGCTGGCCGCTGTCCGCCGCGGAAGCCACCACGTGGTTGTTCGTGAGGATGTGGCCCTCCTTGTCGTACACGAAGCCGGTGCCCGTACCGCCCTCGCCATCACCGCCCTGTGCGTCGATGGTGACCACGCTGGGCAGCGCCTTGGCCGCCACGCCCGCGACCGTGCCGGGATCGCGCTTGAGGTCCTGCGGGTTGGCCGACGCCGAGACGGTGGTCGAGCCGGAGGTGTCGTTGCGGTCGGCCGCCCAGTAGCCGAAGGCGCCGCCGATGCCGCCGGCGATCAGCGCCGCGGCCGCCACCGCCGCCACCAGGCCGCCCATGCCCCGCTTGCGCGGGCCTTCGGGGGCGTACGGCTGGGGCCGGGCGCCCCATACCGGACCGCCGCCGTCCGCACCGTGGGAGGCGTACGTCGGCACGGCGGGCGGGGGCGGCCAGTTGGCTTCGGCGGCCGACTGGGGCGCATGGGGAGTGTGCGACGCATGAGGCTCGTGGGGCGGCGTCGCCGGGCCGGAAGCCATGGGCGTGGTGGCCGCGGTGGCCGGCTCCCCCGTCGGGGCGGGGGTGGCCGCGGGCGGGCTCCCGGGCGACTCCTGAGGAGCGTCGGCCGGCACGGGAGGTACGGACGGAACGGGCGGAACGGCCTCGGCCGCAGTGCCCTCGTTGCCCTCGTTCTCTGTGCTCACAGCTCTTTACTCCTCGGTTCCACATCAATTTCGGCAAGAGATCCGCTGTGTACGTGTCCGGTAACAGCTTTTCCCAAGGCACGTCAGGCCACTGTAAGCAGGACCTGTGCATCCGCACACCAATCTTTACATCGGGCAAAACGATCCCCCGGTGCAAGACGCACCGCAGTCACGGCGCAGTCGCGGCGCAGAGGTGCACACATCCGCCGCGCAACGTGCGCACAGCGGTCGGCTCCCGGTGACACGATGACGCGGTGACCCACGCACGGCAGCAATCCACGCACCACCCCATCCAGGTCATCGCTCACCGGGGCGCGTCCGACGACGCCCCCGAGCACACGCTGGCCGCGTACCGGAAGGCGATCGAGGACGGCGCCGACGCCCTGGAGTGTGACGTACGGCTCACCGCCGACGGCCACCTGGTGTGCGTGCACGACCGCCGGGTGAACCGCACCTCCAACGGCCGCGGCGCCGTCTCCGCCCTGGAGCTCTCCGAGCTCGCCGCCCTCGACTTCGGCTCCTGGAAGGACCGCGAGGAGTCGGAGTCCCCGGACTGGGATCCGGTGCCGGGGGAGCTCACCTCCGTACTCACCCTGGAACGGCTGCTCGAACTCGTCGTCGAGACCCGGGCCGCCGGGCGTCCGCTCCAGCTGGCCGTCGAGACCAAGCACCCCACCCGCTGGGCGGGCCAGGTCGAGGAGCGGCTGCTGCATCTGCTGAAGCAGTTCGAGCTCGACGCCCCGCCGGCCGACGGCCCGTCGCCGGTACGGATCATGAGCTTCTCGGCGCGTTCCCTGCACCGCGTCCAGGCCGCGGCCCCCGCCCTGCCCACCGTGTACCTGATGCAGTTCGTCTCGCCGCGACTGCGCGACGGGCGGCTGCCGGCCGGGGCGCGGATCGCGGGGCCGGGGATGCGGATCGTACGCAACCACCCCGCATACATCGAGCGGCTGCACCGCGCGGGGCACCGTGTGCACGTCTGGACGGTGAACGAACCGGAGGACGTCGAACTCTGCGTCGACCTGGGCGTCGAGGCAATCATCACGAACCGCCCGAAACAGGTTCTGTCACAACTGGGACGCTCTTAACATCAGTTACACGGAGTACACCGGCGCATTCGAATCGTATTCGATCGTTACGAGTGCGTCACTGGCAGTCCATTGGCCGGTTTCCGGTCCAGTCCAGGAGGGCATCCACTCCGTGGCGTGGGGCAAAGGAGGTCTCGGGGGTGGCGTTGGTGGTGGCACAGGAAGTGCCCACGTCGTCGAGCATGGCCGTACCCCATGGCCCTGCGGGCGTGGGCCAGGCGCGGCACCGGATGCGCGAGCAGTTGCGCAGCCACGGGGTGTCGGACTCGGTCGTCGACGATGCTGTATTGATTCTTTCCGAACTGCTCAGCAATGCCTGCCGGCACGGCAGGCCGCTGGGCCGGCACACGGATGTGGGTGACGGCGACGTCCGCGCGGCGTGGCGCGTCGACAGAACGGGCGGGCTGACCGTCGAAGTGACGGACGGCGGCGGTCCGACCCGCCCCGTTCCGGCCACACCGTCGGTGACGGCGCGTGGTGGCCGGGGGCTCAACATCATCAGCGCGCTCGCCGACGAGTGGGGCGTACGCGACAGCTCGTCCGGTGAAGTGACCGTCTGGGTCCTCGTCAACGAGGGACATGGGCAGGTGTCCGGGGTGCCGGGCAGACCGGGCGCACCGGCCGTTTCTGTGCCGGGCGTGTCGGGGAAGGCCGTGCCGGGGACGGGCATGTCGGCAGCGGGCGTGTCGCTCGACGGGCTGGGCTTCGCGGACGCCTTCGACGACGTGGGCTGACCTTCCGGCGGGGACACCGGCCGCCGCGACGGCCGAGGCGTCGCCGAAGCGTCGCCGAGGCGTCGCCGAGGCGTCAGGGCGCGTCCGCGCGGAAAGACGCGTTCCGCACTCCGGTACCGCCGGGCGTGTGGGCGCATGTGTCCCGCGCACGACAGAGGCGGCTAGGCTCGCGGCCCAGACCGCACTGTCGCAATCGGGAGAAAGCCCACCATGGCCAAGAAGCGCCCTCAGACCAAGGCCGGGAAGCAGCAACTCAAGGATGGCGAGATCCCGGTGGTCGGGGCTCGCGAGCCCTGCCCGTGCGGTTCGGGCCGCCGCTACAAGGCGTGTCACGGCCGCGCCGCCGCCCAGGCCGTGACCGAGCTCGTCCACCGCCCCTTCGAGGGTCTGGCCGGCGAGTGCGACTGGGTCGCGCTGCGCGAACTGGTGCCCGCCGCCACGGTCGCGCTGACGCTGAAGGACGGGCTGCCCGAGGGCGTGCCCTCGGTGACGCTCGCGACCGTCCTGCCCATGGCCTGGCCTGCGCTTCGCCGCGACGACGGTTCGGTGCTGCTCGCCCTGCAGAACGACACCCCGTCGGGTGACCTCAGCCGTGACCTCGCGAACACGCTGCTGCGGGCGCTGGACGCCGAGCCCGGTTCGCCCGTGGCTGCGCAGCGCGTGCCGGCCGACGGTCCGCGGCTGCAGGACGTGCTCGACCCCGCCGCGGCGTTCGAGCCCGTCGTCCACTCCGGCTTCGAGTTCTGGGTTCCGGACGCGGAGAACGCCACGCCCGAGGTGTCGGCCTCCCTGGAGCGCGCGAACGAGGCGGCGATCCCGACGACGCGGCTCGCCGGTGTGGACGCCGCCTACTGGTGCGAGACCCCGGAGAAGAACCACCTCCGCTGGGTCATGCCGCACGCCGAGGAGCGGCTGCTCGACGCGCTCGCCCGGCTGCACGCCGCCGGCACCTCCTCGCTGGGCGAGGGGACCAGGCTGGTCGGCTCCTTCCGGGCACACGGACTGATGGTCCCGGTCTGGGACCTGCCGAGCGCGATGGGGGCCGAGGAGTGCGAGAAGCCCGCGGCCGAGTTCGCCGAACGGCTGACCGCGGCGCTCGACTCGGACGCGCCGCTCAGTGCCGAGGAGCGGCGGGCCCGCGGCGGGCTCACCAACCGCCAGGTGACACTCAGCTGACAGTGACGACCCCCGGGGTCCACCGGACCCTTCGGGTGACTCGCGTCACAACTCGCCGTACTCACAGGTAAATCCCTGTCCGAATACGCGAGATCGAATTTGCGAACGGCAGATCTCTTGTTACCGTTCTAGAAGCCCGGTCGCTGGTGCATCCCCCGTCGCCAGCGATCGGGCATTCTCATTTCCGGGTACGGCGCACAGCGCGCAACGCGACGCACGAGCCCACGCACAAGCCCCCTCGCCCGTACGCTCCTCGTTCATCGAGCGCCGCGGCCCACGACCGCCCCGCCGCACCGCCGCTTTCACGGGCACACCGGCCCGGCCCGGCGGAACGGGAGGGCCGGAGGACCGACGGAGCCGTGACCGCGACAGGCGCCCGGGGCCCCGGGCGCCGGTGTGCCACGCGGGGACCGATCGGTCTCGGACAGATGCCGACCACCGGATGCCGACCGCCGGATGCCAGGCGATCTCCACGAATAGCCCGCCCGAACTCACTCGAATAGACATTCGATAAATCCGTCCGGGCGTTCCGGAATGACCATCAGAAAGCCTTCTGCCGCCGGACTTTGCAGCGGCAGACTTTGCATTGTGAGACAGGGAACAGGATCACATCCGCGATCACATCCGGGGCCGCATCCGCCATCCGGATAACGATCGCCGGACAACGACCACCTGGATAACCATCGACCGGATAATCGCGTGGCCTCACCTGTCGGTTTCGCATGAGTTTCTGACGGTCCGCCGGATATTCCGACGGAACACGGGTCCGGTGCGGCTCACCCCAATGCTCCGGTGGCGGGCACGAGGCGCACCCGCCACCGCCCCGTCAGTACGCGAGCCGGCTGCCGCCGTCCGGTGCACCGCTGCTCGCCTCGACCAGTGCGTCCAGCACCGCACCCACGTCCGGCAGCCACGGCGCGGCAGGCGCCGGAACCGGACCCCTTCCGTGCGGACGAGGCCGGGGCTCCGGGGAAGGAGCCCGCTCCCAGCGCACCTGCCCCGCCCCCACCTCGGACGGCGGAAGGACCAGATAGCCGCCCTCGCCGTGAAAACGCAGCGAACTGGGCACCCAGTCCTGGGCGTGCAGCAGCTCGCCGAGCCGTTCGAGGTCGTACGGGGCGACCAGCAGCGACCACCGGGTCGGCGTCGCCACCACGGGTCCGAGCCGCACGCCCATCCGGTCCAGCTCGGTCAGCGCTCGGGCGGCGGCCACGGCAGGCAGGCTCAGCGCACACGGGGCGCGCCCCCCGGTGGCCAGAACGATCGGAGCGGTGGGCCGGTTGGTCCACCACCAGCGCACCAGGCGCTCGTCGGTGGTCGCCGCGAGGAGACCGGGATCGAAGGGATGTGCGCCGGGCACGGCGCACTCGGGATCGGGACAGGCGCAGCCACGGCCACGGCCACTGCGACCACCGGCCGCCTCCGGTCCCACTCCGGGGAGCACCGGCCACTGCCATGCGGTGGCGCAGGTCAGGGCCGCGTCGAGCTGGGCGGGCCTTCCCCTGCGCCGGAGCCGGAGCCTGCGTCGCCTTCCGAGGATCTCGCGCATGAGCGCTCGTTCCTTTCCGTTGAACGCCGAGGGTCCACATCGCACCACGTGCGAATTGCCGTACGTGTGCCTTACTTCACTGTGCGTACATGCTCTTCAGGTCTGCGGTACGGGTGGGTCGTCGGTACCGAGCATGGGCCGAGCCGATTCGAGCAGGTGCGAGACGGGTCCGGACGAGCAGGTCCGGACAAGCGTGGCGAGGAGCAGCGCATGTATCGCGCCTGCCGTCCCAAGGTGCAAACCCCGCCACTCGGGGGTGGGGGCGTGGCCGTCACAAGAGAGGACGTCCGGGCCGCCTGCCGGGTTCCGGGGCGATCAGAACTACCCCTGGCCTTCATCGATTACGTACCCAGCACGCCCGCAATGACGCTCCCTCTAGGACTTCACCCCGAGAACACCCCCTGTCGAGCACGCCCAGTCGACCGCAAATGGCTGTCGCAGGGTGCATTTTTAGGCCAACTTGACGGTCTCTTGGACACCATATTTACCGTGGTGACAATGCTGGACATCGCCTCACTTGTGCGTGTACATGTGGTGCACGTGTACATGCGGATGCACTGATAGCGGCGCAGAATGACATGGGGGTTTGCGATGCTATTCGACGAAACGCACTGGTCGGAAAGCAGACGTCCATGAGCGCCCCACACCTGCCGAAAGTGGCTGGAATCGATCCCACAGTTCCGGTTTCAGCGCACACTGCCGGGTCCTTGTCCGAAGTGCCGTCCGCCCCAGGAGCCTTCATCCAGGACCGGCTCGCCGGCTGGGTCTCCGACCTCACCACGTTGCACGAACTCACCGAGCGGCTGGCCAGAACCGGCACCCTCGACGACGCGCTCCACGAGCTGCTGGACGCCGGAGCCGCCCTGGTCGGCGCCCGCCGCGGCCTGGTCGTCCTCGAACCGTCCGACCGCCGCGGCCCCGTGAGCACCGTCGGCCTCGGGCTCACCCATGCCGAGCTCGGACTGATCGAGACGGTGCCGCGCACCGCCACCTCCTACGGCCGGATCCTGGAGGGGCTCCCGGACGCCGAAGGAGCGCTGACCACCCCCGACCTGCCCGGCGACACCGGCCTGGACCCCCGCCGCCGCGAAGTCGCCGCCCGGCTCGGATACGCCGCCAGCTACGCCATGCCGATCACCGCCGAGGCGACCGGCAGACTCGGTGCCGCCGTCTGGCTGTACGACCAACCCGCCGAACCCCTGGAGCGCCAGCGTCATCTCGTCGGCCTCTACGCCGGGTACGCCGGTGAGCACCTGGCCAGGCTGCTGGAACTGGAGCGGGCCAGGGCCGACGTCGCCACCGTCAGGGAGGAGCTGCTGCCCAGCCGGCTGCCCCGGGTCGCCGGCGTACAGCTGGCCGCCCGCCACCGCCGGGCGCCGCAGGGCGGTGGCGACTGGTACGACGCGCTGGCGCTGCCGGAGGGTGCGCTCGGTCTCGCCGTGGGCTCGGTGAACGGCTCCGGGCCCAGCGCCCTGGCCGCCATGGGACGGCTGCGGGCCGGCCTGCGGGCGTACGCGGTGATGGAGGGCGAGGATCCGGTCGCCGTGCTCTCGGACCTGGAGCTGCTGCTGCGGCTCACCGAACCGGCCCGTACGGCGACCGCGCTGTTCGCCTACTGCGAACCCGCCGAGCGCAAGATCCTGCTGGCCGGTGCGGGCCACACCCCGCCGCTCGTGATCGGCGACCGGCGCACCGAGTTCGTCGAGACCTCGGTCTCCGCGCCGCTGGGCATGCTCGCCTGCTGGGAGGCACCCAGCGTGGAGATCACCCCGGCGCCCGGCGAGACCGTACTGTTCTGCACCGACGGACTGCTGCGCCGCACCGGCGACTCGACGGACCGGGCGTTCGCGCGGCTCCACTCGGCGGCCGCTTCCGTGCCGAAGGCGATGCGTCTCGACGCCGGAGCCGTCGCCGACCACGTGCTGCGCACCGTGCTGCCGGACGGGCTCGACCGCGACGACGACGCGGAGGACGTGGTCGTCCTGGCCGCGCGTTTCGACTGAGCGCCCCGGCATTCCCCGGCCCGGCCGTGTAACAGGTCCTCCGGCCCTGTGCCCCCTTCCGTACGCCCGTACGATGGACGGGGTCCAGTGTCGTATCAAGGAGAGACAAATCGTGGCTGAGGAGCTCACCCCGGAGAACCCGGAGACCGAGGAAGAAGAGACGGTCAAGCAGCGGAAGAACGGCCTGTACCCGGGCGTCTCCGATGAACTCGCCGCGAACATGAAGTCGGGTTGGGCCGATACCGAACTGCACGGCCTCGAACCGATCGCCCAGGCCGCACACACGGCCGCCCGCCGCGCCGCGCTCTCCGCGCGTTTCCCCGGTGAGCGACTGGTCATCCCCGCGGGCAACCTGAAGACCCGCTCCAATGACACCGAGTACGCCTTCCGCTCCTCCACCGAGTACGCGTACCTCACCGGCGACCAGACCCAGGACGGCGTCCTCGTCCTGGAGCCGACCGAGGACGGTCACGAGGCGACCATCCACCTGCTGCCTCGCTCCAACCGCGAGAACGGCGAGTTCTGGCTCGACGGCCAGGGCGAGCTGTGGGTCGGCCGCCGCCACTCCCTCGCCGAGGCCGAGCAGCTGCTGGGCATCCCGGCGAAGGACGTGCGCGAGCTCCCCGCCGCGCTGACCGAGGCCACCGGCCCGGTCCGCAACGTCCGCGGCCACGACGCCGGCATCGAGGCCGCGCTGACCGACAAGGTCACCGCGGAGCGCGACGAGGAGCTGCGCGTCTTCCTCTCCGAGGCCCGGCTGGTCAAGGACGCCTTCGAGATCGCCGAGCTGGAGAAGGCCTGCGACGCCACCGCGCGCGGCTTCGAGGACGTCGTGAAGGTCCTCGACAAGGCCGAGGCGACGAGCGAGCGCTACATCGAGGGCACCTTCTTCCTGCGTGCCCGCATCGAGGGCAACGACATCGGCTACGGCTCGATCTGCGCGGCCGGCCCGCACGCCACCACCCTGCACTGGGTGCGCAACGACGGCGCGGTGCGCTCCGGCGAGCTGCTGCTGCTCGACGCCGGTGTGGAGACCAACGACCTCTACACCGCCGACGTGACCCGCACCCTTCCGATCAACGGCACGTTCACGCCGCTGCAGCGGAAGATCTACGACGCCGTGTACGAGGCCCAGGAGGCGGGCATCGCCGCCGTCAAGCCCGGCGCCGGCTTCCGCGACTTCCACGACGCCGCACAGCGGGTGCTCGCCGAGAAGCTCGTCGAGTGGGGCCTGCTGGGCGACCTGTCCGTGGACAAGGTCCTGGAGCTGGGGCTCCAGCGCCGCTGGACGCTGCACGGCACCGGTCACATGCTCGGCATGGACGTCCACGACTGCGCCGCCGCGCGCACCGAGTCGTACGTCAACGGAACGCTGGAGCCCGGCGTCTGCCTCACGGTCGAGCCCGGTCTGTACTTCCAGACCGACGACCTGACCGTGCCCGAGGAGTACCGGGGCATCGGCGTCCGGATCGAGGACGACATCCTCGTCACCGAGGACGGCAACCGGAACCTCTCCGACAAGCTGCCGCGTCGGGCCGACGAGGTCGAGGAATGGATGGCCCGGCTCAAGGGCTGATCCGAAACATCCGGGACGCCCCGGGAAGACCGGGAAGACCCGGCGAAGGACGCTCTGCTCAGGACACCATGAGCAGAGCGTCCTTCCGCCATTTCAGGACCTTGTCGAAGCTGACGACGGCACCGCTGCCGGGGCGGTTGCCGAAGTGCACGTGGTCGGCGAGCTGCTCGATCAGACAGAGGCCCCGCCCGTCCTCGGCGTTGAGCGGCGGGTACTGCTGGGGTTCGTGCTGCTGATGGGTTTCGTGCTGCTGGGTCCCGCGCTGCTGTGCGGAGGTGCGGAGCGTGCGCCGGGCGGGAAAGCCGGGCCCCGAATCGGCGACCTCGATACGGCACTTCTCGCCGTCCAGATAAGCGGTGACCCGGTACTGCCCGGAGGCCGCCCCGGGCAACTCGTCCCATACGTCCCACGGATCCCGCGGAACGCCCTGGCCTTCCTGGTCTTCCTGAACCCTGTGGTCACCGCCGTGCTCGACGGCGTTCGCACAGGCCTCGCTGAGTGCGACCGACAGATCGAAGGAGATGTCCGGGTCCACTCCCGCGGTCTCCATGGTGCCCAGCAGGAAGCGACGGGCCAGCGGAACGCTCGCAGCCTCGCGCCGCAAATGGAGGGACCACCAGATGCTCATGCTCCAGCCTCCTGGCTGCGGCTCGACATACCGATACGTATTGCCGCGCAACACCATTCGTAAGCACAGACCGGATGTGAGACCGCTCATTCGGCGGATACCAGCTCTCCGTACACCCGTGTATGCCCGGCCGGTGAGCCCCATCGGACGGAAGGCGACCTTCCGGACCTGCCGCACCGAGCCCCGGGGCTCGGTGCGATGATGGCCCCGCCATGTCTATGCCTGTCGCACGCGCCGGAGCCGGTCTGCGGCTCATGAGGGCCGCGGTGTTCACCGCGGTCTGCGTCGCGCTGTCCGCGGCAGGTCACTCCCTGGCTTCCTGCGCCGCCGTCCCCTGGTGGACCCTGCTCGCCGGGTTCCTGGGGATGTTCGCGGTGGTGGCACCGTTCGCCGGACGCGAGCGTTCGCTGCCGTCCATCGCCGCCGCACTGGCCGGCGGACAGATCGCCCTGCACTCCCTGTTCGGCATGGGTACGCACGGCACCCCGGCGAACACCGCGGCGGGCGACGACTCGTTGATCCGGTTCGCGGCAAGCCTCGTGTGCGGGGCCGGGCCGGGCCGGCTGAGCGCCGCCGAGGCGCACCGCATCGTCACCACCGCGGGCATCGACCCGGCGTCGGTGACGGCCGGTGACCACCGCCATGTGGCCGCCGTGTCCGGCACGGATCCGGCCGCCCTCGCCGCCCTGCTGCCCGACCTGCCCATGCTGCTCGGCCATCTGCTCGCCGCGGCGGCCACCGGCTGGCTGCTGCGCCGCGGCGAGATCGCCCTGTTCCGGCTGGTCCGGCTGTCCGCGCACGGTGCCCAGCAGATCGCGGCCGGGGCCCGGCTGCGCGCCCTGCGCGCGGCGCTCGCCCTCGTCGACGCCCTGCGCGCCGGACTTCCCGGCGGCCCGGCGACCGGGCCGCGCATCGCCCGTACGGCGGTCGACGCCCCGCCCCCCGCCACCGGGGACCCGTTGCAGCACCTGGTGATCAGGCGCGGTCCGCCGGCCGCGTACGCGCTCGCAGCCTGACGCGACACCCTCCATCCGGCACACGGACCGCTCCGTGCCGTACCCGGCCGGCGCATGAGCGCCGCTCAGCGGGAAGAGGAGAGGTGTCGTGATGCCGTCGCGCACCCGCGCGCCGGACCACCTTTCCTTCGTGCTTCCGTGGAGTGATCCCTGTCATGAACGTTTCCCGCATCGCCCTCGCCGGCGGCGTCGCCGCGTCCACCGTCCTGCTCCTCGCCGGTACGGCCTCCGCGCACGTCAGCGTGCAGCCGCAGGGCGAGGCCGCCAAGGGCGGTTACGCCACCGTCAACTTCAAGGTCCCCAACGAGCGCGACAACGCCTCGACGACCAAGGTCGAGGTCAACTTCCCGACCGACCACCCGCTGGCCTCCGTCATGCCGCAGGCCGTACCCGGCTGGGACATCGAGGTCACCAAGAGCAAGCTGGCCAAGCCGATGGAGATGCACGGCAAGAAGATCAACGAGGCCGTCTCCAAGGTCACCTGGACCGCCGAGGGCGACAAGGACGCGCGCGGCATCCGCCCCGGTGACTTCCAGCAGTTCCCGCTCTCCATCGGCCAGCTCCCCGAGGACGCCGACCAACTGGTGTTCAAGGCCATCCAGACGTACGACAACAAGGAAGTCGTCCGCTGGATCGAGGAGCAGAAGGCCGGCGCCGCCGAGCCCGAGAGCCCGGCGCCCGTCCTCGCGCTGACCGCGCCGACCACCGGCGAGCACGGCGCGACCGCCGACGCCAAGGGTGCCGACGCCGGCGCCCAGGCCACGGACAAGCAGACGACGGCCGCCTCGGACACCTCCTCCAGCGACACCACGGCCCGGGTCCTCGGCATCGTCGGCATCGTCGTCGGCGTGGCGGGCGTGGCCTTCGGCGTCCTCGCCGGCCGCCGCCGCAACGCCTGATCCACAGCTCCACCCGCCCCACCGACCACCAGGAATCAGTGCTCCATGCCTAAGAAAACGGTGCTGGCCGCGGCGTTCGTCGCCGCGGCCGCGCTCACCCTGTCCGCCTGCGGCAGCAGCGACGACAGCGCCAAGAAGCCCATCGCAGACGTATCGGTCCAGGCGAAGACCAAGGCCGCGACCGTCCTGGACCAGCCGTTCACCAAGCCGAATCTCGTCCTCACCGACACCCACGGCAAGAAGTACGACCTCCGGGAGCAGACCAAGGGCAAGCCGACCCTGATCTACTTCGGCTACACCAACTGCCCCGACGTCTGCCCGCTCATCATGAGCAACATCGCCATCGCCAAGAAGTCGCTGCCCGAGGCCGACCAGGAGAAGCTCCAGGTCGTCTTCGTGACCACCGACCCCGAGCGGGACACCCCGTCCTCGCTCGGCAGCTGGCTCAAGTCCCAGGACGCCTCCTTCGTCGGCCTCACCGGCGACTTCCCGACCATCCAGGCGGGCGCACGCCAGATCGGCATCGGCATCGACGCGCCGAAGAAGGAGAAGGACGGCACGGTCGTCTCGATGCACGGGTCCCAGGTCATCGCGTTCTCCCCGAAGACCGACAAGGGCTACCTCGTCTACAGCGAGGACACCTCGCCCGACGACTACACCAAGGACCTCCCCAAGATCGTCAAGGGGGAGACCCCGTGAACCGCCGCACCACCCTCGCCGGGATCATCGCCCTCACCACGGGGCTGACGCTGGCGGGTTGCTCGTCCTCGGACGGCAAGCCCGAGCTGAAGGTGACCGGCGCGTTCATGCCGCAGCCCGTCAGCGACATGGCGGCCGGATTCCTCGTCATAGAGAACAGCGGCGGGGCGTCCGACCGGCTCACCTCCGTCACCAGCCCGCTCTCCGACGATGTCACGATCCACGAGACGAAGAACCAGACGATGCGCATGGTGACATCCTTCGACGTGCCCGCGGGCGGCGAGCTGGATCTGGAGCGCGGCGGGAACCACATCATGTTCATGAAACTCAAGCAGCGGCCCAAGCAGGGCGAGAAGGTGTCCGTGGAGCTGCACTTCGAGAAGGCCGACCCGATAAAGGTCGACCTTCCCGTGAAGGAGACCACCCACAACCCGAAGAAGCAGTGAGGGACTGACTCGTCATGACAGCCACCGCCCCGCACTTCGGACCGCCCCCGTCCACTCCCTCGACACGCCGTCCACTCGCCGCGGCCGCGCTCCTCGCCGCCCTCGTCGGCATGGTGTTCGGCCTGTTGCTGGGAGGTGCGGGCCCGGCGTCCGCGCATGCCGCACTGACCGGGAGCGATCCGCAGGACGGGGCGGTGGTCGCCACCGCCCCCAAGGAGGTCACGCTCACCTTCTCCGAGCAGGTCGCCCTCGGCGACGACTCCATCCGGATCCTGGATCCCGCCGGCAAACGCGCCGACACCGGCGCCGCGCCCCGTGATCTGCAGAGCGGATCCACCGTGAAGTACGGCGTCTCGCTGCACGCCGGACTGCCCGACGGGACGTACACCGTCGCCTGGCAGGCGGTGTCCGCGGACAGCCACCCCGTGTCCGGCGCCTTCACCTTCTCCGTCGGAGCACCCTCGAAGACCGCCGTGGCGCTCCCGACGGACGAGGCCGGGGGCGGCCTCGTCGGCACTCTCTACGGCATCGCGCGCTACGCCGCGTACGCCGGTTTCATCCTGCTGGCCGGCGGCTCCGCCTTCGTACTGGCCTGCTGGCAGCGCGGGGCGGGTGCCCGCCCCCTCCAACGCCTGGTCGTACGCGGCTGGATGACCCTCACCGTCGCCACCCTGGCCATGCTGCTCCTGCGCAACCCGTACACCGGATCGGGGAAGCTCCCGGACGCCTTCGACCTCGACGGCCTGAAGGCCGTGCTGGACACCAAGCCCGGCGCCGCACTCGTCTCCCGGCTGCTGCTGCTCGGCGCTTCCGCGCTGTTCATCGCCGTGCTCTTCGGGGCCTACGCCAAGCGCGAGGACGAGCGCGAGAAGAAGGACCTCACCTTCGGGCTGGCCATCGGCGGCACGGTGATCGCTGCCGGGATCGCCGGTACGTGGGCGCTCGCCGAGCACGCCTCCACCGGGATCCAGCCCGGCATCGCCATGCCGGTCGACGTCCTCCATCTGCTGGCCGTCGCCGCCTGGCTCGGTGGTCTCACGGCCCTGCTGGTCGCGCTCTACCGGACCCCCGACATCGACGCCACGGCCGTACGGCGCTTCTCCGGCATCGCGTTCGGCAGCGTGATCGTGCTCGCCGCGACCGGGATCTATCAGTCCTGGCGCCAGGTCGGCACCTGGTCCGCGCTCACCGGCACCGGATACGGGCAACTGCTGCTCGTGAAGGTGGGGCTCGTCGCCGTCCTGGTCGGGATCGCCTGGTTCTCGCGGCGCTGGACGGCGCGTCTGATCGCGGGCGGGGTCGGCACGGAAACAGGGTCCGAGGCCGGGGACGGAGAGAGGCCCCATGAAGCGGTCTCCGACGAGGCCGGGACCCCGGGCACATCGATGTCCACGGTCGAGAACCCCGCGCGGGCGGCTCAACTCGCCCGGCAGCAGGCCGCCGTGGCCACCGCCCAGAAGAAGCGGATCCGCGACGCCGACCCCGAACGGTCCGGGCTCCGCCGGTCGGTGCTGGCGGAAGTGGGAGTCGCCGTCGCGCTGCTGGCGGTGACGACCGTACTGACCTCGACCGAGCCGGCACGTACCGAGGAAGAAGCGGCCCGCACGTCGACGGCGGCGACCGCCCCGGCGGCCGAAGGCCCGGTCAGCTTGAAGCTGCCCTTCGACACGGGCGGCACGAACGGCAGGGGAACGGTGCGGATGGAGATCACCCCCGCCGGCACCGGCGCCAATGAGCTCCACATCTGGATCGACGGCGCCGACGGAAAGGCCATGGACGTCCCCGAGGTGAAGGTCGCCTTCACGCTGGAGTCCAAGGACATCGGCCCGCTCCCCGTCGTCCCCGCCCGGCTGGCCGAGGGCCACTGGACCGCCGACGGCGTCCAGATCCCGATGCCGGGCAACTGGAAGGTCGCCGTGACCGTCCGTACCTCGGACATCGATCAGACGACCATCGACAAGAACGTGAAGATCGGTTGAGCAGGATCGTGAGCACAGACACCAGCAGGAAGACCCGGGCCGGCGGAGCCCGGGACGGCGCGGGCAGCGGGGACGACGGTGCCCGTGACGGTGGACGCATCTCCCGGCGTCGGCTGATCGGCAGCGCGGGCGCGGCCGGTGCGACCGGGCTGATGCTGGGCGCGGCGGGCGGCGCGACCGGCTATGCCGCGACCCGGCCCGACGAAGCCGCCGCACTGACCACGGTCGGCTCCACCCAGGTGATGTTTCACGGGAAACATCAACCGGGGATCACCACTCCGCTTCAGGCGCGCGGCCATCTCGTCGCCTTCGACCTGGTGCCCGGTGCCGGACGCAAGGAAGCCGCTGCCCTGATGCGCCGGTGGTCGGCCGTGGCCGAGCGCCTGATGGCCGGCGATCCGGCCGGGGACGGCGCGGCGGACGGTCCGGACCATGACACCGGGATCGCGCTGGATGCCGGACCGTCCTCGCTGACCGTCACCTTCGGCTTCGGCCGGACCTTCTTCGAACGCACGGGCCTGACCGGCAATCGCCCACCGGGGCTCGACCCGCTGCCGCCCTTCTCCTCCGACCGCATCGACGCCGGGCGCTCCAACGGTGACCTCTGGGTCCAGATCGGCGCGGACGACGCGCTCGTCGCCTTCCACGCACTGCGTGCCGTGCAGAAGGAGGCCGCCCCCGCCGCCAGGATCCGCTGGCAGATGAACGGCTTCAACCGCGCCCCCGGCGCCACGGCCCAGCCGATGACCGCCCGCAATCTGATGGGCCAGGTCGACGGCACCAACAACCCGAAACCGACCGAGAGCGACTTCGAGCGCCGCGTCTTCGTCCCGAGTGGAACCGACGCGAAGTACGACTGGCTCGCGGGCGGCTCGTACGCGGTCGTGCGCCGGATCAGAATGCTGCTCGACGACTGGGAGAAGCTCCCGGTGCAACGACAGGAGCAGGTCATAGGGCGCCGGAAGAAGGACGGCGCTCCGCTGAGCGGCGGCGCCGAGACCACCGTGATGGACCTCGACAGGGCCGGCCCCGACGGCAAGCTCCTGATCCCGGACAACGCCCACGCCCGGATCTCCTCCCCCGAGAAGAACAGCGGCGCGGCCATGCTGCGGCGCCCCTTCTCGTACCACGACGGCATCTCGGCGGACGGCACTCCGGACGCCGGTCTGCTGTTCATCTGCTGGCAGGCGGATCCGCTGCGCGGGTTCGTCCCGGTGCAGCGCAAGCTGGACCGGGGTGACGCCCTGTCCCCGTTCATCCGGCACGAGGCGAGCGGCCTGTTCGCGGTGCCGGGCGGTGCGGCGGAAGGCGAGTACGTGGGGCAGCGGCTTCTGGAGTCCTGAGCCACCGGGGCGCATTAGGGTGACGGTATGTCCGCCACGCGCTACGCCTATCTCGGCCCCGAAGGTACTTTCACCGAGGTCGCCCTCCGTACGCTCCCGGAAGCCGCCACCCGCGAACTCGTCCCGATGGTCTCCGTACCGGCCGCTCTGGACGCGGTACGCAGCGGGGCCGCCGCGGCGGCGCTCGTGCCGATCGAGAACTCCGTCGAGGGCGGCATCACCGCGACGCTCGACGAGCTGACCACCGGCGAGCCGCTGATGATCTACCGCGAGGTGCTGCTCTCCATCACCTTCGCGCTGCTGGTGCGGCCGGGCACCAAGCTGTCCGACATCAAGTCGGTCACCGCGCACCCGGCCGCACAGCCGCAGGTGCGCAACTGGATGGCCGCCCACCTCCCGGACGCCGTGTGGGAGTCGGCGGCCTCCAACGCGGACGGCGCCCGGCTGGTGCAGGAGGGCCGGTACGACGCCGCCTTCGCCGGTGAGTTCGCGGCGGCCACGTACGGCCTCGAACCGCTGGTGACCGAGATCCATGACGCGGTGAACGCGCAGACCCGCTTCGTCCTGGTGGGCCGCCCCGCCCGGCCGGCGGCGCCGACGGGCGCGGACAAGACGTCCGTGGTCATCTGGCTGGGCGAGGACCACCCCGGTGCCCTGCTCGAACTGCTCCAGGAGTTCGCGGTGCGCGGGGTGAACCTGATGCTGATCCAGTCGCGGCCGACGGGGGCCGGCATCGGCAACTACTGCTTCGCGGTGGATGCCGAGGGGCACATCGCGGACCGCCGGGTCGGCGAGGCGCTGATGGGGCTGAAGCGGATCTGCCCGAAGGTGCGCTTCCTGGGTTCGTACCCGCGGGCAGGCGTGGCCTTGCAGGACGTGCGGCCGCTGCGCGCGGGAACGTCGGACGCCGCGTTCACGGAGGCCTCCGACTGGCTGACCAGGAACCTGGACGGCCGAGGCTGACGAGTCGGGAACCGGGGACGCGAGGGGCTGACAGGACTTCGGTCCTGCGGGACGGGAGCGAGTCGGCCTCCTCCCGGGTCTCAGCGCGCCGTCGGATGCCCAACGCCGTCGCCGCCGGTGCTATCTGCCGACTTTCGGCATCCACAAAGTTATCCACAGGAACCGTTCTCGACCTGGGGACAAGTCGACACCCCCAAGCGACATGGTCGACAAATTGCTCCAGTCGGCCCAGATGCGTCCACAGGCTGGCAGGTCACCCGAGGCGCCCCGTGTCGCCCCAATTCCATTGATCAACTCTTCAGGACGGGAAATTCCCACCCGAACGGGCGTCTGAAGTGGGTTTGAACGGGAAATCCACGAGCCATCACGCAACTTTCGGAATGACATCCTCCGGCATCCACAGATCTTCTTCACACCCTGTGGATAACTTCCAGAAGCCCGGGAGCCTGTGGACAAGCAACGGTCAACTGCCCTTCCAGGCAAGGGGGATACGTCAAGACGAGTGAAGCCTTCTGCCCCATTTAGGCGAGTAGGCTCTTTTTATTGACGATCGGGATCCACTCTGGCCGCACAATCTCCCTCAGCATTGCCAATTCAGGCAATTAGGGCAAAGTGACACGCTCGGCAATATCGGTTCGAGCGGGGGAAGTGCACACCGGTAGCCTGGAGGGGTGATTGACCTTCGCCTGCTCCGTGAGGACCCCGACCGTGTTCGCGCCTCCCAGCGCGCCCGTGGAGAGGACGTCGAACTCGTCGACGCCCTTCTCTCCGCCGACGAGCGGCGCAGGTCGTCCGGTGTCCGCTTCGACGAACTCCGCTCCGAGCAGAAAGCGCTCGGCAAACTCATCCCCAAGGCCTCGCCCGACGAGCGCGCCGAGCTGCTCAAGAAGGCCGAGCAGCTGAAGGCCGACGTCAAGGCCGCCGACGCCGCACAGGACGAGGCCGACGCCGAGGCCAAGCGCCTGATGCTCCAGATCGGCAACATCGTCCACGAGGACGTGCCGGTCGGCGGCGAGGAGGACTTCGTCGTCCTGGAGACGCACGGAACGATCCGTGACTTCGGGGCCGAGGGCTTCGAGCCCAAGGACCACCTGGAGCTCGGCGAGAAGCTCGGCGCCATTGACATGGAGCGCGGCGCCAAGGTCTCCGGCTCGCGCTTCTACTACCTGACGGGTGTCGGCGCGCTGCTGGAGCTGGCCCTCGTCAACGCGGCGATCGCGCAGGCCGGCGAGGCCGGCTTCATCCCGATGCTGACACCGGCGCTGGTCCGCCCGCGCGCCATGGAAGGCACCGGATTCCTCGGCCAGGCCGCGGAGAACGTGTACCACCTGGAGAAGGACGACTACTACCTGGTCGGCACCTCCGAGGTCCCGCTCGCCGCGTACCACATGGACGAGATCATCGACGCCGAGAAGCTGCCGCTGCGCTACGCGGGCTTCTCGCCCTGCTACCGCCGTGAGGCCGGTACGTACGGCAAGGACACCCGGGGCATCTTCCGGGTGCACCAGTTCGACAAGGTCGAGATGTTCTCGTACGTCGACCCGGCGGACGCCGAGGCGGAGCACCGCAGGCTCCTCGACTGGGAGAAGCAGTGGCTCACCGCTCTTGAGCTGCCCTTCCAGGTGATCGACGTCGCCACCGGCGACCTGGGCGCCTCGGCCTCCCGGAAGTTCGACTGCGAGGCGTGGATCCCGACGCAGGGCAAGTACCGCGAGCTGACGTCCGCGTCGAACTGCAACGGATTCCAGGCCCGCCGCCTGTCCGTCCGGATGCGCGACACCCGCGACGGCAAGAAGGTGCTCCAGCCGCTGTCCACGCTGAACGGCACGCTCTGCGCCGTACCGCGCACGATCGTGGCGATTCTGGAGAACCACCAGCTGGCCGACGGTTCGGTACGGGTGCCCGAGGTGCTCCGGCCGTATCTGGGCGGGCGCGAGGTTCTGGAGCCGGTCGCCAAGTGACCTTTCCGTACAAGCTCGTCGCGACCGACCTCGACGGCACGCTGCTGCGTAACGACGACACGGTCTCCGAGCGCACCCGTGAGGCACTGGCCGCGGTCACCGCGGCCGGTGCCGCGCACATCATCGTCACCGGGCGCGCGGTCCCCTGGACCCGCCACATCCTGGACGACCTGGGCTACGAAGGGCTCGCCGTCTGCGGCCAGGGCGCGCAGGTCTACCACGCGGGCGAGCGCAAGCTGCTGACCTCGCTGACGCTGGACCGGCAGCTCGCCGGTCTCGCACTGTCCAAGGTCGAGGCCGAGGTCGGTCCGCTGGCCCTGGCGGCGAGCCGCGACGGGCTCGACGGCGAAGTGATGGTCGGCCCCGGCTACCGGGTACAGGAAGGTCCGCTTCCGGCCGTCTTCGTGGAGGACCCGGCCGAGCTGTGGTCCGCGCCCCTGAACAAGGTCTACATCCAGCATCCCGATCTGGACGACGACGCTCTGGCGAAGGCCGCGCGCGCGGCCGTCGGCAACCTCGTGGACGTGGTCATGGCCGGTCCGGGAGTGGTGGAGATCCTGCCGCTGGGGCTGAGCAAGGCGACCGGTCTCTCGCTGGCCGCGCGCCGGCTGGGCGTGAAGGCCGCGGACACCCTGGCCTTCGGCGACATGCCGAACGACATCCCGATGTTCGCCTGGGCCCGTCGGGGCGTGGCGATGGCCAACGCGCACGAGGACCTGAAGGCCGTGGCCCAGGAGATCACCGCGTCCAACGAGGACGACGGCATCGCTGTGGTGCTGGAACAGCTGCTCCAGCCGTAGGTGCGTGGATCAGGGCCGCGTACTGGTACGCGGCCCTGCTGCGGCGGAGGATGCGCGGATCGAACGCGCGCGGGGTTCACGGCCCCGACGACGGCTTAGCAAGCCGCTGCCTTACCACTCGGCCAATCCTCCGGGTGGGCGGCCGCGCGATGCGCAGACAAGGCCGCCCCGGGCGTTCTGCTCCGAGCGGCACGGCGGAGTCGTAGGTGACTACTCCGGCGCCGGCTCGGGTCCGCCCTGCGGGGAACTCGACGGACTCGGACTCTCGGTCATAGTCGCGCTCCTCCCCTGGCCCGTGGTGTGCGTGTCGGCGGGTGCCGTCCCCATCACTGTGCCGGGGACGGCCTTTCGACGCCACCCGTTTTCGGGGCGGTGCTCTTCTCCGGGCGGCGCCGAAAGGCCGAGAACTCCTGCCGGATCAGCGCTGCTTGCTGTTGCGGCGGCTCAGATCCTTCAGGTTGCGGGCGAGTTCATCCATCCTGCCGTCGATACGGACGATGGCCTCGGACATGTGGCCCAGTCGCACGCTCATGGCGCCGACTACCTGATGCGTGACGTCCAGCCTCCGGTCGAGGCTGTCGAGCCGGTGCGACATCCGGTTGAGGACGGGCCCGAGCTCCTGGAGCGCGGTGCCGACTCCGGCGAGGCAGCTCTCCACTCGGGTGACGCGGTGTTCGAGGGAGGCGTACCCCGCGCGCAGGTCCTGCTCGGCGTCGAGCAGATACGTACGGACGCATCGGGCGATGTCGCTGTCGCGAAGAAGCATCGCGACGTTGAGGACGGTCCTGCGGGTGTAGACCCGGAGCTGGGTCGCTGCCTATGGATAACTTTCCGGCACCTCCCCCGCCCATAGCGACATCATGTCGCTATGGAAGGAGCGCAGGTCAGCACCGCGCAGCACTTGCATCCCGTTCTCCGTCAACTCGTTCTGATGGCGGTCGGTGAGCCTTCTGACGGCGGTTGTGGATACTTCGAAGTACCGAGCCACATCCTCTGTGCGAAGGTGAATTCCGTCCGGGAGCGTGACAAGGCTCTTGACCTTGTCGAGGACATCGACGCGCTCCATCTGCTCCACGCGCAGCGCACGCGATTCGAGCAGGGCGACTTCTGTGGGCATGGACATGCCTTCCGATCGTGAAACCGACGACGGGCAGCCCTGTCCCGGGCTTCGAGGGGCGGAGGACGCTCACGGTTGCCACTCACTCGATGACCGACCCGGCGGGTACTCCCTCGCCGGCATCGGCAATCCCTGTTTCACGAAAGCTACGACGCCACAGATCCCAGTTGCCTCCACGCACCCCGCCCAACGAACGGATAACCGTACAGTTACGCGTACGACTGTCCGAAATGCATCAACCCCCGCCCGGTAGGCGAGGGTTGACGAGTTCCGGAGAGATCAGGAACGGAGCACTCGGGTGGCTGCGCCGGGAGGCAGACCCCCGGTCACTCCTCCCCGGCCAGCTTCAGCGTGCGCAGCTTCTGGCCCGCGTACCAGGTCGCCACCACCGTGACCGCGGCCAGCAGGACCGTCGCAGTCGGCAGTCCGACATCGGAGGTGATCGCGCCCGCCCCGCCGACCTTCTCGGCGACCGCGAGGGACCACTGCTGGACGCTGAGCGTGCGCGCCCCGGGCACCAGGGTGCCGAACAGTGCCTCCCACACCAGCGCGTAGACGAGGCCGAAGACGACCGCGTGCCGACTGACGGTGCCCAGCAGCAGGAACAGCGCGCTGTACGCGATCGAGGCGACCAGTGCCGCGATGGTGTAGGCCACCGCGATCTGCTGGCCGTTGCCGTTGAGGATCAGGCCCGCGATCAGCGTGGGCAGCGCGGAGAAGACCATCGTCACGGCGATGGCCACGATCAGCTTGGTGAAGATGATCGTCGGCCGCTTCACCGGCTTGGCCAGCAGGTAGACGATCGATCCGTCGTCGATCTCAGGGCCGATGGCCCCGGTTCCGGCGATCACACCGATCAGCGGCACCATCGTGGCGATGGCGAAGCCGCCCAGCACGTCCGAGGCCACCTGGTCGTCGGACCCGGCGAACGCCCGCACCGCGACGGCGATGACCACCAGCAGCGCCGGCAGGACGAACAGGATGGCGGCCCGGCGCCGGCCGAGCAGGGCCCGGTAGGTGAGCCGGGCGACTGTGGGGTCGTACATGACGCTTCACAGCTCCTTTCAGGCCACTACTCAGGCCGCTACGAGATAGGAAAAGACCGATTCGAGGGACTCGTCGGACGGCGAAACGGTCAGAAGACGAATTCCGTGCTCACGTGCGACCTTCGGCAGCAGCTCGGTGAAGCGTCCGAAGTCGACCGCCTGGATACGCAGGGCCCGTTCGCCCAGGTCCACCTCGATACCGGCCGTCGACGGGTCGGCGATCAGCGCGGCGGCGAGGGCGCGGTCATCGCTGGACCGTACGAGATAGCGGTGCGGGCGGTCCGTCATCAGACGGCGGATCCTGCGAAAATCGCCGGACGCCGCGTGCCGTCCTGCCACGATCACCTCGATGTGGGAGGCGAGTTGCTCCACCTCTTCGAGGATGTGGGAGGAGAAGAGCACCGTACGGCCCTCTGCACCCATCTGTCGCAGCAGTTCCATCAGCTGCATCCGCTGGCGCGGGTCCATGCCGTTGAACGGCTCGTCGAGCAGCAGCACGGACGGTTCATGGACCAGGGCGGACGCCATCTTCACGCGCTGGCGCATGCCCTTGCTGTACGTCGAGATCTTGCGGTCCTGCGCGTACTCCATCTCGACCGTGGCCAGCGCCTTCCGCGCCTCCGCGTCGCCGAGTCCCTGGAGCTCCGCGTTGGCGACGACGAACTCGCGGCCGGTCAGGAAGTCGTACATGCCCTCCCGCTCCGGCACGATCCCGATCTCCTTGTACACGGCTTCGTTGCGCCAGATCGCCCTGCCGTCCAGCGTGACCGCGCCCGTCGACGGGGCGAGGAAGCCGGCCATCATGTTGATCAGCGTGGACTTTCCGGCACCGTTCGGCCCGAGCAGACCGGTGACGCCCGGCCCCACCGTCATGCTCACGTCGTTGACGGCGACCACATTGCCGAACCAGCGCGAGGTGTGGTCGATCTCGATGGTGGTCACAGCCCGACCCTCCGGTAGCGGCGCATCAGTACGGCGTACGAGCCGGCGACGAGCGCGAGAACAACGATCAGATAGACCACGCCGACCCCGGCATCGGGGGCCGCCCCTCCGGGGAAGGCCGAGTTGGCCCCGAGGAACGCGGTCTGCAGGCCGCCGATCAGCGTGATGGGGGAGAAGAGCCCCAGCCACTCGATCGCCCCGGCGGAGCCCGTCTGCCAGGCGATGGCCTGGACCGTGGAGACCGCGCCGTAGGTGATGGTCAGTACGGCGATCACCGCGGCGACACCGAAGCCGCGGCGCGGTGTCAGCGCGGCCATCACCAGGCCCAGCGCGGCGAAGAGCACGGAGAGCAGCGCCACCGAGACCATTCCCTGTCCGAATCCCTTGGTCTGGTCGGCGAAGTCGAACTTCCCGAGCAGCGCGCCCACATAGAGGATGACGAGCGGTGTCCCGGTGAGAATGAAGAGCGCGGTCGCCATGGCCGCCAGCTTGGCCACGACGTAGTCGACCCGTTCGATCGGCCGCGAGAAGTACAGCGGCACGCTCTTGAAACGCAGGTCCCGGGAGACCGACTGCGGTGCCTGCGCGGCGAGGAAGAGGCCGATCACGGCCTGGAGATAGATCGCGAAGGCGGTGTACTTCATCGGCAGGGCCGTCGATCCGGGGGTGGCGATGGCAACGGCGACGATGATCGCCGCGATCATGCACATCACGCCGAAGAGCAGCATCGGCAGCACCTTGGACTTGGCGGAACGGCCGAGTCCGAACGCACCGCGCAGGGACTGCGAGTAGAGCGAGCGCCGCGCATAGCCACGGCCCAGCCGCAGGCCGTCGTAGGAGCGGTACCCGATGTTGTGGATGCGGGAGGTCTCGCTCCCGGTCACGGTCCCGGTCTCGGTACTCATCACGACCGCTCCCCTTCTGCTGTACGGAGTGCCGCGGTCTCGGGCACGCTCTGCGCCGCGGGTGCGGACGCGGCTGCGGACGCGGCTGCGGACGCGGGTGCCTCTTCGGTACGGAAGACCTCGGCGATGTGATGGCGCCGCTGCTCCATCCGTACGAGGCCGAGTCCGAGCCCGGCGACGCCGTCGCGCACGATGTCGTACGTCTCGTCGCCGGTCGCCTCGACGAGCAGGATGTGGCCCGCGCCGGGCAGCCCCTGCGCATCGAGACCGTCATGGCCGATGAACTTCACGCCGGCCCGGGCGAGGACCTGGCGCAGCGCGTCGGTGCCGTCCGGGTGGGTGTCGCTGTCGGTGACCTCGACCGCGAGGGTCGTGGTGGTCTGCGTGAAGTCGCTGGTGGAGCTGGAGCGCAGGAGCGTGCCGCCGTCGATGACGACGACATGGTCGCAGGTGCGTTCCAGCTCGCCCAGGAGGTGCGAGGTGACCAGGACCGAGATGCCGAAGTCGGTGTGGACGCGGCGGATCAGCCCGAGCATCTCGTCGCGGCCGACCGGGTCGAGGCCGTTGGTCGGCTCGTCGAGCAGGACCAGCTGCGGGTCGTGGACCAGCGCCTGCGCCAGCTTCACGCGCTGCTTCATGCCGGTCGAGTAGCCGCCGATGGGGCGGTAGCGCTCCTCGTAGAGACCCACGTGCCGGAGCGTGTCGGCGGTGCGCTCGCGCGCTGCCGTCGGCGGCAGTCCGGACATCCGCGCCATGTGGACGACGAACTCGGTGGCCGAGACGTCCGGTGGCAGGCAGTCGTGCTCGGGCATGTAGCCGACCCGTTCCCGGATGGCGGCACCACTGGTGGCGACGTCGAGCCCGAGCACGGCGGCCCGGCCTTCGGTGGCGGGGGACAGACCCAGCAGGATCTTGATCAATGTGGACTTGCCGGCTCCGTTGGAACCCACCAGGCCGGTCACACCGGGGCCGATGTCCAAGGAGAGCCGGTCAAGCGCGGTCACCCGGGGGAACCGCTTGCTCAGGCTTTCGGTCGCGATCACAGTCACAGTCCGAAGGTAGTGGCACGCGCCACATCAGTCGTCAGCCCTGGCGGCTGGATCGGCATCCGACTCCAGATGTACGGACCCGTAGGGGGCCACCACGAGGGATGAGTCCCGCGGCCGGGGGCAGGGCCCGACCGAGTTGTCCACAGGTCTCCGCACGCCTCTTGACGTAATCGCCGGACATTGTCACATTCATCAGTGTCACGTTACGGGCACGTACCGCACACGGCAGGGAACGGACGGTGGCATGACCTCGGCAGTGAAGGACGAAAAGGCCCCGGAGCTGCGGGGGTTCAGAGAGGTTCAAAGCCTCGCGTACGCCTGCGCGGAGGCGGTCGCGGGCCGGCTCCGGCCCGGGGTGACCGAGCGCGAGGCGGCCCGTATGCAGCGCGACTGGCTGCGCGAGCGCGGCGTGCGGGACTGGTTCCACCTCCCCTTCGCCTGGTTCGGGGACCGCACGGCCTTCGCCGGCTTCAAGGTTCCCCTGCAGTTCTTCCCGACCAACCGGAAGCTGGAGCCGGGGATGCCCTTCATCCTCGACATGGCTCCGGTGTACAAGGGCTTCACGGCCGACATCGGCTACTCCGGCTGTCTCGGGCTCAACCCCCTGCACGACAAGCTGCTGGCCGATCTGGAAGCCCACCGCGAGCTGATACTGCGCGAGGTGCGCGAGCGGCATTCGCTGCGCGAGATATACGAGGACGTCGAACGCCTGATGATCAGGCAGGGGTACGCCAACAGGCACCGCGCCTACCCCTTCGGTGTCATCGCCCACAAGGTCGACCGCGTCGCCGAACGCCGCTGGTCCCCGCATGTGTTCGGCTTCGGCACCCAGTCCCTCAAGGGGCTGATGAGCGACGCGTTGCACGGACACCGGGACGGCTGGTCGCCGCTGTGGAGTCCGTACCGCTTCTCCGACCATCCGCCGCAGCCCGGTCTGTGGGCGGTCGAGCCGCATCTCGGATTCCGCGGTACGGGTGCCAAGTTCGAGGAGATCCTGGTGGTCACCGACTCCAAGGACCCCGAGCAGAGCGCCTTCTGGCTGGACGACGATCTGCCGCATGTGCGGCGCTGGGCCGAGGAAAGGGTGGCGGCATGAATCTGCAGAGCCTGCCGGGGGCGCGCGAACGCCGGGTGCGTACGGGCGGAATCGAGCTGTGCGTCGCCGAGTTGGGCGAGGAGGGGCGGCCGACGGTCGTCCTGGTGCACGGCTACCCGGACAGCAAGGAAGTCTGGACGAACGTGGCGCGGCAGCTGGCCGACCAGTGGCACGTCGTGCTGTACGACGTGCGCGGGCACGGCCGGTCCACGGCCCCGAAGCCACTGCGCGGCGGCTTCACCCTGGAGAAGCTCACCGACGACTTCCTGGCCGTCGCCGATGCGGTGAGTCCGGACCGGCCGGTGCATCTCGTCGGGCACGACTGGGGGTCGGTCCAGGCCTGGGAGTTCGTCACGGTCAAGCGGACCGAGGGCCGGATCGCCTCGTTCACCTCGATGTCCGGCCCTTCCCTGGACCACTTCGGGCACTGGATCAAGCAGCGGATGACCCGGCCCACCCCGCGCAGGGTCGGCCAGCTGCTCGGCCAGGGCGCCAAGTCCTGGTACGTCTACATGCTGCATACGCCGGTCCTGCCCGAGCTCGCCTGGCGCGGCCCGCTCGGCAAGCAGTGGCCGCGGATACTCCAGCGGCTGGAGAAGGTACCGGCGGGCGACTACCCGACAGCCTCACTGCCCGGCGACGCGGCGCACGGCGCCTGGCTCTACCGCGACAACGTCCGCGCCCGGCTGAGCCGACCGCGCACCGACGCCTACGCGCATGTGCCGGTCCAGCTGATCACGCCGACCGGCGACATCTTCCTCTCGGAGAAGCTGTACGACCAACTGGAGCTGTGGGCGCCCCAGTTGGTACGCAGGTCGCTGGACGGCAAGCACTGGGTGCCGCGCACCAGGCCGGACCAGCTCGCCGCCTGGATAAGCGAGTTCGTCGCCGCGAACGAGGCGGCCAAGGAGAACGGCGGCCCGGTGCAGGACACCGCGCCGACCGGGGCGTACGCGGACAGGTTCGGCGGCCGGCTGGTCCTCGTGACGGGCGCGGCCGGCGGCATCGGCCGGGCCACCGCTTTCGCGTTCGCCGAGGCAGGTGCCCGAGTGGTGGCCGTGGACCGGGACGCGGAGGGAGCCGCCAGGACGGCCGAGATGGCCCGGCTGATCGGTGCCCCGGCCGCCTGGGGCGAGGCGGTCGATGTCAGCGACGAGCAGGCGATGGAGAAGCTCGCCGAGAAGGTCGCCGCCGAGTACGGAATCGTCGACGTCCTGGTCAACAACGCCGGGATCGGCCTGTCCGGCTCCTTCCTGGACACCACGAGCGAGGACTGGAAGAACGTCCTCGACGTCAATCTGTGGGGGGTCATCCACGGCTGCCGGATCTTCGGCAGGCAGATGGCCGAGCGTGGCCAGGGCGGCCATATCGTCAACACGGCTTCCGCCGCCGCCTATCAGCCGTCCCGGGCGCTGCCCGCGTACAGCACCTCCAAGGCGGCGGTGCTGATGCTCAGCGAATGCCTGCGGGCCGAGTTCGCCGAGCGGTCGATCGGGGTCAGCGCCATCTGTCCCGGCATCGTCAACACGAACATCACCGCGACGACGCACTTCGCCGGTGCCGACGCCGCGGAGGAGAAGCGTCTGCGCAAGCGGACCAGCCGGCTGTACGGGCTCCGCAACTACCCGCCGGAGCGGGTCGCCGACGCGATCCTCAAAGCGGTGGTGCGCAACCAGGCCGTCGTGCCGGTGACGCCGGAGGCCCGCGGGGCCCGCCTCCTGTCCCGGTTCAGCCCCGGCGCGCTGCGCGGGATCGCCCGGCTGAAGCCGCCGCTGTGAGCGGCCCCGGGCGGTCGTCGGCGGCGACGGACCGGCAGGCCGCCGCCGAGTACCGGATCGAGGACCTGGCGCACGCGAGCGGGGCCACCGTCCGCACGATCCGCGCCTACCAGGACCGCGGCCTGCTGCCGACACCGGAGCGGCGCGGCCGGGCCAATGTGTACCGGGACACCCATCTCGCCCGGCTCCGGCAGATCGCCGATCTACTGGATCGCGGTTACACGCTGGCCAGCATCAAGGAGCTCCTGGACGCCTGGGACACCGGCCGCGGGCTGGGCGGGGTGCTCGGGCTCGTCGCCGAGGTGCACGGCCCCTGGACGGACGAACAGGCCGACCGGATCACCCGGGACGAGCTGAACCTCAAGTTCGGCGGGACCTCGGACGACGAGGCGGTCGCCGAGGCGGTGGACCTCGGCGTACTCGAACGCATTCCGGGCAGGGACGACGAATTCCTGGTACCGAGCCCCCAGGAGCTGGCCGTGGCGGTCGAGTTGCACGCTGCGGGCGTGCCGCTCAGCGCAATCTCCGGGCATCTGAGGGAACTTCGCGGTCAGGTCGAGCAGATCGCCTCGCGTTTCCTTGAGTTCACCACCGAGCACGTCTTCGCCCGCTATCTCGGCCATCGGCCGCCGACCGACTCGGACGCGGCCGAGGCTGCCGCCATGGTGCGCAGACTGCGTCCGCTCGCCCAGCAGACGGTGGACGCCGAACTGGCCCGTGCGATGAGGACGTTCGCCACCCGTCATCTGCATCATCACCTCGGGGCGGACACGCCCATCGGCGTGGATTCCCCGTCACTCACGGCACTCGGAGTGGATCTGCCGCCGAGCACGATCCGGGCTGTCCAGCAGCTGGTTGGCACGGAGAACGTCTCCGCCTTCGTCGCGGCGGCCGCTGAACGCGAGGTGCAATCACGGACATTGGATGCACTTGTTTCACCTCACGTCAAAGTGGAGCAAGTTGACCAAAGTGGTTGATATCACTTCGACTTGTCCACAGAATCGCCAATTAGCCTGTGGATAAGTCGAACTGACTGTGGATCAAACCTGTGGAGGAGAATTACTTCGGCACGTCGTGAGCGAAACCCGCATGCACCGGGAAGGCCCTCACTGGCACCCTGCCGGTATGGATGAAAGACGCACCGTCAAGGTGTCCAAGTACCTTTCGAAACACCTGCGGCATCAACCGGAGCGGATCGGCATCACGCTCGACGCCAATGGCTGGGTGCCGATCGACACGCTGCTGCGGGCCGTGGCCCGCAACAACTTCCCCCTCACCCGGGCCGAGCTCGACCATGTCGTCGCCGTCAACGACAAGCAGCGCTTCGCCGTCGAGAACGACCGGATCCGCGCGAGCCAGGGCCATACCGTCCCGGTGGATCTCGACCTGCCGCCGGCCGAACCGCCGGCGTACCTCTACCACGGCACGGTGGGCCACGCGCTGGACTCGATCCGGAGCGAGGGGTTGCGGCCCATGGACCGCACGCACGTCCATCTCTCGCCCGACCGCGAGACGGCGACCAGGGTCGGTGCCCGGCGCGGCCGGCCCGTCGTCCTGTCCGTGGACGCGGGCGCGATGCACCACGCGGGCCACACCTTCTATGTCAGCGCCAACGGCGTCTGGCTCACCGCTGCCGTGCCGCCCGCGTTCCTGCGGTTCCGCAACTGATCAGCGAGAGGGACTCGCTGTCGAGAACGAGAGTCCCGCTCATGCGGTGTCCGCCGGAGCGGACTCACCGTGGTGGGCAGCGTGGTGGACGCGGATGCGCTCGGCCTTGTCCGCCACCTCAGCAGGGTCGACAGGGCCGTGCTCCGCTTCAGCGGTGGCGATGTACTCGTCGATGGCCTCGCACTGGAGCTGCCGCTGTACGGCCTCCTCGATATGGGACGGTGACTACCGGCTGCCGGCGGCGAGCCTGCTGAGGCGGTCGCCGATGACGGAAACGCCCGGACGGGGCTCGTTCTCGTAGTACCAGGGCTTGCGTCGGCGCAGCAGCCTCTCACCATGCTCGCTCCAGGTGAAACCGGGCTTCCGCAGGAGCTTCCGGAACACCTCGTCAGCGGTCTCCGGGTGAGCGGCGGCCAGACGGCGGATCGGCAATGGCGCGATCGACTCCTCACGCAGGTACGTGCGCAGCAGATCCTGGTGTCGCCTGCGTCCCGTGACGGCGGTGTCCGCGAAGAGGTCCCGCAGCATCCCGTAGTCGGCGTAGAAGTTGAGCCCGTCGATCTGGTCGTAGATGACACCGATGGTGTCCGAGTCCGCCAGTTCCGGCGGAAGTTCGAACAAGGGCAGGTCCAGGCAGGGGAGCCGCCTGCGCGGGGCACGGCCGGGTTGTGCGGCGACGGCGGCCTCCTGACGGTGGCGATAGTAGGCGTTGAGGAGGTCCTCGGCCTCGGCAGGCGAAAGGACCAGCTCGTCGCTGCCGCAGAACTCTACGAACGCGGCCCGGTCCTCCCGCATCCGCTGCCACCCCTGCTCGATCTTTTCGGGGTTGCGGAAGACCAGCTCGGGTTGGACGGTGGCCAGTTCGAGCGCCGCCTGTGCGATGTCGGTGGCACTGGACCTGGGGTAGTACGACATCGCCCCGGACACCAGCCACGCCCCGTCGCCCGAGTGGACGGGTACCAGGCAGGTGTGGAGGAATCCTCCCTTGGACACTCCGCGGAACGCCGCCGGCCCGACATTCGAGTACGTGCGGTACTCCAGGTCGTCGACAAGGTTCAGCAGGACGACGGCATCCCCGTCCTTGCGCCGGATCTCGAAGATGCCCTCGACCGGGTCACGCCAGCCGAGCAGCATCTCCCGGTCGGCCGCGGTCAAGTCCTTCCGTCCTGCGACGAACCGGTCCACCACGGTCGAACCGTCCGGCAGCCGATACCGCAGGATGAAGTGGTCGGTGATCCGGATGGCCTCACCCTCGTCCAGCTGCCTTGCAGGCCCGGCGGCATCCAGCAGGAGGGGCGTCAGCCACCGGTCGAAGCGGGCGCTCTGAGCGAAGGCGACCAGTTTCTCTTTCAACTCGGCGCTGTGCTCGATGAGATCGGCCAGCGACGGTTCACCGGCACCCTGATGCGCGCCTTGTGCGGCCTCAGCCACATTGAGCCCTTTCGTACGAGCCGGTTCCGCGTGAAGTGAGAGGTGCCCGGCCTCAACCGGCCCAGTGACGGTACGCCTCGATCCATTCCGCCCCCTCGGGCGCCGGGCTGGGCAACGGCAGCTCCAGGATGCCGATCGACTGCCGGACGCGGCCCCGGGAGCACAGGGCGACGATCCTGCCGTCAGGCGTGAGGTCGACGCCGTGCACAGCTACCCCGACGCCGAGAACCGCGGTGGAGAAGGGCAGACCGAGGCGCTCCTCAAGCATGGTGAACAGACCGGTCAGCTGCTCGCCCTCGTCGTAGGCGTCGACAGTCGCCTCTTCGATCATGGCCTCGAGTTCGGTCCTGCCCAGCGTGCCCATGACGCCACAGTAGCGGCCCGCGTCGCGACATCGGCGTGGCTTCCCGAATCTGCTCCGTCGGCATATCCGTGGCAGCGGGAAGCGCGCGTATCGTCGGGGTCATGCGTCTGAGCACGGTAATCCTCCCCATCCACCGGTGGGCCGAAGGACAGAAGATCTGGCAGCGGGCCGAGGACCTCGGCTTCCACGCCGCCTACACCTATGACCACCTGGCCTGGCGGACCTTCCGCGACGGCCCCTGGTTCGGCGCGGTACCGACCCTCACCGCCGCGGCCGCCGCCACCCGCCGACTGCGCCTGGGCACCCTCGTCACCTCAGTCAAGCCTTTTTCACCCATCACGGTGTGACCAGGACGGATTCCCTCCGGGGCCGGCGCACGGGCACCTGCGCCCGTCCGCTCAGATGCCGATGAGCCGGACGCGGCCCCCACACAGCCGCGTCATGTCGTCGATGTCGGACGTCAATACGACCACCGGCCCCCGGCTGGCGCAGTGCCACCTCGGCGACTGTCGCGTCGATCGCGTACTTGTGGCCGTGCAGGCCCGCAGCCTTGAGCAGTTCCGCGGACGCTTTCGCCGCGCCCTCGGTCACCGGCTCTACTTTGACCCGGGGCAGCGCCCACCGCGGCCGAGGCATGTTCACGCGTGCATGGCTGACTTCCACAATGGTGTTGGCGTCGATGACGAAATCGGCACCATGGCGTGGAGCACCTGGAACACGGCAAGGATCTTGCGGTCCTGCGCGATCCAGGCGGAGAGTCCTTGGGAGTCCGGGACCACGGTCTCGGCATGATCGTTCACGCCGCGCTCGCCGACCCGTCGGCGCTCGCCGTCCCGGAGATCCTGGAACGGGCCTCCGCCAGCTCCTCCTCGGTGAAGGCCCCGTGTTCCTCCTGGTGGCGCAGGAGGTCCGCCCCCAGAAGCTGGTGCCGCAACTGCCGCGCCACCGCCTCGGCGACATAACCGGAATCGTTGTCCGTGAGCTTCCTCAGTTCGGCGACCTGCGTCCGCGAATGGCGGGGCCGCGAGGTCGGTGCGCGGACGCAGGGTATCCGCTGCGAGCGATACCGGGGCCCCCACGACCGAAGTGGCCTCCGCCGAAGTGATCCGGTTTGGGCTGGGTCACACGCGACCGTCATGCTGGGGCCATTCGAGCGGCCTCGGACAGGTGGGAGACAAAGGATGCGACGAGACACGGGGGCGGCCCCGTCCGATCTCCAGCTGAAGATCGCGCTGTACGGCACCCAGCCGCCTCTGTGGCGGCGCCTCGTACTGCCGTCCGACACCTCTCTTCGCACCCTGCACGACGCCGTCCAGGCCGCCTTCGGCTGGCAGGGTGGCCATCTACACCTCTTCACCGACGAGTCCGGCCGGGTGTACGGCGACGCGGCCCGGCTCACCGACATCGATCTCGGCTTCGGCCCCGGCAGCAGAGACCAGCACGCCACCGCGCTCGGTGATGTTCTGCCCGAGGACGGGGCGCGGCTGCGCTATGTCTACGACTTCGGCGATGACTGGGAGCACCGGATCACGCTGGAGAAGACACTGCCGCAACCGGTCGGCGCGGAGCGAGCGGTGCGCTGCGTCGGCGGCCGTCGTGCCGACGTACCGGCTGAGGACATCGGCGGGGTGTGGGGCCTGGGCGAGGTACTGGCACGCCTCGAAGTACCCGACAGGGCGGGAGACGGCCCGTACGACGAGCTGGTCGCCGAGCTGCGGTCGGCCGGCTACGACCCGGCAGCCTTCCCCCGGGAGGGGATCGCTGAGCGGCTGGCCCGTTTGACGCCGGACACGGTGCCCGGTACGGCGAAGCCGTCGGCCGGTACCCGGGCCGGGCGCGGCGGTGGGGGACAGCCGGCTGCCGAGGACACGGCATCGTGCGCCTGCGGGCGCTGCCGAGGGTCGGGCGGCCCGGTCGACCCCGGAGTCGACGGACCGGTCGCGAGTATGCCCGTGCTGCGCCCGGTCACCCTGGCTCCGCGGGAGGATCTCGCGGCGGCTGTGCGGGATGTCCCGCTCTTCGATTCGGCGCTGCGGCTCACCACCTGGTGTCGCGAGGGACGGCAGGTCACCGCGAGCCGGGTGCTGCGTCCCGCGCTCGCCCGTGAGGCCGTCGAGGATCTCCGGCTATGGGAGTTCGCCGACGAGGCCTCGCCGTACGCCGAGGCCGCCGCCCGGGCCCGTGCGTTGAAGGCGCTGCGCAGCGCCAAGGACGTGGACGTTCTCGACGAGCCGTGGAGTTTCGCCGTGAACCGCGGGCTGATCACGATCAGCGGGGGCCGCGCCTGGGGTAGCGAGACAGCCGACTTCGCCGGCGAGAATCTTCTGGAGCTCTGGTCCGTCACCCTGGGCGACCTGCTGGAGGAGATCGACGAGACGGGGGTACTGGACGAACCGCTCGGCGAGCTGGGCGAGCTGTCGGCCGAGATCGCCGACGCGCTGATCGGGCAGCTGTACGACGCCCTGGACGGCGCCTGGGTGGAGATCGACGACCTGCGGGCGAAAGCCCGAGAGGCGGGTGCTGAAGGGCCCGAGCTCGTTTTCCTCCTGGCCTTGTTCGCGACGGCCTTCCGGGACCTGGCGGAAGAGCTCGCCCACCTGGGCGCGGTGGAGTTCGTGCCCGGTGACCATGATGTCGTCGCGGCCGAGGATCTCCTGGCCACGCCCCTGAACGCCGTCAGCGGGCGCGGGCTCGCCGGTTCGGATGCCTGGTCGGACGCGTCGGGCCGGCCGTGGGACCACGAGAACGGGGACCGCATGCGGCTCACCCCGCTCGGCCGCCACGGGCTGCGCGCCTACCTGATGGAATGCGGTGCGCTCGCACCGCTGCTCGGCGAGTACGCCGAAGCCGACGCAGACACCCTCCTCCAGGGCCTTCTGGGCTACTCCCCCGAGGAGACGCGCCAAGAGGTCGAAGGGTGGCTGAAGCACCGTTCCGGGGCCGACGCCGCGGTGGGACTGCTCGACGCCTGTGCGGGCGACGGCCCCGACATCGCGGCCAGACGCGCCGTGGTCCAGCCGGTGCTGGCCGTACTCGACGACTCGCGAGCACTGCGCGTGCTGCGCAAGGCGGCGGACTCCGACGTCGAGGGATGCCGCCAGGTGGCCGCTGCGGCCCTGGGCGCACGCCCTGAGGCGGACGCGTACGCGGATGCGGCGCGCGCGGAGCAGGCCCGGTTGTGGCTGTTCATCGACGGTCTCTCGCTCTTCGTCGGTGCCCAGGAGGACGAGGAGCTGCTCCTGGGCTTCCAGGAGAACCCGAACGTGGCACCAGAGGTGCTCGAACAGCGGGTGGACGACCTTTGGCGAGTGGAGCACCCGGCCACCACCCAGGTGCTTGCCGAGCTGGGCGAGAGCCTGCGCGACGTCGACAAGCGGCTGGCCAAACGCATCCGCACCGCGGCGAACAAGGCGCGCTCCCGCCGGTGACGGCTGGGCGGCGGAACTCACCGGAGAACGCCGGGTACGTGGTGATGAGCGAGGCACGGTGCGGCTCGCTCACAGAAGGATGGAGTTGAGGAAGGTGGCACGAGTCGTCGCACGGGAGCCGGGCACGGGCCGCAGGAGTGTGCTGCCGCTGGCGGCACCCGAGTCGGCCTCCTGGGCGCGGGGCCTGCTCGACAACGGCTGGGCGGCGGTGTTCCTGCCCGGGGAGCCCGCCCGCCTCGGCCGACTGCTGCTGTGGCAGCCCGCCGGGGCGGCCGCCGCCGAGGACACGGCACCCACCGGCGTCGAGACCGACACGGCGGAACTGGTGCTGCCGCACGGCCGTTCGGTCAGGCGGCGCAAGGTGACGGGCCACGCGCTGCCCGCCGCCCTCGCCGTCGCCGCCCTGACAGGGGCGCAGCCACCGAATCCGTCCGCCGCCGCCTGGCAGGCCGCCGCCCGCCTCGCGCTCCGGCTGCTCGCCGACGGCCGCCTCCACCCCGCCCTCACCCCCGCCGGCTACGACACCTGGCAGGCGGGGCCTTACACCGCCGCCCAGCGTCAGACCCTGGACGCCCTCGCCGCCGCGTTCCCGCCCCACGCCCACTGTCTGCCCGAGCCCGGCCCCCCTCCGGTGCGGATCGCCGAACCCGCCGCGCTGGTACGCCAGTTCTGCGACGCGGTCGCCGACGACCTGGTCCGCACCCCGGCCGCGCCGCTCGCCATGGGGGCGCTGCCGTACGCCTGGCGCGAGACGCGTGCCGTACCCGCCCTGCGCGAGTGGGCCGAGGAGACCGCCGCCGCGTTCACCGCCGATGTCGGCGTCTCCTTGCGCGTCGACCCCCCGGAGGGACGGCGCCGAGTGTTCCGGGCCGTGCCGCAGTTGCACACCGCGGCGGATCCGGGGCTCGTCGTCGAGGCCGCCCGGCTGTGGAGCGAGCCGGACGAGGTGGAACGGCTGCTCGGCCCGCGCGCCGAGACCGAGACGCTGCTGGCGCTGCGCCGCGGAGCCCGCGCCTGGCCTCCGCTTCAGCGGCTGCTGAGGGACGCCGCTCCCGACGAACTCCGCCTGTCCGACGACGATGCCTTCGACCTGCTGGGCGACGCCACCGACACACTGCGTTCGGCCGGCATCGACGTGCACTGGCCGCGCGAGCTGGTCAAGGCACTCACCGCGACCGCGGAGATCGGGCAGCGCACCGCCCCCGGCTCCAGTGCGGGCGGACTCCTCGGCGCCGACGCACTCCTCGACTTCCGCTGGCAGGTCTCGCTCGGCGGCGAGCCGCTCACCGAGGCCGAGATGGACGCCCTCGCCGAGACGCGCCGCCCTCTGGTCCGGCTGCGTGACCAGTGGGTGGTCGCTGACCCGAAGCTGGTGGCCCGCGTCAGGCGCCGCCGGATGGAACCGCTCACGCCCATGGAGGCGCTGAGCGCCACGCTGACCGGCGAGGTGGAAAGGGACGGCGAGCAGATCCCCTGTGCGGCGGTCGGCGCGCTCGGCGACCTCGTCGCCCGTATCCGCGATCCCGAGTCACGTACTCCCGCCCCGCAGCCCGCCGCGCTCAAAGCCATGTTGCGCGACTACCAGAGGCGGGGCCTCGCCTGGCTGGCCGAGATGTGCGAGCTCGGCCTCGGCGGCTGCCTCGCCGACGACATGGGCCTGGGCAAGACCATCACCCTTCTCGCCCTGCATCTGCACCGCCAGACCGACCCCGCGACCGCCGGCCCCACCCTCGTCGTCTGCCCGGCCTCCCTGCTCGGCAACTGGGAGCGCGAGGCGGCCCGGTTCGCGCCGTCCACTCCCGTGCGCCGCTACCACGGCGGCGAGCGCCACCTCGACGACCTGGCCGGCGATGAGATCGTCCTGGTCACCTACGGGGTGCTGCGCCGCGACCGCGAAGCCCTCGCCGGGACCGACTGGTCGCTGATCGCCGCGGACGAGGCGCAGCACGTCAAGAACCCCTACGCCGTCACCGCCCGCGAGCTGCGCGCCCTGCCCGCCCGCGCCCGCGTCGCCCTCACCGGCACGCCCGTGGAGAACAACCTCTCCGAGCTGTGGGCGCTCCTCGACTGGACCACTCCGGGGCTCCTCGGCCCCCTCGCGGCCTTCCGAGACCGGCACGCCCGCGCCATCGAGTCGGGCGAGGACCCCGAGGCCGCCGAACGCCTGTCCCGTCTCGTGCGCCCTTTCCTGCTGCGCCGCAGGAAGTCCGACCCGGGAATCGCGCCCGAGCTGCCGGCCAAGACCGAGACCGAGCGGGTCGTGGCGCTGACGGCCGAACAGGCGGGCCTCTACGAGGCGGTGGTCCGCGAGACCATGGCGAAGATCGCGGAATCCGAGGGCATCGCCCGCCGCGGTCTGGTGCTCAAGCTGCTGACCGGGCTGAAACAGATCTGCAACCACCCCGCCCAGTACCTGCGCCAGTCCACGCCGCTCGGCGGCCGTTCCGGCAAGCTCGACCTGCTCGACGAGCTGCTCGGCACCATCACCGCCGAGGGCGAGTCGGTGCTGGTCTTCACCCAGTACAAGCAGATGGCGACCCTCCTGGAGAAACATCTCACCGAACGCGGCACCCCCACCCTCTTCCTGCACGGCGGCACCCCCGTCGCGCGGCGCGAGGAGATGGTGGAGCGCTTCCAGCGCGGTGAGGTACCAGTGTTCCTGCTGTCGCTGAAGGCGGCGGGCACGGGGCTCAACCTCACCCGCGCCACCCACGTCGTGCACTACGACCGCTGGTGGAACCCTGCGGTCGAGGACCAGGCCACCGACCGCGCCTACCGCATCGGGCAGGACAGGCCCGTCCAGGTGCACAAGCTCATCGCGGAGGGCACCGTGGAGGACAAGGTGGCGCAGCTGCTGGAGTCCAAGCGCGCGCTCGCCGACGCCGTCGTCGGCTCCGGCGAGGCCGCCCTGACCGAACTGTCCGACGCCGACCTCGCCGAACTCGTCGCCCTGGGAAGGCAGTCATGACCCATTCATTCCCCGGCCAGCGCCGCGCACCCGCCCGCGGCAAGCGCGCCTTCGCCACGACCTGGTGGGGCCAGGCGTGGGTGACGGCCCTGGAGGACTCCACCCTGGACGCCGGACGTCTGTCCCGCGGACGTACCTACGCCCGTCAGGGCAAGGTCGGCCCAGCCGATGTCGCCCCGGGCCGGGTCAAGGCCGCCGTCCAGGGCAGCCGGCCGAGCCCGTACCGCTCCTCGGTCCGTCTGCCCGTCCTCACCGACGCCCAGTGGGACACCCTCCTCGACACCGTCGCGGCCCGTGCCGGGCATCTGGCGGCGCTCCTCGACGGCGAGATGCCCGCCGAACTCGTCGACGACGCCCGGCAGGCGGGCGTCCCCCTTCTCCCTCAGCCCACCGAACTCGACCCGGACTGCTCCTGCCCCGACTGGGGATACCCCTGCAAACACGCCGCCGCGCTCTGCTACGCCATCGCCGCCGCCATCGACGCCGACCCGTTCGTGCTCTTCGCGCTGCGCGGCCGAGGCCGCGAGGAGGTCCTCGCCCAGCTGCGCACACGCCGTACGGTGCCCCGGCAGGCAGCGAGCCCGCCGGCCCCGACCGGCGTCCCGGCCTCCGCCGCGTACACCGACTGGGCCGAACACGCCCCCGGGCTGCCAGAACTCCCCGCACCGGCCGCCCACACCACTACCCTGCCCGTAGCCCCACCACCCGACAGCGGCCTCACCTCCACGGACCTGGAGCACCTCGTAGCCGACACCGCCGCACGCGCCGTACGACTCCTCGCGGGTGACACCGCCGACCTGCACCTGACCCAGCACCAGGACACGGTACGGATCGCCGCGTGCAGGCCCGGCCCCGAGTGGTTCCACCACCTGATCGAGAACACCGGCACCAGACCGACCGAATTCGCCCGCCTCACCCGCGCCTGGCGCCACGGCGGCACGACGGGCCTCACCGTCGCCGAACAACCCCACACCCCAGCCCCGGCGACGATGTCGGCCGCCCGCGCCACTCTGACCACAGCCCTCACCGAGATGACCACCACACCCGGCCCTCTCCGGACCTGGCGCAACCGCCTCACCCTCACCGACCACGGCATCCAGCTGCGCCTGGGCCCCGACACCTGCTGGTATCCCTACCTCCGGGGTGACGACGGCGAATGGTGGCCCGCGGCACCGGCCGATACCGACCCGATCACAGCACTCACCGCGGTCTGGCAGCAGACCGAGGCGTGACACGAACGACAGGCCCGTGGGCGCTGGGGCACAAGTCCACGTCAGTCGCGCCTCGTTCATGCATCATGCGCTGACCTGCGTACCCGACCGGCACCCTGCTCTTGCGGACTCCGGTGACCGACTTCGGGACAGTGCTGCGGTCAGAGGCCGATGAGCCGGACCTTGCTGCCGCACAACCGGGACAAATCGTCGACGTCGGATGTGAGGATGGCGACCTTCGGCCGCCGCGTAGGCTCTGCTCATGCGTCTGAGCACCGTGATCCTTCCGATCTACCCGTGGGCCAAGGGGAAGAAAGCGTGGCAGCGAGCCGAGGAACTCGACTTCCACGCCGCCTACACCTACGACCATCTGGCCTGGCGGACCTTCCGCGACGGCCCCTGGTTCGGCGCGGTACCGACCCTCACCGCCGCGGCCGCCGCCACCCGCCGACTGCGCCTGGGCACCCTCGTCACCTCCCCCAACTTCCGGCACCCCGTCACGCTCGCCAAGGACCTCATCACGCTCGACGACGTCTCCGACGGGCGCCTCACCCTCGGCATCGGCGCCGGTGGCAACGGCTTCGACGCCACGACACTGCGCCGGAGCGACGAGGAGCCGTGGACGCCGCGCGAGCGGGCCGACCACTTCGACGAGTTCGTACCGCTGCTCGACCAGCTGCTGCGTGAGCCCTCGGTGACGCACGAGGGCAGGTTCTACTCGGCGAACGAGGCCCGGAACATCCCCGGTTGTGTGCAGCGGCCCCGGCTGCCGTTCGCGGTGGCCGCCACCGGCCCGCGCGGAATGAAGCTCGCCGCCCGGTACGGCCAGGCATGGGTCACCACGGGCGACCCGAAGCTGTACGAGTCGGGTACCCCGGAGCAGTCCGTGGAGGCCATCCGGGGACAGCTCACCAAGCTGGGCACGGCCTGCGAGTCCATCGGCCGGGATGTCGCCGAGCTGGACAAGATCCTCCTCACCGGCTTCACTCCGGACCGCCCGCTGCAGTCCCTCGACGCCTTTGTCGACTTCGCGGGCACCCACTTCGCGCTGGGCTTCACGGAGATCGTCGTTCACCTGCCGATACCCGACTCCGACTTCGCGGCGGACGAGAAGGTCTTCGAACGCATCGCCACCGAGGGTCTGGCCCAGCTCGGCCACTGACCCGCCCGCCGTCGCGACCGTTGGCATATGTACCAGGCATGTTCGCCTGGTCAGGGGCGCGCATCCTCAGATGTGCGCCCCTCCGCACGCCCGTGCACCCTCGTGCGCGAGAATGGCCCGGTGACCTCAGCTACCGACTCGCCTTCGCCTGCCGTTATCCGGCTGATCGCCACCGACCTGGACGGCACCCTGCTCCGCGACGACAAGACGGTCTCCGACCGTACGGTCGCCGCGCTCGCCGCTGCCGAGGAGGCCGGTATCGAGGTCTTCTTCGTCACCGGGCGCCCGGCCCGCTGGATGGATGTCGTCAGCGACCATGTGCACGGCCACGGCCTGGCGATCTGCGCCAACGGCGCGGCGGTCGCCGATCTGCACGCCGGCGGCGAGCTGGTCGAGGTCCGGCCGCTGGAGCGTGCCATCGCCCTCGACGTGGTCCATTCGCTGCGCGCCGCCGCCCCCGGCACCACCTTCGCCGTCGAGCTGGCCACCGGCATCCACTACGAACCGGACTACCCGCCGTTCCACCTGGACCCGTGCGCCTCGATCGCCGTCGCCGAGAAGCTGCTGCACGAGGAGGCGCCCGGCACCGGCGTCCCCGTACTGAAGCTCCTCGCCCACCACGCCGAACTCGCCCCGGACGACTTCCTCGCCCTGGCCCGTACGACGGCCGGTGAGCGGGCCTCCTTCACCCGGTCCAGCCCCACGGCCCTGCTGGAGATCAGCGGTCCCGGGGTCTCCAAGGCCAGCACGCTGGAGCTCTGCTGCGCCGAGCGCGGTATCTCGCCCGCCGAGGTCGTCGCCTTCGGGGACATGCCCAACGACGTGGAGATGCTGAGCTGGGCGGGCACGTCGTACGCGATGGGCAACGCCCACCCGGCCGCGCTCGCCGCCGCCTCCGGCCGGACCGCCACCAACGGCGAGGACGGTGTCGCGGTCGTCATCGAGCGGATCATCGCCGAGCGCCGGGCCTCCGGCATCGGGCGCTGAGCCCCCTCCTCCGGAAGAGGAAGGGCCCGGCCGCCTTCACAGAGGCGCCTCCCACACCACCGTCGTACCGCCCCCGTCCTCCCCGATCCCGGGCCCGAACCAGCTCGCGCCGCCGAGCGACTCCGCCCGGCGCGCCAGATTCCGCAGCCCGCTGCGACGGCCGCCCTCGGAGATGCCCACTCCGTCGTCGGCGACCGACAACCGCACCGCGTCCCTCCCGTCGGGCAGCGTGGCGGTCGTGTCGACGACCACGTCGATCAACGACGCCTCGGCGTGCCGGAAGGCGTTGGACAGCGCCTCCCGCAGCGCCGCGATGAGGTTCTTGCCGGTCAGCTCGCCGACCAGCGAGTCGACCGGGCCGAGGAAGCGGTGCGAGGGCTTGAAGCCCAGCGGGACCGCCGCCATGTTGATCTCGCGCAGGACGCGGGTGCGCAGCCCCGAAGGCGCCTCGGCGGGCTCCTGCTGCAGCGCGAAGATCGCGGTGCGGATCTCCTGGATGGTCACGTCCAGTTCGTCGACCGCCCGGCCGACCCCGGTCTGCACCTCGGGCACGACCGACCGGCGCTGGGCGCTCTCCAGCATCATCCCGGTGGCGAACAGCCGCTGGATGACCAGATCGTGCAGATCGCGGGCGATCCGGTCCCGGTCCTCGTAGACCGCCAGCCGCTCGCGGTCCCGCTGTGCCTCGGCCATCATCAGCGCGAGCGCCGCCTGCGAGGCGAACTGGGTGGCGAGGGTCCGCTCCGCCTCCGTGAAGGGCCTGCCGCCCCGGGCACGGGGGGTGGCGAGCGCGCCGAGCACCCGCCCGCCGCTGTGCAGGGGCAGCAGCATGCTCGGGCCGTACCGATGGGCCAGCGTGGTGACCATGCGGGGGTCGGTGGCCGAATCGTCCACGAAGACCGCCTCGCCGCCCAGCAGCTTCGCCGCCACCGAGCTCTCGGGCCCGATGATCACTCCGAGCGAGGAGGAGGGGTCGTCCGCGGAGACGGCGACGATCTCCAGCCCGCCGTCCTCGGTGGGCAGCAGCACGATCCCGGCGGCGGAGTCGGCGAGCCGGCGGGCCTGTTCGGCGACGACGGAGAGCGCGTCGTCGGCGTCCCCGCCGGAGAGCAAGGCGGTTGTCACGGCCACCGATCCGTCGATCCACCGCTCGCGCTGGCGTGCCGCCTCGTACAGCCGGGCGTTGCCGATGGCGATTCCGGCCTCCGTGGCGAGCACCCGGACCATGTGCAGGTCGTAGTCGTTGAACTCGCCGCCGTCGTCCTTCTCGGCCAGATAGAGATTTCCGAAGATCTCTCCCTGTACGCGGATCGGGACGCCGAGAAAGGTCCGCATCCGGGGGTGGCCGGGCGGGAAGCCGGCGAACCTCGGATCGGCCGTCAGATCGGCGAGCCTCACCGGTACCGGATCGTGGATCAGTGCGCCCAGCAGTCCCCGGTGCCCGTCGGGGCGGTGCCCGATCTCTTCCTCCACCTCGTCCGGCACTCCGTACGTGACGAAATCGGAGAGCCCCTCGCCCTCCTCGTCCACGACACCGATGGCGGCGTAGTGGGATCGGGCGAGTTCGGCGGCCGTCTCGCAGATCCGGTCGAGGGTGGAGTGCAGTTCCAGGCCCGCGCCGACGGAACGCATGGCTTCCAGCAGTTGGGGGATGCGGGCGGTGATCTCGGTGGACAGGCCCTGCAGGCTGCGGGTCGCCTGGGTAGCCGCTTCGAGTGAGTCCTTCGGGTCCTGCTCCGGCATACCCCCGAGAGTAGTTAGTCCCGATTAGGGAGGAAAGTCGACTGTCGTGCCGCCCAGCTCACACCTGCACACCCACGGCCCCTTCCGGCACCCGTGCGGTCTCCAGCTCGCGCTGCAGCATCCGGCGCATGGGGCCTTCCCCGGCAGCGAGATCGGTGTACGAGCCACGCTGCACGACCCGGCCGGCGTCCAGCACCAGCACCTCGTCGACGGCTTCGAGTCCCTGCAGGCGATGGGTGATCAGCACGGTCGTGCGCCCCTCGGTGGCGGCCAGCAGGTCCGCAGTCAGGGCGTCCGCGGTCGCCAGGTCGAGATGCTCGGCGGGCTCGTCCAGGACCAGGACGGGAAAGTCGGCGAGGATCGCCCTGGCCAGGGCGAGGCGCTGGCGCTGGCCGCCGGAGAGGCGTGCGCCGTGTTCGCCGACGAGGGTGTCGAGCCCGTCGGGCAGTGCGTCGGCCCAGTCGAGCAGCCGCGCCCGGCCGAGGGCGGACCGCAGCTCCTCCTCCGTCGCACCGGGGCGGGCCAGCCGCAGATTCTCCCGGATGGAGCTGTCGAAGACATGGGCGTCCTGGGCGCACAGCCCGACGAACCGCCGGACCGTGTCCCCCTCCAGCGCACGGGCCTCGACGCCGCCGATCCGGTACGTACCGACTCGCTCGTCCAGGAAGCGGACCAGAACCTGCGCGAGGGTCGTCTTCCCGGAGCCGGAGGGTCCGACGACGGCGATACGCCGGCCGGCCGTCAACGTCAGATCGACGGAGTCGAGGGCGTCCCGGCCTGCTCCCGGGTACCGCGCCGACAGCCCCCGTACCTCCAGCGGGAAGGGCGATGCGGGCGCCTCGGCCGGGCTGTCGGGTTCGCGTACCGGCAGTGGGGCGTCCAGCACCTCGTACACCCGCTCCGCGCTCCGCTCGACCCGCCGACGGTACTGCACGGCGAGCGGCAGACCGGTCACGGCCTCGAAGGCGGCCAGCGGGGTGAGCACCACCACCGCGAGTTCCACACCCGCGAGCCGGCCGTCGTGCACGGCGGGAAGGGCGACGAGCGCGGTGGCGACGACGGTGAGGCCGGCGACCAGGGCGATGAGGCCGCCGCCGAGCGCGGTGGCGGTCGCCGCGCGGGCGGCGATGCGGGTCAGTACGCCGTCGGCGTCCCGGGTCCGTTCCGCGCGGGCGGGCAGAGCACCCGCGACGGTCAGTTCGGCGGTCCCGCCGAGCAGGTCCGTGACCCGGGTGGCCAGATCGGCGCGCGCGGGGGCGAGCCGACGTTCCGTGTGACGGGAGCAGGCACTGCTCACCAGCGGCACTCCCACTCCGGCCAGCAGCAGTCCGGCGGCCAGCACGGCGCCTGCCGCCGGCAGCAGCGAGCCGATGAATCCGGCAGCCGCCGTTCCGACGACCACGGCGGTCCCGGCGGGCAGCATCCAGCGCAGCCAGTAGTCCTGCAGGGCATCGACATCGGCGACGAGCCGGGAGAGCAGGTCCCCGCGCCGGGTCCGGCGCAGTCCGGCGGGCGCGACGCGCTCCAGGCCCCGGTAGACCGCGACGCGCAGTTCGGCGAGCATCTTGAGCACCGCGTCGTGCGACACCAGACGCTCGGCGTAACGGAAGACGGCCCGCCCGAGTCCGAAGGCGCGGGTCGCGGTCACGGCGACCATCAGATAGAGCACCGGGGGCTGTTCGGAGGCGCGCGAGATCAGCCAGCCGGAGACGGCCATGAGCCCGACGGCCGAGCCCAGGGCGAGGCTTCCCAGCAGCAGCGCGAGTGCCAGCCGGCCGCGCTGTGCCCCTGCGGCCTCCCTGACCCGTGCCAGGACCCGGCCGGAGCGGGCCGCGGTGTCCCTCAGCACCTCGGACTCCGCTGCCTCTTCGATCCGGTCGGCGGGAGCGCTCGTCTCCATCCGGTCGGAGGAAGCGCTCGTCGGCCGCGACACGACCGCGGACGCCTCGGTCATCGCCGGCCGCGCCGTCGCGCCCGGTTCGAGGGTCACCACCCGGTCGGCCACCGAGAGCAGCGCCGGGCGGTGCACGACCAGCAGCACGGTCCGTCCCACCGCCAGCCGCCGTACCGCCTCGACGATCCCCGCCTCCGTCTCGCCGTCCAGGCTCGCGGTCGGCTCGTCGAGCAGCAGCAGCGGGCGGTCGGCGAGGAAGGCGCGCGCGAGGGCGAGCCGCTGCCGCTGTCCGGCGGAGAGGCCCGCGCCGTCCTCGCCGATGAGTGTCCGTACCCCGTCCGGCAGTTCCGCCACGAAGTCGGAGGCCCCGGCGTCCCGCAGCGCGGCCGTCACCGCGCTGTCGTCGGCGTCCGGCCGGGCCAGTCGTACGTTCTCCGCGATGGTGCCCGCGAAGAGGTGCGGGCGCTGCGGCACCCAGGCGATCCGTTCCCGCCATCGCTCGGGCGCGAGCGTCGTCAGGTCGACGCCGCCGACGCGTACCCGCCCCTCGTCGGGGTGCGTGAAGCCGAGGACCACGTCGAGCAGGGTGGACTTCCCGACGCCGCTGGGGCCGACCAGGGCCACGGTCTCCCCTTCGTCCACCACCAATGAGGCCCCGTTCAGCGAGGGTTCGGCACGGCCCTCGTGCCGCACGGTCACCCGCTCCAGCTCCAGCCGCAGTGAACCGGGCACGTCCGCCGTGCCGTCCTGCCGGAGCTCGGTCTCCAGTACCGCGAAGATCTCCTCCGCGGCCGAGAGCCCCTCGGCGGCGGCGTGGTACTGCGCTCCGACCTGGCGGATCGGCAGATAGGCCTCGGGCGCCAGGATCAGCACCACCAGGCCGGTGTAGAGGTCGAGTCCGCCGTGCACCAGCCGCATGCCGATGGTGACGGCGACGAGGGCCACCGACAGCGTGGCCAGCAGTTCCAGGGCGAAGGACGAGAGGAACGCGATCCGCAGGGTCCGCAGCGTGGCCCGGCGGTACTGCGAGGTGATCGTGCGGATGGACTCGGCCTGCGCCTTGGCGCGGCCGAAGACCTTCAGCGTCGGCAGTCCGGCGACCACGTCGAGGAAGTGGCCGGAGAGCCGGGACAGCAGCCGCCACTGGCGGTCCATCCGTGACTGGGTGGCCCAGCCGATGAGGATCATGAAGAGCGGGATGAGCGGCAGCGTGACCACGATGATCGCTGCCGAGACCCAGTCCTCGGTGACGATCCTGGCAAGGACCGCCACCGGCACGACGACCGCGAGGCCGAGCTGCGGCAGATAGCGCGCGAAGTAGTCGTCGAGCGCGTCGACGCCACGGGTCGCGAGCGCCACCAGGGAGCCGGTGCGCTGTCCGTTCAGCCAGCCGGGGCCGAGCGCCGCGGCCCGCGCCAGCAGCCGGCCGCGGAGTTCGGACTTGACCGCCGCGCTGGCCCGGTACGCGGCCAGTTCGGTCAGCCAGGAGACCAGCCCCCGGCCGAGCGCGACCGCGGCGAGCAGGATCAGCGGGGTCCGCAGAGCGGAGACCGTCAGTCCGTCCTCGAACCCGCCCACCACCACTTCGGCGATGAGCATGGCCTGGGCGATGACCAGCGCCGCCCCGACAACTCCGAGCGCCACCACGGCCGCCAGGAAGAGGCGGGTGGCGCGAGCGTAACGGAGCAGACGCGGGTCGATCGGTTTCACGTGAAACAGCCCCTAGGCAAGCTCGGTCGGTGGACGAGGGCCGGTCCGGCGGATCGGGGTCGGCGTCGTGCCCCGGCCGCGATCCGCCGGACCGGCTTCAGATGCGTTCAGTGCGCCTCGGCGATGTGCTGCGTGCCGATGCGCTTGCGGAACACCCAGTACGTCCAGCCCTGGTACAGCAGGACGACGGGGGTGGCGATCCCCGCACACCAGGTCATGATCTTCAGTGTGTACGGGGTGGACGAGGCGTTGGTGACCGTGAGGCTCCAGGCGTCGTTCAGCGAGGACGGCATGACGTTCGGGAAGAGCGTCAGGAAGAGCATGGCGACCACCGCCGCGACGGTCACGCCGGAGAACGCGAACGACCATCCCTCGCGTCCCGCCGCGATCATGGCGACCGCGCCGACCAGTGCCACCACAGCGACGATCATCGCCAACAGGCTCCAGCCGTCCCCGTTGTCGAGCTGGGTCCAGATCAGGAAGCCGAGCGCGAGCACCGCGGTGACGATCCCCAGCTTCAGCGCCAGCCTGCCCGCCCGCTCCCGGATGTCCCCGGCCGTCTTGAGCCCCGCGAACACGGCGCCGTGGAAGGTGAAGAGGGAGAGCGTGACCAGTCCGCCGAGGATGGCGTACGGGTTGAGCAGGTCCCAGAAGTTGCCCACGTACTCCATGTCGGCGTCGATCTTCACGCCGCGCACGATGTTCCCGAAGGCCACGCCCCAGAGCAGGGCCGGGAGCAGTGAGGTCCAGAAGATCGCGTGTTCCCAGTTGGTCTGCCACTTCTCGCCGGACCGCTTCGCCCGGTACTCGAAGGCGACCCCGCGCACGATCAGGCAGACCAGGATCAGTAGCAGCGGCAGGTAGAAGCCGGAGAACAGGGTGGCGTACCACTCGGGGAAGGCGGCGAAGGTAGCACCGCCCGCGGAGAGCAGCCACACCTCGTTGCCGTCCCAGACGGGCCCGATCGTGTTGATCAGGACCCGTCGTTCCTTGCGGTCGCGGGCCAGCAGCTTGGTGAGGACACCGATCCCGAAGTCGAATCCCTCCAGGAAGAAGTAGCCGGTCCAGAGGACGGCGATGAGTACGAACCAGACGTCGTGGAGTTCCATCTCTCAGCTCCTCTGCTCTCAGTAGGAGAAGGCCATCGGCCGGTCGGCGTCGTCATGGTCGCCGCCGATCTTGGTGGGCGGGTTGAGGTCGGCCTCCGTGAGCTCCGGCGGACCTGCCTTGATGTACTTCACGAGCAGCTTGACCTCGACGACCGCGAGCACGGCGTAGAGCAGGGTGAAGCCGATCATCGAGGTGAGCACCTCGCCCTGCGAGACGCCGGGGGAGACCGCGTCGCGGGTCTGGAGCACGCCGTAGACGACCCAGGGCTGGCGGCCCATCTCGGTGAAGATCCAGCCCCAGGAGTTGGCGATCAGCGGGAAGAGCAGCGTCCAGAGCGCGACGATCCAGTAGCACTTGGCGAACTTCGGGCTGAGGGCCTTGTTCTTGAAGAGGACCAGGTGGGGCACTTCGTCCTCGCCGGTCCGCAGTCCCGGCGGCAGCATGAACTTCTTCCGGGTCAGCCACAGTCCGAGGATGCCGAGAGCGAAGGACGCCATCCCGAAGCCGATCATCCAGCGGAAGCTCCAGAACGCGACCGGGATATTGGGCCGGTAGTCGCCGGGGCCGAACTTCTCCTGCTCGGCCTTGTTGATGTCGTTGATGCCGGGGACGTACGAAGTGAAGCTGTCGTCCGCGAGGAAGGACAGTATCCCCGGGATGGAGATCTCCACGGTGTTGTGGCCCTTGGCCACGTCGCCGACCGCGAAGATCGAGAAGGGCGCCGAGTCCTGCCCCTCCCAGAGCGCCTCGGCGGCGGCCATCTTCATCGGCTGCTGCTTGAACATGACCTTGCCGAGCTGGTCGCCGCTGATGGCGGTGAGCAGTCCGGCGATGACCACGGTGACCAGGCCGAGCCGCAAAGAGGTCCGCATCACCGGGATGTGCTTCTTGCGCGCCAGGTGGAAGGCGGCGATGCCGACCATGAACGCGCCGCCGACCAGGAAGGCCGCAGTGATGGTGTGGAAGAACTGGGCGAGCGCGGTGTTCTGGGTGAGCACGTGCCAGAAGTCGGTGAGCTCGGCCCGGCCGCGCTCCTTGTTGATCCGGTAGCCGACCGGGTGCTGCATCCAGGAGTTGGCCGCCAGGATGAAGTACGCGGACAGGATGGTCCCGATGGAGACCATCCAGATGCAGGCGAGATGGATCTTCTTCGGCAACTTGTCCCAGCCGAAGATCCACAGCCCGATGAAGGTGGACTCGAAGAAGAACGCGATCAGTGCCTCGAACGCGAGCGGGGCACCGAAGATGTCGCCGACGAACCGCGAGTAGTCGGACCAGTTCATGCCGAACTGGAACTCCTGGACGATGCCGGTGACGACGCCCATGGCGATATTGATCAGGAAGAGTTTGCCCCAGAACTTCGTCGCCCTGAGGTACTTCTCGTTGTTCGTCCGGACCCAGGCGGTCTGCAGGCCGGCGGTGAGCGCGGCGAGAGAGATCGTCAGGGGGACGAACAGGAAGTGATAGACGGTAGTGATACCGAACTGCCATCGCGCCAGGGTTTCCGGCGCCAGAGCTAGCTCCACGTCGTCTTCTCCTTACGTCGCCGTAATCACACCGGCAGTTTGCCCTTTAAATCCGACTAATCACGGGAGGAACAGGACATGCTTGTGAACGCGTTCACATTCACAAGCATTATGGCGCACAGACTTTCGGGACGTTCGGGCGGGGTACCCCTCTTGGGACGTTCCGATCAATCTGCCCGAACCAGACGCCCCGGGAGCAACACGGACCCCGACAGCGAGAAGGCCCCGCACCTCGTCGAAGAGATGCTGTTGGTTAATCCACCGATGCCACGGTCAGCGACTTCGACCTGGTCCCGACTGTCCACGCCGCTCTCGCCGAGCGCGAGCTGCTTCCTGATGAGCACCTGGTCGATACCGGCTACGTCACCGCCCGCCACATCGTGGCCGCCCGGCGCAACCACAGCGTGGAGCTGGTGGGGCCGATGATGCCCGGCACCGGCTGGCAGAACCGGGCCGGAGCCTCCGCGACCAGCTTCCCCGTCGGCGCGTTCACCATCGACTGGGACCGTCAGACGGTGACCTGCCCCGGCGGGAAGGACAGCACCCGCTGGGCGAGGGAACCCGTCCGGGACAAGGTCGAAATCCGGGTGCAGTTCTCGAAGACCGACTGCGGGCCCTGCCAGGTCAAGGACTCCTGCACGCGCGGACCGCGCCGCAAGCTGACGTTCCAGGACCGGGACATCCATGAGGTCCTGCACCAGCGCCGGGCCGAGCAGGAGACAGACGAGTGGAAGGAACGCTACAAGATGCGCGCCGGTGTCGAAGGCGCCATCTCCCAGGCCGTGAACCGCTGCGGCCTGCGCAGATCCCGCTACCGCGGGCTCGCCAAAACCAGCCTCCAGCACCAGCTCACCGGGGCAGCGATCAACCTCGCCCGCATCGATGCCCACCTCACCGGCGCCCCACGAGCCCACACCCGAACCAGCCACTTCGCAGCACTTCGCCCCGCCGATCAGACGACCAGCGGGGCGAAGCAGACGGCCCCGAATTAACCAACAGCATCCGTCGAAGAAGGTGCGGGGCCCGGTCCCCGAGTCGCGCAGGCGGCCTGCGCGGCCGCCCTACAGCTCCTTGCGGTACGACTCCGCCACCCTCAGGAACAGGTCGTTCGCCTCGTCCTCCCCGATCGTGACCCGCACGCCCTCGCCCGCGAACGGCCTGACCACCACTCCGGCCCGCTCACATGCCGCGGCGAAGTCGGCGGTACGGTCCCCGAGCCGCAGCCAGACGAAATTCGCCTGGGAATCCGGCACGCTCCACCCCTGGCCGGCCAGCGTCCGCTGCACACGCTGGCGCTCGCACACCAACGAGCCCACCCGCCCCAGGAGTTCGTCCTCGGCACGCAGCGAGGCGACCGCCGCGTCCTGCGCGAGCTGGCTGACCCCGAAGGGCACCGCCGTCTTGCGCAGCGCGGCCGCCACCGGCTCGTGGGCCACGGCGAAACCGACCCGCAGACCCGCCAGGCCGTACGCCTTGGAGAAGGTCCGCAGCACCGCCACATTGGGCCGGTCCCGGTAGATCTCGATGCCGTCCGGCACCTCGACGTCACGGATGAACTCCCGGTACGCCTCGTCGAGCACCACGAGGACATCGCCCGGCACCCGGTCCAGGAACCGCTCCAGCGCGTCCCGGCGCACCACGGTGCCGGTCGGGTTGTTCGGGTTGCAGACGAAGATCATCCGGGTGCGGTCGGTGATCGCGTCCGCCATCGCGTCGAGGTCGTGCACGTCACCGTCGGTCAGCGGGACCTTCACCGAGGTCGCACCGCTGACCTGCGTGATGATCGGGTACGCCTCGAAGGAGCGCCAGGCGTAGATGACCTCGTCGCCCGGGCCCGACGTGGCCTGGAGCAGCTGCTGCGCGACGCCGACCGAGCCGGTTCCGGTGGCGAGGTGCGAGACGGGCACACCGAAACGCTCGGCCAGCTCGTTCATCAGGCCGGTACAGGCCATGTCCGGGTAGCGGTTGAAGTTCGCAGCCGCGGCCAGGGCGGACTCCATCACCCCGGACAGCGGCGGATACGGGTTCTCGTTGGAGGACAGCTTGAACGCGACCGGACCGCCGGCAGCGGCCGGCTTGCCCGGTACATAGGCGGGAACGCCGTCCAGCTCGGCGCGCAGCTTGGGGCTCGTCTCGCTCACCGCAGGTCCTCCTCGACCGTCCGTACACATCAATACTGCTCACCTTATGAGGATTGGGCGCTGCTGCGAATGGCCGGAGCGGTCCAATCGTCCGGTGCGACCAGGAATGGGGGGAGCGCTATCCGCTCCGGCGCGCGCCGGTGGCTCACTCCGTGGCGCGCATCCCTCGAAGAGGTGAGATGAGACCTCTTCGAGACATCGACCATTTAGTAGGCCCACCGACTTCGACACATGACACACTACGGCCGACCCCCTCAACATCCTTGGTTTGCAAGGCATTTACCTCTGAATGATCATGCAAAAACGTGCCTGTCAACGAGTGAATATGCGACCAGGCCAACCGCCCTTCCGAGCCCTACTATCGGCTCGCCATGACAGCAGCAGGGAAGCACCAGGTGAGCCGGACGGACACACCCCGGCGCGGCGGCCGGCAGGGACGAGCGGGAATCCGGGACGTGGCCGCCGCCGCCGGAGTATCCATCACGACCGTCTCCGACGCGCTCAACGGCAAGGGCAGGCTCCCGGACGCCACCCGCCGCCATGTCCGCGAGGTCGCAGAGCGCCTGGGCTACCGCCCTTCCGCCGCGGCCCGAACCCTCCGTACCGGCAAGTCCGGCCTCATCGGCCTGACCGTGACGACCTACGGGGACGAACCCTTCACCTTCACCGAATTCGCGTACTTCGCCGAGATGGCCAGAGCGGCCACCTCCGCCGCACTCGCCCGCGGCTACGCCCTCGTCATCCTGCCCGCCACCTCACGCCACGACGTCTGGTCGAACGTCGCCCTCGACGGCACCGTCGTGATCGACCCCTCCGACCAGGACCCGGTCGTCACGGAACTCGTACGCCAGGGGCTGCCCGTCGTCTCGGACGGACGTCCGGCCGGCACTCTCCCGGTCACCGCCTGGGTCGACAACGACCACCGGGCCGCCGTGCTCGATCTGCTCGACCATCTCGCCGCCGCCGGAGCCCGCCGCATCGGCCTGCTCACCGGCACCACCACCGACACGTACACCCGCCTCTCCACCACCGCGTACCTCCACTGGTGCGAGCGCGTGGGACAGGACCCGGTGTACGAGTCGTACCCCGCCCACGACCCGTGCGCGGGCGCGGTCGCCGCCGACCGCCTGCTCGCCCGCCCGGACCGGCCCGACGCCGTCTACGGGCTCTTCGACCCCAACGGCACCGATCTGCTGGCGGCGGCCCGCCGGTACGGCCTGCGCGTCCCCGAGGACCTGCTGCTGGTCTGCTGCAGCGAGTCCACCGTGTACGCGACGACCGAGCCCCCCATCACCACCCTCTCGCTCAAGCCGCGCAGAATCGGCACGGCGGTCGTCCAACTCCTGATCGACGCCATCGAGGGCGTGGATCAGGACGGACCGGTGGAGCAGGTCATACCGACCGAACTCATCGTGCGGACCTCCTCGCAACGCCGTCCACCCCGCACCACGGTCAGCGCACCCCGCTCTCCGGCAGGGGATTGATCAGGCGATTTCGGACCAATCGGCCGGTGAACCCGACGTGCGTCCGGATTCACCACCCCTGGTGCGTCACAGAGCACGATCCGCATTCCTATGATGGGCGCACGACACCGCGGACCACCCCGACCAGCAGGGCCCGTCAGGTGTACGGCGGCGCGACGGTGGTGGAGGGGTCGATGACACAGGGGGCCGGTCAGGAACCCGTGGTGCGGACTGCGACGTTGCGCGACTTCCGCGTACCGCCCTATGCCCAGAACCCGGTGCCGCCATCGGCACCGCACCCGGGCAATGCCGCCCCCGGTGCCGAGCCGCCGGAGGGGTACACCCCCACCGCGCGCGATCTTCCCGTGATCAACCGCGGTGACACCCTGCAGGTCGCGGCCGTCCCCGACCCCCGGCCCGTCCCGGACCAGGGCCTCGGGCCGCTGTACGTCGTCGGCGACGTCCACGGCTATCTGGACGAGCTCCACGCCGCCCTCGCCGAACAGGGCCTCATCGACGCCGACGGCAAATGGTCGGCGGGCAATGCCCGGCTCTGGTTTCTCGGCGACTTCACCGACCGGGGCCCCGACGGCATCGGGGTCATCGACCTCGTGATGCGCCTGTCCGCCGAGGCCGCGGCCGCCGGCGGCTACTGCAAGGCCCTGATGGGCAATCACGAACTGCTGCTCCTCGGCGCGAAGCGGTTCAGCGACACCCCGGTCAACTCCGGCGCGGGCACCGCCACTTTCCAGGCGGCCTGGCTGCTCAACGGCGGCCAGAAGAACGACATGGAGCGGCTCCAAGACGTCCACCTCCAGTGGATGTCCCGGCTCGACGCGATCGTCGAGGAGGACGGGCATCTGCTGATGCACTCCGACACGACGGCCTACCTCGAATACGGCACCACCATCGAGGACGTCAACGACACCGTGCACGCCATCCTCACGCGTAACGACGCCGATGAGTGCTGGGACCTCTTCCGGAAGCTCACCAAGCGGTTCGCCTTCCGTGACGAGTCGGGTCCGCAGGCGGTCCGGGAGCTGATGTCGGCCTACGGCGGACAGCGCATCGTCCATGGTCACAGCCCCATTCCGTACCTCCTCGGAGAGGTCGGTTCGGAGGACGGCGAGGACGGCTCCGGCCCCGTGGTCGAAGGTCCGCACGTGTACGCGGACGGGCTCGCCATCGCCATGGACGGCGGAGTGACCATGGCCGGAAAGCTGCTGGTCGTCCAACTGCCCCTGCATGACTGACGTTCTTCTGGGCAGACGCATCCACGAACCGACCACGCCGTCCACTGGGCCTATTTCCGGAAACCCCCTGTCACCCCGTGCCGTGGGCGCTCTACCATCGGCGTATCAGTAGCAGGCTCTCCTCCGTTTCCGCCCAACTGCCCGTTCCGAGCGGGCATTCAGGCCCTACGGAGCATCGGGGGATGCACATGAACAGCGCTCCGCACCTGCTGGCCGAGGACCGCCCCGAGTACGAGCGGATCCTCGACGACGCACTGCGCCATGCCCATGAACGGCCGGATCTGGCCGCGGTCGGCGAGCGACTCAACGCCGTGCAGCTGCGCACCATGGCGCTGGACGCCACGGAGCTGATCACCTCGACAGCCGCCACCGAGTACAGGCACTATGTGCGGGCCCGCGAGGAACTGCGCGGCCCCGCCGAAGAGGCGGACCAGGACACGGGCCCCGGGTCCGGCACCGCCCGTCCGCATCAGTCGGGCGCCGGCGCAGGAGCCGTCGTCACGGTCCTGGCACCCGTGCTCGCCGGAACCGCCGCGTTCATATTCCTGCTGGCGGGCTACCTGCTGAGGCTGCTCGACCCGCCGCCGTCCTTCGCCTCCGCCATGGTCTCCGCGGGCTGGTTCTTCGCGGCGGTCACGGCCGCCGCCATCCTGGTCGCCGCCGCCGGCCTGCTCATCGCCGCGCTGCGCAACGGATCGACGTCGCAGCCCGTCGAGGACCCCGAGGAAGAATTGCCGGAGGACGTGGCACGGGCCAGAGAAGCGTGGCGCCACGCCCTGCTGGAGCGCGGCATACTGCCGTTCCTGCGGGACGCGCTCGCCGATCCCGAAGCCGCTCCCGCCTCCCGCACACCGCTCCGCTCGGCGAACCGCATCCCGAAGATCGGCTACAGCCGGCCGGACTTCTCCAGCCCGGACGACGGCCCGGCGGGCCCCCGCCCGACGTTCACCTCACCGGACTTCACCAGCCCCGACTTCGGCGGCCCCGAGCACGAACTGGACTGACCGGGCCCGCACACCGGCCGGACGGCAGGCGATGCCGCCCCGGAGACAGGAGTCCCCGGGGCGATACCTCCTCCCGGATACGGTCAGTCCGCGATCGGCAGATAGACCCGGTTGCCGGCCGCCGCGAACTCCTTGGACTTCTCCGCCATGCCCGCCTCGATCTCCGTCTGCGAACCGCCGTGCTCGCGCCGGATGTCCTGGGAGATCTTCATCGAACAGAATTTCGGACCGCACATCGAGCAGAAGTGCGCCGTTTTCGCCGGCTCGGCGGGCAGTGTCTCGTCGTGGAACTCCCGTGCGGTGTCCGGGTCGAGAGCCAGATTGAACTGGTCCTCCCAGCGGAACTCGAAACGGGCGTCGGAGAGCGCGTCGTCCCAGTCCTGCGCCCCCGGGTGCCCCTTGGCGAGGTCCGCCGCATGCGCCGCGATCTTGTAGGTGATGACGCCCGTCTTCACATCGTCCCGGTTGGGCAGGCCGAGGTGCTCCTTCGGCGTGACGTAGCAGAGCATCGCCGTCCCCCACCACGCGATCATCGCCGCGCCGATGCCCGAGGTGATGTGGTCGTACGCCGGAGCGACATCGGTGGTCAGCGGGCCGAGCGTGTAGAACGGCGCCTCCTCGCAGATCTCCTGCTGAAGGTCGATGTTCTCCTTGATCTTGTGCATCGGGACATGGCCCGGCCCCTCGATCATGGTCTGGACGCCGAACCGCTTGGCGACCGTGTTCAGCTCGCCGAGCGTGCGCAGTTCGGCGAGCTGAGCCTCGTCATTGGCATCGGCGATCGAGCCGGGACGCAGCCCGTCGCCCAGCGAGTACGTCACGTCGTAGGTCGCGAGGATCTCGCAGAGCTCCTCGAAGTGCTCGTACAGGAAGGACTCCTTGTGGTGCGCGAGGCACCACGCCGCCATGATCGAACCGCCGCGGGAGACGATGCCGGTCTTGCGGCGGGCGGTCAGCGGTACGTACGGCAGGCGCACGCCGGCGTGGACCGTCATGTAGTCGACGCCCTGCTCGGCCTGTTCGATGACGGTGTCCTTGTAGATCTCCCACGTCAGTTCCTCCGCCCGGCCGTCGACCTTTTCGAGGGCCTGGTAGAGCGGAACCGTGCCGATCGGCACGGGGGAATTGCGCAGAACCCACTCACGGGTGGTGTGAATGTTGCGACCGGTGGACAGATCCATGACGGTGTCGGCGCCCCAGCGCGTCGCCCACGTCATCTTCTCCACCTCCTCCTCGATGGAGGACGTCACCGCGGAGTTGCCGATGTTGGCATTGACCTTCACCAGGAACCGCTTGCCGATGATCATCGGCTCGATCTCGGGGTGGTTGACGTTGGCCGGCAGCACGGCCCGGCCGGCCGCGATCTCCTCGCGCACCACCTCGGGCTCGACGTTCTCCCGGATGGCCACGTACTCCATCTCCGGGGTGATCTCGCCCCGGCGGGCGTACGCGAGCTGGGTCACCGGCTGCCCGTCCCGGCTGCGGCACGGCAGGCGCGGGCGGCCGGGGAAGACCGCGTCGAGGTTGCGCAGTCCGCCGCGCGGCGAGGTGTGCTTGAGCCCGTCGTCCTCGGGGCGGGCGGGGCGGCCCGGATACTCCTCGGTGTCGCCGCGGGCGACGATCCAGTTCTCCCGCAGCGGTGCGAGCCCGCGGCGGACATCGGTCTCGACGGTGGGATCGGTGTACGGCCCCGACGTGTCGTACAGCGTCACGTCCTCGCCGTTGGTGAGGTGCACCTGACGGACCGGCACCCGGAGGTCCGGGCGCGAGCCCTGGACGTACCCCTTGTGCCAACCGATGGACTTCCCGGCCTCGTCGCTCTGGTTCGAGGCAGGCATGCGTGCGTCCGCTGTGGTCATGAGACCTACTCCCTACGCCGGCATTACCCGGTAACAGGTTCGGCGGTCGGCGCAGCCTGTCCCGTACGGACGTACGGAAATCAGCGCCCTCTCAGCCCGGTGCTCCGAGCTCCCGCGTGTGCAAAGGTCCCTCCACGCTAGCGCCCCGTCCGGCGTAATGAACAGAGGGCCCGTCCCTTCTTGCGATGATCGGCCGGTGACGTCCCTCCATATCGACCACGAACCGCAGGGCCATCAGCACGGCCACTCACACAGCCACGGCCCTGCCGCGCCCGTCTCCAAACATCTGCGCAAGGTCATCGCGGCCGTACTGATCCCGTTCGCCACCGCCGTCGTCGTCGGTCTGGTGGCGCTCTGGCCGGGTGGTGCGCCGCCGCACGAGCGGACCGGCGTCGGATTCGACCGGCAGACCCAGCAGGGAAAGGTGGTGAATGTCGACATGGTGGACTGCAAGGACGTGAACGTGGTCCAGATGCCCGTCGGCGGGGACACCACACCGCCCTCGGGAAGCGGAAAGGGACTGTGCAAGAAGTCCACGATCGAGGTGACGACCGGTCACGACAGGGGCCGGACCTTCACCGAGATCGTCCCGCCCGACGCACCGCGTCAGTTGCGCGAGGGTCAGGGCGTGGTCGTGGCGTACGCCCCCGACGCGCCCCATGATCTGCAGTATTCGGTGACGGACGTGAACCGGAAGTTCCCGATGGCCCTGCTGGCCGGGATCTTCGCCCTGGTCGTGGTCGCGGTGGGCCGCATGCGCGGGGTGATGGCGCTGGTCGCGCTCGCCGTGTCCTTCGCCGTGCTGACCCTGTTCATCCTCCCGGCCATTCTTCAGGGCTCGAATCCGCTGCTCGTCGCGGTGGTCGGGGCCAGCGCGATCATGCTGATCGCGCTCTACATGTGCCACGGCCTGACCGCCCGCACCTCGGTCGCGGTGATCGGCACGCTGATCTCGCTGCTGCTGATCGGGCTGCTCGGATCGCTCTTCATCGGCTGGGCGAGCCTGACCGGCAACACCGACGACAACACCGGCCTCATCCACGGCCTGTACCCGCACATCGACATGAGCGGTCTGCTGCTGGCCGGTGTCATCATCGGTTCGCTCGGCGTCCTCGACGATGTGACCGTGACCCAGACGTCGGCGGTCTGGGAACTGCACCAGGCGAACCCGACGTTGGGTGTGCGGGGCCTCTACCGGGCAGGCATCAGGATCGGACGCGACCACATCGCCTCGGTCGTCAATACGCTGGTGCTCGCCTACGCGGGCGCCGCAATGCCGTTGCTGTTGCTGTTCTCCATCGCGCAGAGCAGCGTGGGGACGGTGGCCAACAGCGAGCTGGTGGCGGAGGAGATCGTACGAACGCTGGTCGGCTCGATCGGACTGGTCGCCTCGGTGCCGGTGACGACGGTGCTCGCTGCGCTGGTCGTCTCCGCGGACCGCACAGGGCTCGGCGCGGAAGCCGGAGCTTCGGCACCCGTACGGGCCGGGAAAGGCCGTCGTCGTAGGACGAAGCCTTGAACGTCTCCGTCAGGTGAACAATTCACCCATTCGGCAGGTGCCGTGTTCGACCGGCGAGCCGGTCGGCGGCGCCGTTCTTGTCAGCCGGCGTTCTGCTCCTCGGCAAGGATCCGGCCCAGGGCGTCCTCCAGGTTGCCCTCGAAGTCACCCAGCGTGCACTCCTGCCCGAGCGGCACAAGCTTGTCGGTCCGGTCGAGAAACGCCACAAGTGGTGCCGTACCGGCCCTGAAGAGGGCCCGGTCCTCGCCGACCTGGAGCCGGATATGTACATCGGAAAGCCCCTCGGGCTCGGTGGGTCCGATGTGCACATCACCGTCACCACTGGGGCTGTTGAGGCCGTCGAGCAGCAGCTCACGGCCGAATGCCCAGGTGACGGGGGCGTCACCGGGCAGATGGAAGGTCATCCGGATCGCATACGGATCGCAGACCTCGTACCGGAGCTCCACCGGGATCCGGAAAGAGAGCTCCTCGGAAACGAGGAAGCTCATCATGACCTCAGCTTGAACCGACTCGCGCATCGTTCAACCCCGCAGTAGATGAATCTGGCCAGGAATGATCCCCCGTGGCCCTATTGACGCCATCGTGGTGCACGCGATAGCAGATCACAAGGAGTGATTTTTCAGATACTGATAGAGAACACGAACGAACGCAAGAGGTTGGCCACTTCGCCACGTAGTTGTTCGACTGCGGGGAGCAACCGGCTTTCCTGCTCCAGGGGTATGGAAATCGCCATCGCGGCGGCGGTGAATCCGGCTGTGATCGGGATGGCCGCGCAGACCGTGCCCAGGGCGTACTCCTGCCGCTCGATGACGGGTTCCATCCGTTTTATCGAGCGCAGCCGTTCCAGGAGCGCCGCACGGTCCTTCACCGAGTAGCGGGTGAGCGGACGCACAGGGTGACGGTCCAGGTGGTCCTCGCGGGCCTTCTCGTCGAGTTGGCTCAGCAGACACTGGCCGATCGCGTGGGCATGCCCGGTCTCCCGGAAGGACGCCCACTCGTCGACGGCGGGGTTGGCGGGGGTGTCGGCGACCGCGATGAGTTCGATCTCGCCCTCGCGGTAGACGGCGCAGTACACCGGTGCGCCGATGATGTCGCGCCAGCGGCCGAGCGACTCGGCCATTCTGCCGCGGCGACTCTGCAGCGTCCCCTCGCCGACCAGGCGTTCGGCCGCGGTCCCGATGAGGAAGACGCCGTTCTCCCGACGCAGATAGCCCTCATGCGTCAGGGTGCGCAGCAGATGGTAGGCCGTGGGAAGAGGAAGGCCCGCTTCCCTGGCCAGTTGCTTCGCGGGCGCCCCGTCACGATGGGCGACCACGGCTTCCAGCAGCCTCAGCGCTCGCTGCACCGAACCGATCAGCGTCGGGGCAGCAGTGCTCGATGCCGTGGTCAACAGTCACCCCCAGGCATGGTGACGGGTAGTCAGCCCGCCTGTGGGGGCCGCCCCCACGGGCTGCCGCATGGCTGGGGTCCGGAGACCGAACGCCGTACAAACCACTGGTCAGCGTGGTGACGGACTGTTAATTCCCAGGTGGTGGCAGCGAACTGCCACTGTATCGGCCGGGTCCGCGAGGGGCGTCGTTTCGCCTTCCGCTTAGCTCAGCTGGGCTAACGCCCCGGCCGGTCTCCGATCGTCCTACCAGTCGCCGCGCGAAGAGGACGACGACAGGAACTTGCGTACGACGAAGACGAGCCCACCGACCAGGATCACGAAGATCAGGACCTTGAAGAGCAGTCCGATCACGAACCCGATCACGCTGGCGATCAGACCGCCGAACACGACGATCGCGATGACCGGCACCGCGATCCACTTCACCCACCAGGGCATCCCAGCGAATATCTCCCGCACGGCCATCGTCGCTACCTCTTCTCCTTGAGTTCCTGCTTCGATGCTAGAGCCGCGGAGGGGGCCGACGGGGGCCGCGCAGCCCTTGAAGTCCCCTGATCGACCCCTGAGGGATCCCTGAGACCGGACCCCCGCCCTCCGGCGGTTCGGCTCAGCTCTCCGGCGGGGAGAAGACCACCATCACCCGCAGGTCCTCGGTGATGTGGTGGAACTTGTGGGCGGCACCGGCCGGTACGTACACCACACTTCCTCTGCCCACCTGCGTGGTTTCCATGCCGACCGTGATCGAGGCGCGGCCGCTGACGACGAGGTAGACCTCGTCCTGGTTGTGCGGCTGCTGCGGGTCGAGTTCACCGGCGTCCAGCGCGTACAGGCCGACGGACATGTTCCGTTCCTTCACGAACTGCAGATACGCGCCGTCGTTGGCGGCCCGTTCCGCCTCCAGCTCGTCCAGTCTGAATGCCTTCATGGCCTGTCCGCCCCTTGCCTCTGTACTGCCGGTGTCCGCCACCGATCACGTCTGCCACGATCAGACACATGAAGAATTTCGTAGTCAAGACGATCGCCAACGCAGGTGCGCTGGCCGTGGCCATCTGGCTGATCCAGGACATCACGCTGACCGGTGGCAGCACCGGACGCAAGGCGCTCACGCTGGTCGTGGTCGCCCTGCTCTTCGGCCTGGTGAATTTCGTGGTCAAGCCGATCGTGAAGCTGCTGACCCTGCCGCTCTTCATCCTCACGCTCGGGCTGATCACGCTGGTGGTCAACGCACTCATGCTGCTGCTGACCTCCTGGCTGGCCGGGCTGTTCGACCTGAGCTTCCATGTCGAGGGCTTCTGGACCGCCGTGCTCGGCGGCCTGATCATCTCGATCGTGTCGTGGGCCCTGAACGTGGTCCTGCCCGACGAGGACTGACCCGGCACCTACTGGAACAGTGCGGGCAGGACCGGTGGAACACCGGAGAGAGAAGTGAGGAAGCGGTATGAGCACCATGGGTGACGGAACCCGGGCGGTACGGGCCGGGCTGCCCGAACCGGAGCAGTTCGAGCCCACCCTGCCCGGTCCGGTCTTCGCCGCGCACTTCCACCTCTCCGGTGAACCGACCGGTCCGTACACCTACGGCCGGGACACCAATCCGACCTGGACCCTTCTGGAACGCGCCATCGGTGAACTGGAGGCACCGGGGGAGCCCGTCGAGACCACGGTCTTCGCCTCCGGGATGGCGGCGATCTCGGCCGTGCTGCTGTCCCGGGCACGTACCGGCGACGTGGTCGTGCTGCCCGACGACGGCTATCAGGCACTGCCGCTGGTGCGTGCGCAGCTGGAGGCGTACGGCGTCGAGGTGCGGACCGCGCCGACCGGTGGCGATGCCCAGCTCGCGGTCCTCGAAGGCGCGAAGCTGCTGTGGATCGAGACCCCGTCCAATCCGGGGCTCGACGTCTGCGACGTGCGCCGGCTCGTCGAGGCGGCGCACTCGGCCGGCACTCTGGTGGCCGTCGACAACACCCTCGCCACACCGCTCGGCCAGCGCCCGCTGGAGCTGGGGGCCGACTTCTCGGTGGCCAGTGACACCAAGGGCCTGACCGGACACGGGGACATCCTGCTCGGCCATGTGACCTGCCGTGATCCGGAGCTGGCAGCGGGAGTACGGCGCTGGCGCAAGGTGGTCGGCGCCATCCCGGGCCCCATGGAGGCCTGGCTCGCGCACCGGTCACTGGCCACGCTGGAGCTGCGGATCGACCGGCAGTGCGCCACTGCCCTGACGCTGGCGGAGGCACTCGGCAAGCGGCCGGAGGTGACCGGGCTGCGGTATCCCGGGCTGCCCACCGACCCTTCGTATCCGAAGGCCCTGCAGCAGATGCGGCGCTTCGGCTCCGTGGTGTCGTTCGTCCTGCCCGACCGCGAACGGGCCGAGCGCTTCCTGACCGAGCTGCGGCTGGTCGACGACGCGACGAGCTTCGGTGGTGTGCGCTCCACCGCCGAGCGCCGGGCGCGCTGGGGCGGTGACGCCGTACCCGAGGGCTTCATCCGCCTCTCGGTCGGCGCGGAGAGCCCGGCGGACCTGGTGGCGGATGTGGAACGGGCGCTGGACGCGGCACTGGGCGAGCACTGAACGACCCGGGTACGGGCGGTCCGAGCCTCCCCCCTCGTGGCTCGGACCGCCCCGGTTCCCCTTGCGAAGAACCGCCTGAACCAGGCTAGTTGACTCTCCGTCAGTGTCCAATCACGGTAGCGACAGCGACCTATCGACATATTTATAGTTGTACGGGTCCGAAGCGTCGCGAGGGTGGGAGGACAGGACATGGACCTGGCCCTGCTGCGCACGTTCGTCACGGTGCACCGGGCCGGCTCCTTCACTCGGGCCGCTGCCCTGCTCGGCCTCTCCCAGCCCGCGGTCACCTCGCAGATCCGGACCCTGGAGCGGCAGCTGGGCCGCCCCCTCTTCCTGCGCAGGGCCCGCGGCGTGACCCCGACGACCATCGGCGACGAGCTCGCGCACCGGGCGGCGCCGCATCTGGACGCGCTGATCGAGATCACCGAGACGGAGCTGGACGAGGAGTCGGGCGTACGGACCCTGCATCTGGCCGGACCTCCCGAGTTCACCTCGGTGCGCGCCCTGCCCGCGCTCACCCCGCTCGTCGGCCAGGGCCTGGCTCTGCGCAGTTCGTTCTTCGTCGGCGCCGAGGAGACGCTGGAGGGGCTGGCCGCCGGACACCACGATCTGGCCATCGCGACGACCCGCCCGCGCGGTGGGCTGCTCACCGCGACTCCGCTCTGCGACGAGGAACACGTCCTCGTCGCCGCACCGCGCTGGGCCGGGCGCCTCGGGCCCGGGACCCTGCGGCACAAGGGGCCCATGGTGCTGGACCAGCTGCCGATCGTGGAGGTCCACGAGAGCCTGCCGCTCGTCTCCCGCTACTGGGCCGCCGTCTTCGAGAGCCGGCCCGCCGTCGCGGGGACCGTCATCGTGCCGGACCTCCGGGCGGTCCTGGAGTGCACCGCGGCGGGCGCCGGGCTCGCCGTGCTGCCGCGCTATCTGTGCGAGAGGGCACTGGAGCGGGGTGAGGTCGTGGCCCTCCTGGACCCTCCCGTGCCTCCCCTGCGCACCTACTTCCTGGCCGTGCGGACCGGCACGCTCGCGCTGCCCCACATCGCGCGGGCGCACGAGTGGCTGCTGCGCGCCGCCGCCGACTGGTGAGCGCAGGACGGCCCGGCACCGGTCAGGTGTTTCAGAACCGGTCCCACGGGCCACGCTCTTGCCATGACCGAACGTCCTGTGGTCAAACGCACCGCACGCGCCATCCTGCTCGACGGCGACGACCTGATCCTCATCAAGCGCACCAAGCCCGGGGTGGATCCCTACTGGCTCACGCCCGGTGGCGGGGTCGAGCCCGAGGACGCGACCGTGGTCGACGCCCTGCACCGCGAGGTGGACGAGGAGCTCGGCGCCAAGATCACCGATGTGGTTCCCTGCTTCGTCGACACCGTGGAGCACATCGAGGGCGGCGGGGTGAAGGGCGTGAAGGTCCAGCACTTCTTCGTCTGCCGGCTGGACTCGATGGACCCTTCCCGGCGGCACGGCCCCGAGATAGACGCTCCCTGCGGGGAGTACGACATCGTGCGGGTGCCGTTCAGCCGGGTGGGCATCGCCGCCGTCCACCTCGTGCCGCTGTCGCTGCGGCACTACCTGGACGGCAACATCGAGGGCGTACGCGCGATGCACGCCCCCGACCTGGGCTGACCGCCGCCGCTCCGGGGCCGATGACAGCCGCCGCGGTCAGGCGGGGCCGGTCGCGGCCAGGTCCTCCACGAAGTCGTGCCGGATGCGCTCGGTCGGCATGCCGATGCCTCTGAGCGTGTCGACGCCACTGCGGATCATGCCGGGCGGGCCCGAGAGATAGGCCTCGTACTCGTGCCACGGGCCGCACTCCCGCACCGCCTCGGGCAGCAGTCCCCTCATCAGGCCCCCTCCCGTTCGCGGTCCGGTGGATACCACCGGCCGCACCGCGAGCCAGGGATAGGTGCTCTGGAGCCGCATCATCGTGTCGATGTCGTACAGGTCGTGATCGCTGCGTGCCCCGTAGAAGACCTCCACGGGGCGCCGGTCGCCATGCTCCGCGACATCCTCGACGAGCGCCTTGATGGGTGCGATGCCCGTGCCTCCGCCCAGGCAGAGCAGACCGTTGTGGGTGGAGTGGTCGACCGTCATCGATCCCGTGGGCGGGCCGAGTCGCAGGATGTCCCCGGGCCGGGCCCGGTGCACCAGGGCGTTGGAGACCCAGCCGGCCGGGACCGCCTTGATGTGGAAGGTGAGCAGACCATCGGGGCGGGGTGCCGAGGCAAAGGAATAGTGCCGCCAGTTCCGGGGCCACCACGGGGTCTCGACGGCCGTGTACTGGCCTGCGAGGAAGGGGTAGGCCTGGTCGGGGCGGAGCGTGAGCACCGCTATGTCACGGGTCCTGAGGTCGTGGGACACCACTTCCGCGTGCCACCAGGCAGGGGCCTGCTGCTCGTCCTCGGCGGCGGCGTCGATCATGATCTGCGATATCGCGGTGTAGGCGCGCACCCATGCCGCTTCGGTCTCCCCGTCCCAAGTGGTGGTCGCGTAGCGACTCAGGGCGCCCATGAGCGCCTCCCCCACTGCGGGGTAGTGCATGGGCGACGTGCCGTACTTGCGGTGCCCCCGGCCCAGTTCGCCGAGGTACTCGGCCAGCGCTCGCGGATCGTCCAGCCGGTCGGCCGCGGTGAGGATCGCGCGGAGAAGGCGGTCGCGCTGGACGTCCATCGCGACCGGAAACAGGTCACGCAGCTCCGGGTGCCGCACGAAGAGCAGCGCGTAGAAGTACGAGGTCGCCTGATCCGCGACGGGCGATATCTCGGTCAGGGTGCGATGGATCAGGGCCGCGTCGGGAGATCTGTCCGTTCCGTCTTCGGTCCACCCGGTGGCCGGAGCATCCATACTGTGCCTCGCCTCGTACGTCTCGTGATGCCTTACGCACCAGCGCGGTCGGCAGCCCCTTGCCCGCGGGCGCACTCGGGTCCTGCTGACGATCGCCGGTCGGCCGCTGCCCGCGGTCCCTCGGCCCAGGATGCCTTGCGACGGACAAGGGCGGGCCGTGAACCCATGACAGCCACCCATGAACGCATCCGTACCCGACGAGGCGGCGACTCACCTGCCGGAGACGGCAGCAGCGGAGTGCGTGCTGTACGCCGAGGCTAGTACGCGCGATTACTCCCGCGGTCAGACGCCCGATCGGTCCGCTCCCGGCACCGTGTTTCACGTGAAACCACTCAAACGCTCCGCCCGCCGCAGCCTCCTGGTGGCGCACGTCGCGGTATCCGTGGGCTGGCTGGGACTGACCGTCGGACTGCTGGCGCTCGGCATCACGGCCTTCTCCACCGCGGACCCCGCCACCGCACAGGCCGCCACCCGCGCCATGAAGATCTTCGGGGACTGGCTGGTCGTACCGGTCGCCCTCTTCTCACTGTTCAGCGGTCTCGTTCTGGCACTCGGCACGCCATGGGGGCTGGCCAGGCACCGGTGGGTCTGGACGAAGTTCTGGCTCACCCTGATCACCGTGGCACTGTCCGTCTTCTCCCTGCGGCCCGGCATCGACGAAGCCGCGACACATGGCGCCGTCGATATCGACCTGGTGGTCGCTCCGTCAGTGGCAACGACGACGTACCTCTTCGTCACCGCGATATCGGTGTTGAAGCCCTGGGGGCCCACCCGGCGCGGCCGCCGGCTGCGTCGCTCGGCCGGAGCCGGTAAAGGAGCCGGTAAAGGAGTGGACGAGCGAACAGCTCGTCGGACAGCCTGACCTCCATGCCCAGCTCACTGCCCCGTCCGATCGCCGAACTGCCTGTCCGGCGCCTCACCCCGGGTGACCTGGTCGCCTGCGCCGATCTCTGCGAAGACCGTGGCTGGCCACGCGATGAGCACAGGTGGGGCCTGCTTCTCGCCGCCGGAACCGGCTACGGCGTGGACGACCCCGGGGGCAAGGGGCTGATGGCCAGTTGCGTGGTGACGTCCTACGGCCCACGGCTGGCCGCCATAGGCATGCTGCTCGTCGCGGAGCGATACGCGCGGCAGGGCATCGCGCGGCATCTGATGAACCACGTGATCGCCGAGTCCGGAGGCACACCGCTCAGCCTCTACGCGACAGCCGCGGGGCAACCGCTCTACGAGCAGATCGGCTTCTCGGTCGTGGGCCGCTCCCAGCGGGTCACCGGCTCCTTCCGGCCGGCCGACGACAGGTCCTCCGCCGTGGCCGTCCGCCCGGCCACGGCGGAGGACCTGCGCGCCATGATCCGGCTGGACTCGGACGTCTTCGGTACCGACCGGACCCATGTCCTCGCCCGGCTGCCCGCGTACGCCGACCACATCCGGGTCGCACAGGACGAAGGACGTCTGATCGGTTACGCGGCGGTGTGGCCGAGCGAACGGACACATGTGGTCGGTCCGCTGATCGCACGCGACACCGCCACGGCTCAGGCGCTCGTCGCCTCTCTCGCGGAGGCGACGGATCTGCCCCTGCGCGTGGACGTCGACGCGCGCCATACCGAGCTGCTCGACTGGTTCGAGAAGTGCGGTCTGCGGCCCGGCGCCTCGACCACGGTGATGACGCTCGGGGCCTCGGACCTGCCGGGCGACTGGACCCGTCGCTACGCCCCGCTGACCGTGGCGACAGGCTGACCGCCGGCACCCGCGCGGCCGGATGCCGTCATCGGCGGCCAGGGGTCCGGCGAGTGCGTCAGGCGAGATCCCTCACGGCGGCCGTCGCGAAGCCGTGATCCTGGTCGGGAGCACCTCCGCCGACGCCGATGGCACCGATGAGCCGACCGCCGCGGTGCACCGGAACGCCGCCGGCGATGAAGAGCAGCGGCCGGTCGAGGGCGGTGGGCAGTGTGTGGAAGGGCCCGCCGGGCTGGACCGCGTCGACGAGGTCGGCCGTGGGGGCGTTGAGCTGGAGGGCCGTGTACGCCTTGCGGGTGCTGGTCTCGCCGGCGATGAGGACGGCCCGGTCGTCCCGCCGGAAGGCCAGCAGGTGGCCACCCGCGTCGAGGACGGTGACGGCGACCGCGACGCCGGCGGCCTCGGCGGCGGTCCGGGCCGCGTCGATCAGTGCTTCGGCGTCCGGGGTCGTCAGCGGGGCGACGGCGACGATGGTGGTGCTCATGGGGTGACTCCTTGGTGCGAGGTGGTGCGAGGTGGTGCGAGGTGGTGCGAAATGGTGCGGCGCGGTGTGGCGCTGTGCTCTGCGGGAGGGGACATCAGCTCCGGGACGCGGGGGCCAGCGCCGGCTCGGGGCTGTGCCGGGCGACCAGTCGGCTGGGCGTGACCGTGCGGCGTTCCAGCACACCGGAGACGATCGCGAGGGCCAGGGCGGAGGCTGCCAGAGCTGCGCCGACCCAGTTGGGAGCGGTGTAGCCGAGGCCTGCCGCGATGGCGATGCCACCGAGCCACGCCGAGAGCGCGTTGCCGAGGTTGAAGGCACCGATGTTGGCCGCGGAGGCGAGGGTCGGAGCATCGGCCGCCTGATCGAGCACCCGCTTCTGCAGCGGCGGTACGGTCGCGAAGCCCAGGCCGCCGATCAGCACGATGGTGACGGCCGAGGCGATCTTGTTGTGAGCGGTCAGGGTGAACAGGGCAAGCACCACGGAGAGCGCGCCCAGCGACACGTACAGCAGGGGCATCAGACGACGGTCGGCGAACTTGCCGCCGATCAGATTGCCGCCCACCATGCCCAGTCCGAGCAGAACCAGCAGCCAGGTGACGGACGACGTGGAGTATCCGGCGATCTCGGTCATCATCGGGGTGATGTAGGTGATCGCGGCGAAGACCCCGCCGAAGCCCAGCACGGTCATCGCCATGGCGAGCAGGACCTGCACATTGCGGAACGCGGCCAGTTCGTCGCGGAGCCGTACGCCCTCGTTCCGCGGCTGTTCGGGGACGAGCCTGGCGACGCCGAGAAGACCGATGACGCCGATCGCGGCAACGGCGAAGAACGTGGTCCGCCAGCCGACACTCTGTCCGATGTAGGTGCCCAGCGGTACCCCGACGACATTGGCCACGGTGAGGCCGGTGAACATCATGGCGATCGCGCCGGCCTTCTTCCGGGGAGCGACCAGGTCGGCCGCGACGACCGTTCCGATGCCGAAGAAGGCGCCGTGGGCGAGTGAGGCGATCACCCGGCCGACGACCATCACACCGAAGACCGGGGCGACCGCGGAGACGGCGTTGCCCACCACGAACAGCCCCATGAGCAGCATCAGCATGCGTTTGCGGGTGACCCGGGTGCCGAGGGCCGTCATCACCGGGGCACCGAGGACGACGCCGAGGGCGTATCCCGTGACGAGGAATCCCGCGGTCGGGATCGAGACCTGGAAGTCCGCAGCAACCTCGGGGAGCAACCCCATGATCACGAACTCGGTGGTCCCGATACCGAAAGCCCCGATGGCGAGGGCTAGGAGCGCGAGCGGCATGGGTTTCACCTTCCCTGAAGATTGCGTCTGCGCCTTACGAGCGTCCACAATAATTGCAGACGCCGATTAATTGCAAGCGCGGGCTATTGCGGCAGTCGCCTATCCTGGTGGCAAGCGGCTCCGACACGGAGGAGAGACCCCATGACAGCGACAGACCCCGCACTGACCGCCCTCTCCCAGGGCTGGTGCGCTCTCTCCTTGCTCCACGGAAAGATCGAGGCCCGTATCGAGCGGGCGCTGCAGTCCGGGCACGGGCTCAGCGTGCGGGAGTTCTCCCTGCTCGGCGTCCTGAGCAGACAGCACAACGGCCCCGGTGGGCATCTCCAGATGAAGCAGGTCGCGGACGCCGTCGTGCTCAGCCAGAGCGCCACCACCCGCCTGGTCACCCGCCTGGAGGACCGCGGACTGCTGACGCGGTATCTCTGCGACACCGATCGCCGCGGCATCTACACCGATGTCACCGAGGCCGGCCTCGCCCTGCTCGCCGAGGCCCGGCCGACCAATGACAGCGCGCTGCGTGCCGCGTTGGACGAAGCCGCGAAGAGCCCCGAACTGGCTCCGCTGGTCAGGGCGGTCGAGGAGCTGAAGGCCCCCGTGCAGATCGCGTGAGTCACCGCGCGGTCGCGAGGGGCCCACGAGGCCCGATGAAATCCCGCGCCACCCGAATGATCTGCGTACCCTGCCGATCATGAGCGATCTCGAAATACGTCCGGCTGCCCTCGACGACATCCCCGCGATCGTGGCCATGCTCGCCGACGATCCGCTGGGTGCACAGCGTGAGTCGCCGGATGACCTCACCCCGTACCACGCCGCGTTCCGGCGGCTGGTGGACGATCCGAACCAGCATCTGGTTGTCGCGGTGCGCGAGGGCCGCGTCGTCGGAACCCTTCAGCTGACCGTGATTCCCGGGCTTTCCCGGCGCGGCTCGACCCGCTCGGTCATCGAGGGCGTACGCATCCACGCCGACGAGCGCGGCAGCGGCCTCGGCACCCTGCTTATCGAGTGGGCCGTGGACGAATCCCGGCGCCAGGACTGCCAGTTGGTCCAGCTGACGTCCGATGCGACCCGGACCGATGCCCACCGTTTCTACGAGCGGCTCGGATTCACCGCCAGCCATGTGGGCTTCAAGCTCGCGCTCTGACCCCCGTCCGTACCGCATCCCCGGTGCCCGTGGCCGACGCGGTCGTCGTGCGGCTGGGCCCAGCGAACCGATGGTGAGCCGGTCCGGCGGCTGCTGTCCGACGTCGGCCGGGATGCCTCCACCGCGATCGAAACGGCAGCATCCCGGCTTTCGCGATGGACGGGGCAGGCACGGGCCACGCCACGCTTCCGCACCCCGCCGGAAAGGGAGTTGGCGTCCTGAACCGGCCCGCCCCCTCCCGTTTCACGTGAAACGTGATGCTCAGGCCCCCAGGCCCCGCCATCCGCCCTCGTCCACACCGCCGGGAACGGCCGCTGCCGGGTCGTACGGCTCCCGAGTGAAGACGAACGAACCCAGATCGAGATGGTTCACGCTGCCGTCGCTGTTCCGGACCACACGCAGCGTCTCCCCCGCGTAGTAGCCGTCAAGGCCGATCCAGGTGCCATCGGGCTGTGCGGTGAACCGGGCACCGCGGCCGACACCCTGCAGGGGCCCAAGCTCCAGCCCACCGTCCGGGGCCATCCGCAGGACGTTCGAGCGCGTGCCCCAGTACCAGGGACCGGTCAGCGCGAGAAGCTCGGCATCCACCTCCGGCAGCGGGCGCCAGGGCTCCGGAATGCGGGGCTCGGCCTCGGCCACGATGTCCACGAGGTCGGCGACAACACCACCGATCATCGGTCCCGACGTCGCGTTGGTGAGCGCGACCGCCACCACGTCGTCCTCGATGCTGATCCACAGGGCGGCCAGGAAGCCGGGCAGCGAGCCCGTATGTCCGAAGAGCGTGCGGCTGCCGCTGCGCACCACCTGAAGGCCCAGACCGTAATTGGACTGCCAGTCGCCGGACTCGGTCGGCGCGGACGGCTCACGCATCTGCTCCACGGAGGCGGCACAGAGCACCCGGTCGTCCCCCTCGGCCAGAAGGGTCGCGAAGCGCAGGAGGTCATCGGTGGTGGACCAGAGCTGACCGGCCGGAGCCATCAGCCCGAGATCCTCGGCCGGTTCGGGCAGCATGACATCGGCCCAGGGATGCACGGCCCAGCCGCCTGCGTGCGGTGACTGCGGGTGGGGGCCGGTGCGGTGCATGCCGAGCGGTTCCAGGATCTCGCGTCGCAGCACCTCCGCCCAGCTCGCCCCGCGCACCTGCTCGACCAGCGCGCCCAGCAGCGTGTAGCCGGGGTTCGAGTAGTGGTGGTGGTGACCCGGACGGTGCATCCGCGTCTGCTCGCCGAGTACGTCGGCCAACTCGGGCCGCAGCGTGCCCGGGGTCCGCTCCCACCAGGGTCCGGGTGACTCGGCACCGAGTCCCGCACTGTGTCCCAGCAGTTGGTGGATGGTCACGCCACCGACGCCGGTGCCGGGCAGATGCTTCTCCAGCGGATCGTCCAGGTCCAGAAGACCCTCGTCACGCAGGCGCAGGACCAGCACCGCGGTGAAGGTCTTGGTGAGGGACCCGATCCTGAACTGTGTGTCCGCATCCGGGGCATGCCCGTCCACGCAACTGCGGAAGCCGTTCCAGACGGTCTGCCCCTGCCTCTGCACCGCGGCGACGAGCGAGGGCGCGCGGCCCTCCGACTGCGCGGTGGCGATGCGGTGCAGCAGAGCACGCTGCGTCCCGGGGAGCAACTGTTCGGGTGAGAAGGTCATGCTCAAACAACTACCCGCAGAACGAGGCGGTGGCGAGTCCATTTCACCGCGCCCGGACCGTACCCGGCGATGACGGAGCGCATCCCGTCGGCGAGCCCGCATACACCCACTCGCTCATCGGAGCTGTACCGGCCGCAGGCTCAACGAGATCGAGGAATGTGTCATGGTCACCAACTCTCCTACGTCAACCGCACTTGAGGCCAGGTGCACGGGCTCGAACACGATTCGTCGCGGGGGATCGACGCCGGCGGGGTGAGGCGGCCCTGCCGCTGGGCCGGTCCGGATCGAGTGATCGAGGGCCGGCCCGGCGGCGTCGATGGTGTTCAGCCGGCGATGGTGGCGAGATCGCCGGGCTCGTAGGCGCCGCCCCGGTTGTTGAGGATCACGCCGAGCCGGTTGGTCGCGTTGATCATGGCGATCAGGGAGACCAGTGCGATGGCCTGGTCGTCGTCGTAGTGCTTGCGGACCTGGGCCCAGGTCGGGTCGGAGACGCCCTCGTAGCTGTCGATGATGCGGGTGCCCTCCTCGGTGAGGGCCAGCGCGGCGCGCTCGGCCTCGGTGAACACGGTGGAGTGACGCCAGGTGGCGACCAGGTTCAGCCGGGCCGCGGTCTCGCCGGCGGCTGCGGCGTCCTTGCCGTGGATGTCGACGCAGAAGCCGCAGCCGTTGATCTGGCTGGCGCGCAGCTGCACCAGCTGCTGGGTGGGCTCGGGCAGCGGCGACTCTTGGATCACCTGACTGACCGCGTAGATCCGCTTGCCGATCTCGGCGCCGGTCTCGTTCGCGAACAGGTTCATACGGGGTTCCATCACAACGTCCTCGCTCGTGGAAGCGTGTACCGCGCGGATCGTCCGCGCAGCGTCCTGATGCCCATGAGTCGCCGGCCGCCCCGGCCCTGTGACAGCACGGCGGTGTGACGAAGGCCACCGGGCTCCTGTGTCACAGGAGAGCGAGAAGCGGCGACTTGTGCGTGACACGGGGAAGAGACGCAACAGGCGGGAGCCGACGATGGACGAGCGCACCGAGCGAGCGACCGGCGTGACCGGGCACAGCCCTCGCGCCGGGGGTACGGACTCCACCACCGAGGCGTTCGTCGCCCATCGCAACCTGCTGTTCACCGTTGCCTACGAGATGCTCGGCTCCGCCGCCGACGCCGAGGACGTCCTTCAGGAGACCTGGCTGCGCTGGGCGGACATCGACCACGACACGGTTCGGGACCCGCGTGCCTTCCTGGTCCGCATCACCACGCGCCAGGCGTTGACCCGGCTGCGCATGCTGCGTCGGCGCAAGGAGTCCTACATCGGCCCCTGGCTGCCCGAGCCCCTGCTGACAGCGCCCGATGTCGCCGAGGACATTGAGCTGGCCGACAGCGTCTCCATGGCGATGCTGCTCGTGCTGGAGACCCTCGCACCGACCGAGCGGGCCGTATTCGTGCTGCGCGAGGTCTTCGATCTCGGGTACGACGAGATCGCACAGGCCGTCGACAAGACCCCCGCCGCGGTCCGGCAGATCGCCCACCGCGCACGAGCCCACGTCGCGGCACGCCGACCGCGCGAGGTCGTCTCCCCGGCCCGGATGCGCAGTGCGCTCGCGGCTTTCCAACAGGCGGTCGAAACGGGCGACCTGCAGCGACTGCTCGACATGATCGCCCCGGACGTCGTGCTGCTGACCGACGGCGGCGGAGTCGTACAGGCCGCGCTGGAGCCCGTCGTGGGGGCCGGAACGGTGGCCGCCGTGCTGAGCAGGCTCACCTCCGCAAGCTTGCAGTCGGCCCAGGTCAACGGCTACCCGGCCTTGATCCTGCGTACAGGCTGCGCGATCGACGCCGTCCTGGCGGTACGCCTCGAAGGTGGCCTCATCACCGGGCTCTACGCCGTCCGCAATCCCGAGAAGCTGTCACGCATCGACCGGGAGACCGCAGTGGGCCGCTGAGCCGGGCACGTCCGGCGAGCCGTTGTCCGGAAAGGTGGATGCGCTGAACAGCGAGTCCCGTCACCGCCGCGCAGGCCCGAGGTGCTGTCTCGGGGACGTGTCATTTCCTCTGCCTGCGACCGGCACGGCCGCCTCGGGCGGAGTGGCTGTGGTCGGACAGGACTCCCTCGATGGCGGCCCGCACCCGCGCTGTTCTGCCGACGGTGAAGACCGGCCCGGCCGGGCTCGACAATCACCTACAGTCCAGCCTCATGACGACGGTCACCACGCGCACGGTCGAATACCCCGCCGACGGTCTGACGATGATCGGGCACCTCGCGCTCCCCGCCGGTGCCGACCGCCGGCCCGCAGTCCTGATCGGGCCCGAGGGGCCGGGCCTGAACGACTTCCAGCGCCGCCGGGCCGACGCCCTCGCCGAACTGGGGTACGTGGCGCTCGCCTTCGACATCAACGGCGGGCGCTGGTTCACCGACCCACAGAAGATGCTGGCGCACGTGACCCCCCTGCCGCCGACCCCGACCGGATGCGGGGCATCGGCCATGGCCTTCGCCGCCGAGATGCAGGCCGCGGGCGTCGACTGGCTTCTCGTGGTCTACGCGGAGCCCTGCACGCCTTCCACCACCCGCCGGTCGACCAGACCGTGCTCCCCGGCGTCGGCTACCACTCGCAGCACGCGCAGCGAGCCTGGCGCGACGTCGTCGACCTGCTCGCCGAGTGCCTGCCCGCAACCCGCCGGTCCCAGGATCGTGTCCTGCAGGACTCCACCTGAACATCGCGCGTGAGATCAGGGCACGAAATCTGAGCCCCTGCAACAGGTGCCGTCAGGTCTGCGCCATGTCCACGAAGCGCGAGTAGTGGCCCTGGAAGGCCACCGTGATCGTCGCCGTCGGACCGTTACGGTGCTTGGCCACGATCAGGTCGGCCTCACCGGCGCGGGGGGACTCCTTCTCATACGCGTCCTCGCGGTGCAGCAGGATCACCATGTCGGCGTCCTGCTCGATGGATCCGGATTCACGCAGGTCAGAGACCATCGGCTTCTTGTCCGTGCGCTGCTCGGGACCACGGTTCAGCTGGGAGAGCGCAATGACCGGGAGCTGAAGCTCCTTCGCCAGCAGCTTGAGGTTTCGGGACATGTCCGAAACTTCCTGCTGACGGCTCTCTGCACGCTTCGAGCCGCCGGACTGCATCAGCTGCAGATAGTCGATGACCACGAGCTTGAGGTCGTTGCGCTGCTTGAGACGACGGCACTTCGCCCGGATCTCCATCATGGAGAGGTTCGGGGAGTCGTCGATATAGAGCGGGGCGGCCGAGACATCCGGCATCCGGCGGGCCAGCCGCGTCCAGTCCTCGTCGGTCATGGTGCCGGAGCGCATGTGGTGCAGCGCCACCCGCGCCTCGGCGGAGAGCAGACGCATCGCGATCTCGTTGCGCCCCATTTCGAGGGAGAAGATCACGCTGGGCAGGTTGCTCTTGATCGAACAGGCCCGTGCGAAGTCGAGGGCCAGCGTGGACTTACCCATGGCGGGACGGGCCGCGATGACGACCATCTGGCCCGGGTGCAGGCCGTTCGTCAGAGCGTCGAGGTCGGTGAAGCCGGTCGGCACCCCGGTCATCTCGCCGCTGCGCGAACCGATCGCCTCGATCTCGTCGAGCGCGCCCTCCATGATGTCGCCGAGCGGGAGGTAGTCCTCGCTGGTGCGCTGCTCGGTGACGGCGTAGATCTCGGCCTGCGCGGAGTTCACGATGTCGTCGACATCGCCGTCAGCCGCATATCCCATCTGCGTGATCTTCGTACCGGCTTCGACGAGCCGCCTCAGGACCGCCCGCTCGTGGACGATCTCCGCGTAGTACGAAGCGTTGGCCGCGGTCGGCACGGACTGGACGAGGGTGTGCAGATACGGCGCTCCGCCCACCTTGGTGATCTCACCGCGCTTGACCAGCTCGGCAGCCACCGTGATCGGGTCGGCCGGCTCGCCCTTGGCGTAGAGGTCGAGGATCGCCTGGTAGACGGTCTCGTGCGCGGGACGGTAGAAGTCGTGGCCCTTGATGATCTCCACGACATCGGCGATGGCGTCCTTGGACAGGAGCATGCCACCGAGGACCGACTGCTCGGCATCGAGGTCCTGGGGCGGCACCCGCTCGAAACCGGGAGAGCCGCCCTCCCAACCGCCACTCTCCCTGCCACGATCGTGCTGCTCGCCGCGGTCCCGGCCTTCACCGCGGCGCTGCCGGGAAACGGGCAGACGGTCGCTGGGACCGGTCTCGGCCCAGGGGTCGTCCAAAGGCTCGGGAATGCTCACCGGGCCACCTCCTCCCGTCCGCTCCGCGGACCTCGCCATGCCACTCTTTCTTACGGCACAGCACCGACAAACAAGACGCCCGACTCCGGTTCCGGCGCGTCGAGTTCTGCTGGTTCCAAGACGGGAACGGGGTGCGGGCGCCGGTCCACGGTAGGCCGCTCGGCACCGTCAGCCAATCTGGTTATCCACAGGGCATGTGGACGACCGACCAGATGCTGTGGAGAACTCTGCAGAACCTGTGCACGGAGCGGGGGACAGCACTGTGGACAAACTCATAGCACCTACACCATCAGCGCGCTGACCTGGGCTTTCCCCATCCACGGGCTGTGGGGGAGAAAAACTTTCCGAGTCAGCACAAGATCACGACAAACGGCGCGTGGGAGAACGCCGACACTCAGCAAATGTAAGGACTACTAGGCCATTGCATCCATTACCTGTGGAAGATTAGATTGACCCCCATGATCCAGGCCCCGGCATCCCCGCCGCCCCGTCGTCGACGGCACGACCGCGAGATCATCTCGCTCGCCGTCCCTGCCTTCGGCGCACTCGTCGCCGAGCCGCTCTTCGTGATGGTCGACAGTGCGATCGTCGGCCATCTCGGCACCCCTCAGCTGGCCGGCCTGGCCGTCGCCGCGGCTCTGCTGACCACCGCCGTCAGCGTCTTCGTCTTCCTCGCCTACGCCACCACCGCGGCGGTGGCACGTCGGGTCGGAGCGGGCGATCTGGCCTCCGCTATCCGACAGGGCATGGACGGCATCTGGCTGGCGCTCCTGCTGGGCATCGCAGTCATCGCCGTCGCTCTTCCCTCGGCCCCCTGGCTGGTGGACATCTTCGGAGCCTCCGACACGGCAACCCCCTACGCGACCACGTATCTGAGGATCTCCAGCCTCGGCATCCCGGCCATGCTCGTGGTGATGGCCGCGACCGGAGTTCTCCGTGGCCTGCAGGACACCAGGACACCGCTGTACGTCGCCGTCGGAGGCTTCGCGGCCAACGGGGCCCTCAACGCGGGACTGGTCTACGGCGCCGGTCTCGGTATCGCCGGATCGGCCTGGGGCACCGTGATCGCGCAGATCTCGATGGCCGTCGCCTACCTGATCGTGGTGGTACGGGGGGCGCGACGGCATGGCGCCTCGTTGCGTCCCGATGCCGCGGGCATCAGGGCCAGCGCCCAGGCAGGCGTTCCGCTCCTGGTCCGTACGCTGTCGCTCCGTGCCGTCCTGATGATCGCCACAGCCGTCGCCGCCCGCCTCGGCGACACCGAGATCGCCGCGCACCAGATCATTCTCTCCCTCTGGAGCCTGATGGCCTTCGCTCTCGACGCCATCGCCATCGCCGGTCAGGCGATCATCGGCCGCTACCTGGGAGCCGATGACGCCAAGGGCGCACGCGAGGCATGCCGCCGCATGGTGCAGTGGGGCATCGTTTCCGGGGTGTGGTTCGGGGCGCTGATCGTGCTTGCCCGCCCACTGTTCGTACCCTTGTTCACCAGCGACCGGACCGTGCAGGACACTCTGCTCCCGGCACTGCTGGTGGTGGCGCTGTCCCAGCCGATCGCCGGCGTGGTCTTCGTCCTGGACGGAGTACTGATGGGAGCCGGAGACGGGCGGTACCTGGCGTGGGCCATGCTCGTCACTCTCGCGGTCTTCGCCCCGATCGCTCTGCTGGTGCCGGTGATCGGTGGCGGCCTGACGACACTGTGGTGGGCGATGGCTCTGATGATGACCGTCCGCATGGTGACGCTCTGGCTGCGCACCCGCTCCGGCAAGTGGATCGTCACCGGTGCCACCCGCTGAGCCACCGGCCGTAATCCGTTCGCTGGGCCACCGGCCGTGGTCCCGTTTCACGTGAAACGGGACCACGGGAAGCCGGACCAGGACGGCGGAGCCCGAAACGCTGAAGGGCCGCACCCCGTGGGGTGCGGCCCTTCAGCTGCTCAGGTGAGCTGTGCCCTTAGGCAGCAACGACCTCGATGCCGAGGTTCGCAGCGACCTCGGGGTGCAGACGCACGGACACCTGGTGTCCGCCGAGCGTCTTGATCGGCGAGCCGAGCTCGACGCGACGCTTGTCGACGTCGGGGCCACCGGCGGCCTTGATCGCCGAGGCGATGTCGGCCGGGGTCACGGAGCCGAAGAGACGGCCGGCGTCGCCGGAGCGAACAGCCAGACGGACCTTCACGGCCTCGAGCTTGGTCTTGATCTCGTTGGCCTGCTCGATCGTGGCGATCTCGTGGATCTTGCGGGCGCGGCGGATCTGCGCCACGTCCTTCTCGCCACCCTTGGTCCAGCGGATGGCAAAGCCACGCGGAACCAGGTAGTTACGGGCGTACCCGTCCTTGACGTCGACGACGTCGCCCGCAGCACCGAGGCCGGAGACCTCGTGGGTGAGGATGATCTTCATGATTCGGTCACCCTTCCCTTATCGCGCGGTGGACGTGTAGGGCAGCAGCGCCATCTCACGGCTGTTCTTGACTGCCGTGGCGACGTCACGCTGGTGCTGCGTGCAGTTGCCGGTCACGCGGCGGGCACGGATCTTGCCGCGGTCGGAAATGAACTTCCGCAGCATGTTCGTGTCCTTGTAGTCCACGTACTGGGTCTTGTCCTTGCAGAACGCGCAGACCTTCTTCTTAGGCTTGCGCACAGGCGGCTTCGCCATGGTGTTTCTCCTGTGTGATCAAGAAGTGGGGGTACGAGCTGCCCTAGAAGGGAGGCTCGTCCGAGTAGCCGCCGCCAGAGCCGCCGGAGCCGCCGGAGCTTCCGCCCCAGCCGCCTCCGCCGCCCTGCTGGCCCCCGCCCTGCTGACCGCCGGACGGCGCGCTCGTGGCCCACGGGTCGTCGGCGGGAGCGCCGCCACCACCCTGCTGGCCACCGCCACCGGGACCGCCGCCCCAGTTACCGCCGCCCTGCTGGCCACCGCCGTATCCACCCTGGCCGCCCTGACCACCGCGACCGGTGGTCTTGGTGACCTTGGCCGTGGCGTTCTTCAGGCTGGGGCCGACTTCCTCGACATCCAGCTCGTAGACCGTGCGCTTGACGCCCTCGCGGTCTTCGTACGACCGCTGCTTCAGCCGGCCCTGCACGACGACGCGCATGCCTCGCTGGAGCGACTCGGCGACGTTCTCCGCCGCCTGCCGCCAGACCGAGCAGGTGAGGAACAGGCCTTCGCCGTCCTTCCATTCGTTGGTCTGCCGGTCGAAGATGCGGGGAGTGGACGCGACACGGAACTTCGCGACCGCCGCACCGGACGGGGTGAAGCGCAGCTCGGGGTCGTCGACGAGATTGCCGACGACCGTGATGACGGTCTCGCCTGCCATGGATGAACCTCTCGGCGGGGATTGCTTCTGGCTGCTTGCTGCTACTCGAACCCGATGACCACTGAGCTAGATGCTCAGTGGGACTCGGGACGGAGGACCTTGGTCCGGAGGACCGACTCGTTCAGGTTCATCTGGCGGTCGAGCTCCTTGACGATCGCAGGCTCGGCCTGCAGATCGATGACCGAGTAGATGCCCTCGGGCTTCTTCTTGATCTCGTAAGCGAGACGACGACGGCCCCAGGTGTCGACCTTCTCAACCTTTCCGTTGCCCTCACGGACGACGGAGAGGAAGTTCTCGATCAGCGGGGAGACAGCGCGCTCCTCGAGATCGGGGTCGAGGATGACCATCACCTCGTAGTGACGCATGTGGAACCCACCTCCTTTGGACTCAGCGGCCACGGTCGTTCCGTGGCAGGAGGGTCGTGATGCGTAAGCAACAGTGTCTCCGAGTAAAACAGCCGCCACTGACAACACCCTCCATCGAGAAGGGGTTGATGTGCTGGCCTGGGCAGACACCGCCGCAGACCGTACAGAGTACCCGCACACCGGCTTCCGGTTGAAATCCGGTGGTCAGGAGACGCAATCTGGACACATCGGGTGTGACCGGCGCCACGGCGCGCCCCTTTCGGCCAGGAGGTACTCCATGGCACAGGCAATACGACCCCGTCCCCCCGTTTCCCTTCTCGCCACGGACGGCAAGACCCACCCGCTCCAGGAGACCCTGGTCGCGGTGACGCTGATCCTCGGCGTGCTGGCCTTCGTGACGGCGATGTTCCACAACCTGCATCTGATCAGCTCGTGGGCCGGACTCATCGGGATCCTCACGGGTGCGTACGGGCAGTACATCTCGGTGACCACGCGCGAACGGTTCCCGCTGATCATCGGCATGGGCGCAGCCGCCATCGGCTTCTTCCTGGGCATGGCCCACGGCGGCCTCTTCGGCGGCCTGGTGGGCTGACGCACTGCAGACAGCAGGTGATCCACGACCGGCACACGACAAACGGACGGCGCGAGGAACCACACAGGGGCCTCGCGCCGTTCCCCGTACAAGGACCCGGCGACCCGGGTCGCGACGGCGGCGGAGCCGCAAGGTCCCATAGGGCCAGACGGCCCGCTCGTCGGTCACAGTAGGCTTCGGCGCGAGAGCCGGAGCCCCTGACCGATGGGGACACACCTGCCGAGGAGCGCCCCGCATGAGCCTGACCCTGAGGACCATCAGCCGAGAGCAGCATCTGGCATACATCCAGAGCCTGCCCGCGGCGAGTCACATGCAGGTCCCGGCATGGGCGGACGTGAAGGCGGAGTGGCGCTCGGAGAGTCTCGGCTGGTTCGACAAGAACGGACAGCTCGTCGGCGCCGGCCTGGTGCTCTACCGGCAGTTGCCCAAGATCAAGCGGTACCTCGCCTATCTGCCCGAGGGCCCGGTCATCAACTGGTACGCCCCGAACCTGGACGACTGGCTGCGGCCGATGCTGGCGCATCTCAAGCAACAGGGCGCCTTCTCCGTGAAGATGGGCCCGCCAGTCATCATCCGTCGCTGGGACGCGGCCGCCATCAAGTCGGGCATCCAGGACCCGGAAGTGAAGCGTCTGCGCGACGTCGAGGCCACCCACATCGAGCCGCGTGCCTTCGAAGTGGCGGACCGGCTGCGGAAGATGGGCTGGCAGCAGGGCGAGGACGGCGGCGCCGGATTCGGTGACGTACAGCCCCGCTACGTCTACCAGGTGCCGCTGGCGAACCGGTCGCTCGAAGACGTCCACAAGGGCTTCAACCAGCTGTGGCGACGCAACATCAAGAAGGCCGAGAAGGCCGGCGTCGAGGTCGTCCAGGGCAGTTACGCCGAGCTCGACGAGTGGCAGCGGCTGTACGAGATCACGGCGGAGCGCGATCACTTCCGGCCGCGTCCGCTGGGCTACTTCCAGCGGATGTGGACGGCCCTCAACAACGAGGACCCCAACCGGATGCGGCTCTACTTCGCCCGGCACGAGGGCGAGAACGTCGCGGCCGCGACCATGCTGATCGTCGGCGGGCACGTCTGGTACTCCTACGGCGCGTCCGCCAACCACAAGCGCGAGGTCCGGCCCTCGAACGCGATGCAGTGGCGGATGCTGCGCGACGCGTACGCCATGGGGGCCACCGTCTACGACCTGCGCGGCATCTCCGACTCGCTGGACGAGACAGACCACCTCTTCGGTCTGATCCAGTTCAAGGTCGGCACCGGCGGGCAGGCGGCCGAGTACGTCGGGGAGTGGGACTTCCCGCTCAACAAGCTGCTGCACAAGGCGCTCGACATCTACATGTCGCGCCGCTGATACGCGTAGTCCGATACGCACCGCCCCGCTGACGAAACCGGCTTCATTGGTTTCAATGGGGACTTCGGCTCCACACACCTCCCACACAGCAGCCACCAGAAGGGTTCCGGACCGGCCATGGCGCTCTCCCTGTACGTCGACACCGCGCGCTGGCGGGCGCACCAGAAATCCGTCCTCGACCAGTTCCCCGGCCTCGTCCCGGTCTGCAAGGGCAACGGCTACGGCTTCGGCCACGAGCGGCTGGCCGACGAGGCCATCCGCTTCGGCTCCGACACGCTCGCCGTCGGAACCACCTACGAGGCCGCCCGCATCAAGGACTGGTTCAGCGGCGACCTCCTGGTCCTCACCCCGTTCCGCCGGGGCGAGGAGCCCGTGCCACTGCCCGACCGGGTCATCCGCTCCGTGTCCTCCGTGGACGGCGTGCACGCCCTGGTGGGCGCACGGGTCGTCATCGAGTGCATGAGCTCGATGAAGCGCCACGGCGTCAAGGAGGAGGAGCTCGGGCAGCTGCACGCCGCCATCGAGGACGTACGGCTCGAAGGCTTCGCCCTGCACCTGCCGCTGGACCGCACGGACGGCTCGGACGCGGTCGAGGAGGTCATCGGCTGGATGGACCGGCTGCGCGCGGCCCGGCTGCCGCTGCACACCATGTTCGTCAGCCATCTGCGCGCCGAGGAGCTGGGCCGGCTCCAGCAGCAGTTCCCGCAGACCCGTTTCCGCGCCCGCATCGGCACCCGGCTGTGGCTCGGCGACCACGAGGCGACGGAGTACCGGGGCGCCGTCCTGGACGTCACGCGCGTGGCCAAGGGCGACCGCTTCGGCTACCGCCAGCAGAAGGCCGCCTCGGACGGCTGGCTGGTGGTCGTCGCCGGCGGTACGTCGCACGGCGTGGGCCTGGAGGCCCCGAAGGCCCTGCACGGTGTGATGCCGCGCGCCAAGGGGGTCGCCCGCGCGGGCCTGGCCACCGTCAACCGCAACCTGTCGCCGTTCGTCTGGGCGGGCAAGCAGCGCTGGTTCGCCGAGCCGCCGCACATGCAGGTGTCGATCCTGTTCGTCCCGTCGGACGCCCAGGAGCCGAAGGTCGGCGACGAGCTGGTGGCCCATCTGCGCCACACGACCACCCAGTTCGACCGCCTCGTCGACCGTTAGGTCCCCTCCGGCGGGTCAGGGTCTCTCCGGACGGGAGAGACCCCGGCCTCAGTCGGCGACCGGTCCGCGCGCCGCGCCCCATTCCACCCGCGGCACTTCCACCGCGGGGTGGGCAGGCTGCGACGGATGCGCCGCCCGCCCCAGCACGAACATGTCCGGGGCCCCGTCGAGGACCCCGCCGGACGGATCGTCCGACCCGTCGCGCCGTACGACGTCCCGCTCCGGCATGAGGATGTCCCGTACGACCACGGCGCAGAGGTACAGCGTGCCCAGCAGATGCAGGGCGATCGCCAGCTGATACCCCTCCGTGGGCAGCCCCTGGTGCTTGTCCCCGCTCGTCGTGTACGCGAGGTACATCCAGATCCCCAGGAAGTACATGACCTCGCACGCCTGCCAGATCAGGAAGTCGCGCCACCGCGGCCTGGCCAGGGCGGCCAGGGGGATCAGCCACAGCACGTACTGCGGCGAGTAGACCTTGTTGACGAGGATGAACGCCGCGACGACGAGCAGGGCGAGCTGCGCGAAGCGCGGCCTGCGCGGCGCCATCAGGGTGAGCGCGCCGATGCCCGCGCACAGCAGGACCGTCGTCAGGGTCGAGACGGTGTTGACGGTCGACACCTCGATGCTCTCGCCGGTGCGCTGGGTGATGATCAGCCAGAAGGAGCCGAAGTCGATGCCCCGTTCCTCGCTGAATGTGTAGAACTTCTTCCAGCCCTCGGGCGCGAAGGCCATCACCGGCAGATTCACCACCAGCCAGGACACCACGGCCCCGAGCGTCGCCATGCCGAACTCCCGCCATTTGCCCGCCCGCCAGCACAGGACGAACACCGGCCCCAGCAGGAACACGGGGTAGAGCTTGGCGGCCGTGGCGAGCCCGATGAGGATGCCGAACGCCAGTGCCCGTCCCCGGGACCACATGAGCATCGCCGCGGCTGTCAGCGCGACGGCCAGCAGGTCCCAGTTGATCGTCGCGGTGAGCGCGAAGGCCGGCGCGAGGGCGACCAGCAGTCCGTCCCAGGGGCGGCGCCGGTGCGTACGGGCGACGCAGACGGCGATGATCACGGCGCAGATCATCAGCATGCCCGCGTTGACCATCCAGTACATCTGCTCGCGGTGCTGAATGGACCCGCCCGGCGTCAGCCAGGAGGCGACCTGCATGAACACCCCCGTCAGGACGGGGTACTCCAGGTACTGCATGTCCCCGGGCAGCCGGTCGAAGTACGGCACGAGGCCGTCGGAGAAGCCCCGTGCGGCGAAGAGATGCGGAATGTCCGAGTAACAGGCGTGCGTGTACTGCGAACCCGCGCCCCTGAACCACGCCCAGTTGTAGCAGGGCAGCTTCTGCACCATGCCCAGCGCGAACATCCCGAGGGCCACCAGTGCGACGACGGCCACGGGTGTGAGCGTCGTGCTGCCGGGCCGTGTCCAGCGTCCCGACCGCCCGCCGATCAGCTCGCTGCCGGCTGCGGCGACCTCGTCCTGGTGCGTGGGCCGCACGACGGACCGTTCCTGCTGCTGGTGCACACTCGTGTCTTCTGCGCTTGGCATGCGCTCATCCTGCCGTACGGGGTTGTGGAAACGACGAGGGCCGCCGCACCGTGTGGTGCGGCGGCCCTCATGGCCGGTCGGCCCACCGGGCCGTGCGGATGCTATCCGCCCGTCCCGCCGAAGATTCCGCCGTTGCCGTTCCCGCCGTTCCCGCCGTTCCCGTTGCCGCCGGTCCCGTTGCCGCCGTTCGCGTTCCCTCCGGTCGGTGGCTCGGGGGTCGTCGGCGGAGTGCTGCCGCCACCGGTGTCTCCGCCGTTCGCGCCGGTGCTGGTCCCGCCGTTGTTGTGCTGGCAGTCCCAGTCCCACGTGCCGCAGGTCTCGCCGGGGTCGGGCGGCGACGGGGTGGTGCTCGTCGAGGGCGACTCGGTCACCGACTTGGTCGGCGACGGCGTCGTCGGCGCGGTGGGCGTCGGCCTGGGGCTCTGCGCGCCGCCGCCGTAGACCGTGTCACCGATCGGGCCGGGCTCCGGGAACGTCAGGGCCGGCTTCCCCTTCAGCGCACCCAGCATGTAGTCGTGCCAGATCTGGGCCGGGAACGACGCACCGTGGATCGTCTTCTCGCCACCCGTGCCGTACATCTTTTCGAACTTGCGGTTCTTGTTCGTCGCATCGTCGTCGAGCCGGTACATGCTGATGGCCGTGGACAGCTGCGGCGTGTAGCCGACGAACCAGGCCGACTTGTTGTCGTCCGTCGTACCCGTCTTGCCCGCCACGTCCCGGCCGGGGAGCTGCGCGGGGGTACCGGTCCCCTTCTCGACGACGTTCTTCAGGACGTCGGTGACGTTGTCGGCGATCGCGGGATCGAAGGCACGATTGTCGACGTCCTTGTGCCGGTAGATCGTCTTGCCGCCCTTCTTCGCCTCGGTGACCGAGTAGGGCTCGCGCTGCATACCGCTGGCAGCGAAGGTCGCGTACGCGCCGGCCATGCGGATCGCACTGGGCGAGGACGTACCGATGGAGAACGACGGCACATGCGAATCCGCCATCTGTTCGTCGTCCTTGAGCCCCGCGGCCATGGCGACCTCCTTCACCTTGTCGGTGCCGACGTCCATGCCGAGCTGTACGTACGGGGAGTTGGCGGACCACTGCATCGCCTCGCGAAGCGTGATGTTGCCCTTCGACTCATGGCCGTCGTTGGCCTGCAGCCACTCCTTGCCGTTCTCGTCGGTCCAGATCTCGCCGTTGTACTTCTTGATCTTCAGCTTGTCGTCGGCGTTGTAGATGCTGAGCGGCGAGACCTTCGTGCGCTCCGACGGTTCCTGGTCCTCTTCGAGCGCGGGGTTCCGCTTGCCGTACTTCATCGCCGCCGCCAGCACGAACGGCTTGAAGGTCGAACCGACCTGCGCACCGGTTGGGTTGGCGTTGTTGGTGAAGTGCTTGGTCGCGTCCTGGCCACCGTAGATCGCCACGATGGCCCCGGTCTTGGGATCCACCGACCCGCCGCCGAACTGGACGTGGGTGTCCGTCTCGGGGCGCCGCTTCGGCTCGATCTTGCTGTCATAGACCTTCTTGACCGCGGCGTCGAGCTCGTTGACCTTCTTCTTGTTGAAGGTGGTGCGGATCTGGTAACCGCCCCGGGCCAGCATCTCCGCCGTGACGCCCTTGTTGTTGCTGAGGAAGTACTGCCTGGCGAGTTCGACCAGATAACCGGTCTGACCGCTCAGCTGGGCGTTCTTCTTCGGCTGGAGGGGCGTCGGGAACTTGGTGTACTTGACGCGCTCCGCTTTCTCGAGGCGCCCGTCCTTCACCTCCTCGTCGAGGATCCACTTCCATCGCTTGATGGCCCGCTCGGTGTTCAGCTCCGGCGTCGCCTGCTTGGGGTCGACATCGATAGCACCCGCCGGGTCGTAGTAGGACGCGCCCTTGAGCAGCGTGGCCAGGAACGCGCACTCGCTCGGATTCAGATCGACGGCGTCCTTGCCGTAGTACGTACGGGCCGCCGCCTGGAGCCCCGAAGCACCTCGCCCGTAGTACGAGACGTTGAGGTAGCCCGCGATGATGTCGTTCTTCTTCATGTCATTGCTGACCTTGAGCGTGATGAAGAGTTCCTGGAACTTCCGGCTCAGGGTCTGCTCCTGGGACAGACGCGAGTTCTTCACGTACTGCTGGGTGATCGTCGAACCACCCTGCGTCTCGCCTCCGGTCGCCATGTTGAACAAGGCTCGGGCGATACCCATGGGGTCGATGCCCCGGTCGTGCTCGAAGGACTTGTTCTCGGCCGAGATGACGGCGTTCCGCATCGCCTCGGGGATCTGCTCGAAGCTGATGATCTGGCGGTTGACCGCACCGCCCGTGGCGACCATCTGCGAGCCGTCGTCCCAGAGGTAGACGTTGTTCTGAGCCTCCGCGGCATCCTTCACCGTGGGCTTGCCGACCATCGCGTACGCGATGCCGGCGATGCCCATGAGCAGGCCGAGGAAGCCGATGCAGAGGCTGGAGACCAGCTTCCACGACGGCACCCAGCGCCGCACGCCGTACTTCCCGGCCCGCGGGTAGTCGATGAAGCGCTTCTTCACGGGGCGCTTGCCTGCACGGCCACGCCCCCTGCCGGGCCCCTCCTGACCGCCGTCGCCGCCACCACCGCGGCGACGTCCACCGCCGCCGCGGCCCGCGCCACCGCGCTGGGCGGCTCGTCTGGCCTCGGCACGTCCGCCGTACGGGCCATCCCCACCATGCGAATCGGAAGGTGACTCAGAAGTTACTCCGCGTGACGGAGCGGCGCGGCGTCCTGAGGACTGCTGGGCAGCTCGTCTGGCCGCTGCGCGCCCACCACCTTGCGGTTGCGGCGTTTTGCGACGGTGCTCGCTCATCGAACGACTACTCCTCGGGCAGGCGAGAGCGCCTGGAAGCGGCAGTTGAGATCCGGTCCCCCGAAATACGGACAAGCCTTGCGACAGGCTCGTCCGCCATGCGTCCGGCTGGCCCGCGAAGACTGACGCGCGCGGGCGTCGCACGGTTCCCGGTGGACTGCATGCCGCACAGACTACGCACGGTCAAAACCCTCCTAGGGCCGAACTTCACCCCAAACAACGCAAGTCGGTGCCTACGAATTCACGATGTGACGCCGTTCACGATGGCCCCCCTTGTCGCATCGCGACGACCGATCTATCGTCGTGATGTATCGAGTCGATACATCAGCTCGGTACATCAGCCCGGCACAGGGCCCCGTAGGAGCACTCGGAGAAGGAGGAGGCGAAGTTGAGCAGACGCTCCGGCATCCTCGAATTCGCCGTTCTTGGCCTGCTCCGCGAGTCCCCGATGCACGGCTACGAGCTGCGCAAGCGCCTCAACACCTCGTTGGGGATCTTCCGCGCCTTCAGCTACGGCACCCTCTATCCCTGCCTCAAGACGCTGGTCGCCAACGGCTGGTTGATCGAGGAGCCGGGGGCCGCCCCTGCCGACCTTCCGCCCACCACCGGCCGTGCGGTCGCCCCTGCGTCCTCACTGGCCGGGCGCCGCGCCAAGATCGTCTACCGGCTGACAGCGGAAGGTAAGGAGCACTTCGAGGAGTTGCTCTCGCACACCGGCCCCGACTCCTGGGAGGACGAGCACTTCGCAGCCCGCTTCGCCTTCTTCGGGCAGACGGAGCACGAGGTGCGGATGCGCGTGCTGGAAGGCCGGCGCAGCCGGCTGGAGGAGCGGCTGGAGAAGATGCGGGCCTCTCTGGCCCGCACCCGCGAGCGCCTCGACGACTACACACTTGAGCTGCAGCGACACGGCATGGAGTCCGTGGAGCGCGAAGTGCGCTGGCTGAACGAGCTCATCGAGAGCGAGCGGTCGGGACGGGATCAGCGACGATCCTCGCCCGGGAGCGAAGCTCAGCAGAACACAGCAGGAGAGACGGGCGGCCTGCCCCGGCGCAGGGGTGACACCCCGCCGGATCCGTCCGACGACACCGCAAAGTGAGGTCCCCGCAGATCCGCGGGGCCTTCATCGGGAACATCCAAAACACACAGGGAGCAACCGGAATGGGTTCGGTTCGCGTAGCCATCGTCGGCGTGGGCAACTGCGCCGCCTCGCTGGTCCAGGGCGTCGAGTACTACAAGGACGCCGATCCGGCCGGCAAGGTGCCCGGTCTGATGCACGTCCAGTTCGGCGAGTACCACGTGCGGGACGTCGAGTTCGTCGCCGCCTTCGACGTCGACGCGAAGAAGGTCGGTCTCGACCTCGCGGACGCCATCGGTGCCAGCGAGAACAACACCATCAAGCTCTGCGACGTGCCGAACGCCGGCGTCACTGTCCAGCGCGGCCACACCCACGACGGTCTCGGCAAGTACTACCGCCAGACCATCGAGGAGTCGGCCGAGGCCCCGGTCGACATCGTCCAGGTCCTGAAGGACCGCAAGGTCGACGTTCTCGTCTGCTACCTGCCGGTCGGCTCCGAGGTCGCTGCGAAGTTCTACGCGCAGTGCGCCATCGATGCCAAGGTCGCGTTCGTCAACGCTCTCCCGGTCTTCATCGCCGGCACCAAGGAGTGGGCGGACAAGTTCACCGAGGCCGGTGTCCCGATCGTCGGCGACGACATCAAGTCGCAGGTCGGCGCCACCATCACGCACCGCGTGATGGCAAAGCTCTTCGAGGACCGGGGCGTCATCCTGGACCGCACGATGCAGCTGAACGTCGGCGGCAACATGGACTTCAAGAACATGCTCGAGCGTGAGCGCCTGGAGTCCAAGAAGATCTCCAAGACGCAGGCCGTCACCTCCCAGATCCGTGACCGCGAGCTCGGTGCGGACAACGTCCACATCGGCCCGTCGGACTACGTGGCCTGGCTGGACGACCGCAAGTGGGCGTACGTGCGTCTTGAGGGCCGCGCCTTCGGTGACGTTCCGCTGAACCTGGAGTACAAGCTCGAGGTCTGGGACTCCCCGAACTCCGCCGGTGTCATCATCGACGCCGTCCGCGCCGCGAAGATCGCCAAGGACCGCGGCATCGGTGGCCCGATCCTCTCCGCTTCCTCGTACTTCATGAAGTCCCCGCCGGTCCAGTACTTCGACGACGAGGCCCGCGAGAACGTCGAGAAGTTCATCAGGGGCGAGGTCTCCAACTGACGCAGCCGGACACGGTGCGTCCACGCGGCCGAGCACTGAGCGGCAACGCTCCTTCCTCCCCGCGCTGTTGAGGGTCCCCGGGCAATCTGCCCGGGGACCCTCAACGTATGTGACTCTTGATCGCATGGCCGTCGTGGGTGATCTGCACGTTCTTCTGCGCCTTCGGAACTTCCGTCGTCTGCTGACCGTACGACTCCTCTCCCAGTCGGCCGACGGTGTCTTCCAGGTGGCGTTGGCGACTCACGTCGTCTTCTCGCCGGAGAAACAGGCTTCGGCGGGTGCCATCGCCTCCGCGATGGCGGTGCTGCTGCTGCCCTACTCGCTCATCGGCCCCTTTGCCGGCGTCCTGCTGGACCGCTGGCCACGCCGCCAGGTCTTTCTGTACGGAAACCTGCTGCGTGCCGCGCTCGCCTGCTGCACGGCGCTCCTCATCCTCGGTTCCGTGCCCGACTGGCTCTTCTACGCCTCGGCGCTGTGTGTCACCGCGGTCAACCGCTTCGTCCTGGCCGGCCTCTCGGCCGCGCTGCCGCGTGTCGTCGACAGCGACCGACTGGTGCTGGCCAATTCGCTCTCGCCGACCGCCGGGACGCTCGCGGCCACGGCGGGCGGCGGTCTCGCCTTCGCCGTACGACTGCTGCTCGCGGACTCCGATGCCGCAGTGGTACTGCTGGGCGCGACCCTCTATCTCGCTTCGGCGCTGGCCTCCCTGACCCTTGCCATCGGACTCCTCGGGCCGGATCCGGACGGACACCGGATCGGGCTGAGGGAGGCCCTGGCCGCCACCGCGCGGGGGCTGGCCGACGGGCTGCGCCATCTGGCGGAGCGGAAGCAGGCCACCCGGGTACTGGCCGCCATGACCGTGATGCGCTTCTGCTACGGAGCGCTGACCGTGATGGTGCTGATGCTGTGCCGGTACGCCTGGACCGACAGCGAATCCGAAGGCCTGGCTCTTCTCGGACTGGCCGTGGGGGTCTCCGGTGCGGGGTTCTTCGCGGCGGCCATGCTGACACCCTGGGCAGTGGGACGGCTCGGCCGGTTCCGCTGGATGGCGGTGTGCGCGACGGGGGCCGCCGTCCTCGAACCCGCACTGGGGCTGTGGTTCGTCCCCGTACCGATGCTGGTCGCGGCGTTCGTTCTCGGGCTGGTCACCCAGGGGGCGAAGATCGCGACCGACACGGTGGTGCAGACGTCGGTGGAGGATTCCTTCCGCGGCCGGGTTTTCTCTGTCTACGACGTGCTGTTCAACGTTGCTTTCGTGGGAGCCGCCGCGGTCTCCGCACTGCTGCTGCCTCCTGACGGGCGATCGACCGTGGTGGTGATCGGAGTGGCGGTTCTCTACGCGGTCGTCGCCGTTCTGCTGTTCCGATGGGACCGCACCGGAGAGGCTCGCTAGCGCCGAGGCTCCGAACTGACGAGGGGCACTGTTTCACGTGAAACAGTGCCCCTCGTCAGTTCGGAGCGCGGCACCGGAGGGTGGTCATGTTTCACGTGAAACATGAGCCCGTTCCCCTGCCGGCAGACCTGGCCTCCAGCAGCCTCAGCCCTGTGTGGCCCACCACTCCTTGAGCTTCTCGACCGCCATGTCGTGCTCCATCGGGCCGTGCTCAAGGCGCAGCTCCAGCAGGAACGCGTACGCCTTGCCGATGACCGGCCCGGGACCGACGCCCAGGGTCTTCATGATCTCGTTGCCGTCCAGGTCGGGGCGGATGGCATCCAGCTCCTCCTGCTCCTGCAACTGCGCGATGCGCTCCTCCAGCCCGTCATAGGTCCGGGAGAGGGCGGCGGCCTTGCGCTTGTTCCGCGTGGTGCAGTCCGAGCGAGTCAGCTTGTGCAGTCGCTCCAGCAGGTGGCCGGCGTCGCGTACATACCGACGGACCGCGGAGTCCGTCCACTCGCCGTCGCCGTAGCCGTGGAAGCGCAGATGAAGCTCCACCAGCTTCGAGACGTCCTTGACCATGTCGTTGGAGTACTTGAGCTCGGTCATCCGCTTCTTGACCATCTTGGCGCCCACCACCTCATGGTGATGGAACGAGACGCGCCCGTCCTTCTCGAAGCGTCGCGTCCTCGGCTTGCCGATGTCATGAAGGAGGGCGGCAAGGCGCAGAACCAGATCAGGGCCGTCCTCCTCCAGGCCGATCGCCTGCTCCAGGACGGTCAGCGAATGCTCGTAGACGTCCTTGTGACGGTGATGCTCGTCACTTTCCAGACGCAGCGCGGGAAGCTCCGGCAGCACCTGCTGCGCCAGCCCCGTGTCGACGAGCAGTGCCAGCCCCTTGCGGGGGTGGGTGGAGAGCAGCAGCTTGTTGAGCTCCTCCCTGACCCGCTCGGCGGAGACGATCTCGATCCGTCCGGCCATCTCCGTCATCGCGGTGACCACATCGGGGGCGACATCGAAGTCCAGCTGAGCCGCGAAGCGGGCAGCGCGCAGCATGCGCAGCGGATCGTCGGAGAACGACTCCTCGGGTGTTCCGGGGGTACGCAGAACGCGCTCCGCCAGGTCCTCAAGACCACCGTGCGGATCGATGAATTCCTTCTGCGGAAGTGCGACGGCCATCGCGTTGACCGTGAAGTCACGGCGGACGAGGTCTTCCTCGATGGAGTCGCCGTAGGACACCTCGGGCTTGCGCGAGGTCCTGTCGTACGCCTCCGACCGGTATGTGGTGACCTCGATCTGGTAGCCGTCCTTCTGGGCGCCCACGGTGCCGAAGGCGATCCCGACCTCCCACACCGAGTCGGCCCAGGGCCGGACGATCTTCAGTACGGCCTCGGGGCGGGCGTCCGTCGTGAAGTCCAGGTCGTTCCCGAGCCTGCCGAGAAGCGCGTCCCGGACCGAGCCTCCGACCAGGGCGAGACTGAACCCGGCGTCCTGGAAACGGCGAGCAAGGTCGTCGGCGACCGGGGACACCCGCAGCAGTTCGCTGACTGCGCGGTGCTGCACCTGGGTCAGGGCACGGGAGCTGTCTTCATTGGCGTTCGACACAACAGAAAAGGGTACGTGCCCGGACCGGCCCGGTCGCCCTGGTTTCGTCCCGCCCTGCAAGACTCTTCCGATCACGTAGCGAACTCCCCAGCACTTGGCACCCGCGCACATCGTTACCATGCGTGGACGCAACAACCGACAACCATCGACACCAGCTGACGACGACGAGGGACGGGTAAGCGCGTGGCCGAGCCGGCAGACATTCAGGGGATCGGTCCCTCTCCTGCCCGCCGGTGGCTGCGGCGCACAGCCGCCCTGATCATCGGGGCGCCGCTCGTCGCAGCTCTGATGGCCGGCCCGACCGCACCCGCGGCGCAGGCCGGCGGGACCGGCAAGGCCCCCACCGGGTCCGAAACGGTCGACGTGTCCCTGAACACCCTGGCTCCGAGCGCGCCGGTCAAGGGGGACACCCTGACCGTCTCCGGCACCCTGACCAACAGGGGCAAGAACACGATCACGGGGGCCACGGTCGACCTTCGGGTGGGCCCGAAGGTCCGCAGCAGGACGGAGATCGACACCGCTGCCAGACGCACCGGATACGTGCTCGGCAGCGACCCCGCCCCACTCGGCGGCAAGTACACCGTGAAGGTCGCGAAACTCCCTTCCGGGATCAGCCAGGACTTCACGCTGTCCGTCCCGGTCGACAAGCTGGAGCTCGGCGACGACGGCGTCTACCAGCTCGGTGTCTCGCTGTCGGGGCAGACCTCCCGGGCCCCGTACCCCCAGGTGCTGGGGATCGAGCGCACCTTCCTGCCCTGGCAGGAAGAGGAGCGTGACTCCAGGACGAAGGTCACCTATCTCTGGCCGCTCATCGCATCGGCCCATGTGACAGCCGAAACCGGCACCGACGATCAGCAGACGCCCGTGTTCGCGGACGACAACCTGGCCGCCGAGCTGGCTCCGGGCGGACGGCTCGAACAGCTGGTCTCGCTGGGCAGCCAACTGCCGGTGACCTGGGTGATCGACCCGGATCTGCTGGCCAGTGTCGACGCGATGACGGGGAACTACCGCGTCAAGTCCGGCGACACCACCGTCGCCGGGACGAACCAGGCCGTTGCCAAGCAGTGGCTCACCTCGCTCGAGGCCGCGGTGTCGGACGGGAAGGTCGTCGCACTGCCGTTCGCCGATCCCGATCTGGCGTCCATCGCACACCGTGGCAAGAACGTCTCCGGCACCCTCAGCCATCTGCAGACCGCCACCGAAGTGGCCGGGACGACGGTACAGACCATCCTCCATGTGAAGCCGTCGACCGACTTCGCGTGGCCCGTCGACGGGGCGATCGACCCGTCGGTCGTCGATGTCGCCACCTCGGCCGGGGCCCACAAGGTGATCGCCCGCAGCGACAGCCTCCAGGAGACCGGCGGTCTCCCGTACACGCCGACCGCTGCCCGGCCGATCGGCGGCGGCACCACCGCGGTGGTCGCCGATGCCCGGCTCTCCACGGCCTTCCAGGGCGATATGTCGAAGGCGGGGAACTCCACCCTCGCCGTGCAGAAGTTCCTCGCTCTGACTCTCGCTCTGACCGAACAGGACACGGACGCGGAGCGCAGCATCGTCGTCGCACCGCAGCGGATGCCCACCGTGGCCCAGGCCCAGTCGATGGCCCGCGCCCTGCACGGACTCGACGACGAGCGCTGGACACAGCCCCTCGGGCTGGTGGAAGCGGCCGGTGCGAAGCCCGACGCGGACGCGACGACCAGCGTCCCCGGGGCCTCCCAGTACCCGAGGAAGCTCCGCAGCCAGGAGCTGCCCACCCAGGCCTTCCAGGACATCAAGTCCACCCAGGCCTCGCTGAACAACTTCCAGGTCATCCTCACCCAGCCCGAACGGGTGGTGACCCCCTTCGGCAACGCACTCAACCGGTCCATGTCGACGTCGTGGCGCGGCAGGCCGCTGGAGGCCCAGCAGTACCGGGACTCCGTCCGCACCTATCTGCAGGACCTCACCAACGAGGTCCAGCTCATCTCGAAGTCGGACGTCACCCTGTCCGGCCGCAGCGCCACGATCCCGGTGACCGTGCAGAACAGGCTGTTGCAGGGCGTGGACCATCTCGTCCTCCGACTGAAGTCGGAGAACGCGACACGCCTCAAGCTCAACGACGGCGGGGCCGTGGCGGAGCAGCCGATCCGGATCGGCGCCGGCCACAGCCAGTCCGTGAAGTTCGACGCGGCGGCCAACGTCAACGGCCAGGTGCAGATGACGGCGCAGCTCTACACGGAGGACGGCACGCCGTACGGCGGAGAGATGACCTTCACCGTGAAGGTCTCCGAGCTCACCCCGACCGTGCTGCTGGTCATCGCCGGCGGGCTGCTGCTCCTGGTCCTCGCGGGCATCAGGATGTACACCCATCGCAAGCGCGCCAACGCGGGCGGCGCGACCGGTGACGACGGCGGCGAACCCGGGCAGCCGAGTGACCCGACTCCGGACACCGGTCCGGAAAGCGGGGAGCCGTCGGGCTCGGGTGAGAAAGTGGAACGTTGAGCGATGTCTGTCGTGGCCGGTCGGCCGGGGACGATGAGGTGGGGTTTCGATGAACGCGCCGTACGACGGTGACCGCGGTCAGGGTGCGGGCGGAGCCGGGTCTTCCGGCGGGCCCCCGATGCCTCCGGGGCCTGGCCAGGTTCCGCCGACGCCCGATCCGTACCTGCAGGACGCCTACGACCGCGACCCCTACCGCGCCCAGGATCTGTCGGTTCAGGACCCGGTGACCGAGGCGCTGTACGACCGGGCCGCGCACCCGCCGCCGCCCCCGGGCACGTACCAGCAGCCCCAGCCGCTCTACCAGCAGCCGGCCGCGGCCCAGTACCCGCCCGATCCGCGCATCTGGGCGCAGACCCCGCCTCCCGAGCCCGGTGGCCTGTCGCGGCACCTGCCGTACGGCGACAATCCGGCGACCACCCAGTTCGTCGGGGTGGACGACCTCGTCAGCCAGGCTTCCCGGGACGACGAGCAGCCGGATGCCTTCGCGCACCTCTTCCGGGACCAGGAAGGCCGGGCAGGGTCCGCCCCCGTCCCTCCGGAGCCCGAGCCCGCCCCGGCACCCGCTCCGCCCAAATCCGGCGGCCGGGCCTCCGGAATACTGAAGTCCAGCGCGCTGATGGCGGCCGGCACGCTCGTGTCCCGCCTCACCGGATTCGTCCGCAGCCTCGTGATCACTGCCGCGCTCGGTGCCGCACTGCTCGGCGACAGCTTCACCATCGCCTCCGCACTGCCGACTATGATCTACATCCTCACCGTGGGCGGCGGACTGAACTCGGTCTTCGTTCCCCAGCTCGTCCGGTCCATGAAGGACGACGAGGACGGCGGCGAGGCCTACGCCAATCGGCTGCTGACTCTTGTGATGGTCGCGCTCGGTGTAATCGTCGCGGTCGCGGTCTTCGCCGCTCCGTGGCTGATCCACGTGATGTCGCCGACGATCGCCAAGGACGCGGCGGCCAACAGCGTGGCCGTGACCTTCGCCCGGTACTGCCTGCCGACCATCTTCTTCATGGGCGTGCACGTCGTGATGGGCCAGATCCTCAACGCCCGCGGCAGGTTCGGCGCGATGATGTGGACCCCGGTCCTCAACAACATCGTCATGATCTTCACGTTCGGCATGTTCATCTGGGTCTACGGAACGTCCGCCGAGTCCCAGATGGGCGTCCAGACCATTCCGCCGGACGGCGTCCGGCTCCTGGGCGTCGGCACGCTGCTCGGTCTGGTCGTACAGGCCCTGGCCATGATCCCGTACCTGCGCGAGGCCGGTTTCCGTTTCCGCCCGCGCTTCGACTGGAAGGGACACGGGCTCGGCAAGACGGTCAAGCTGGCCAAGTGGACCGTCCTGTTCGTGCTGGCCAACCAGGCAGGTGTGATCGTCGTCACCCAACTCGCGACATCGGCAGGCAAGCTGTCCGGCAAGGACGGCGCCGGTTTCCTCGCCTACTCCAACGCCCAGCTCATCTGGGGCATGCCGCAGGCGATCATCACCGTCTCCGTCATGGCGGCCCTGCTGCCCCGCATCTCCCGCGCCGCCCACGACGACGACCCGGGCGCCGTCCGTGACGACATCTCCCAGGGGCTGCGGAACTCGGCCGTCGCGATCGTGCCGGTGGCCTTCGCCTTCCTCGCACTCGGCCTGCCGATGTGCACCCTCCTGTACGCCTCCGCGGGCACCGAGGCCGCCCGCTCCATGGGCTTCATCCTCATGGCCTTCGGTCTCGGCCTGATCCCGTACTCCGTGCAGTACGTCGTGCTGCGCGGCTTCTACGCCTACGAGGACACCCGCACGCCCTTCTACAACACGGTCATCGTCGCCGCGGTCAACGCGGCAGCCTCGGCCCTCTGCTACGTGGTTCTGCCCGCCCGCTGGGCAGTGGTGGGCATGGCCGCCTCGTACGGGCTCGCCTACGCCGTCGGCGTGGGCATCGCCTGGCGACGGCTGCGCAACCGCCTGGGCGGAGATCTGGACGGTGCTCATGTCGTACGCACCTACGCCCGGCTGTGCCTGGCCGCGATCCCGGCAGCGGTGCTCGGCGGCGGCGTGGGCTTCGCCGTTCTCCTGGGCCTCGGCGAAGGCGCCTTCGGTTCGCTCACCGCTCTGATCTGTGGGGGAGCCGTTCTGCTGGGGGTCTTTTTCGTCGCCGCCAAGCGGATGCGGATCGAGGAGATCAACGGCATGGTCGGCATGGTCCGAGGGCGACTCGGTCGCTGAGGATCAACGGCCGCACAACCATCACCGCCCCTTGCGTGTCGTGCATAGCGCCGGAGTGTGGGCACAATTGGCGTGACTGTGCAGAGCTGGCTGGCATCGCGCAACGGATGGGGAGGCAGGAACGACGGTGGCGGAACGTAGCACGGCTGCCGTCGACGTGGCCGACAACAGCGGTGATGAACCGCTGGCCGCCAAGGCGGACGAGGCCACGACCGACGGGACGGCAGAAGCTCAGAACACCACAGGCACGAAGCCACAGGACACGGATGGTGAACGCATCGGTTCCGAGGCCACCCTGCCGAGCCCCGATCTGCACAGCGGGCACAAACTTGCCGGACGCTACCGGCTCGAGGAATGCGTCACCCGTCTGGACGGCTTCAGCAGCTGGCGCGCCGTCGACGAGAAACTGCGCCGCGCGGTGGGCGTCCACCTGCTCCCGGCCGACCACCCGCGTGCCCGCTCCGTGCTGGCCGCAGCCCGGTCCTCCGCACTGCTCGGTGACCCACGCTTCGTGCAGGTCCTCGACGCGGTGGAGGAGGACGACCTCGTCTACGTCGTCCACGAATGGCTCCCCGACGCCACCGAGCTCACCTCTCTGCTGGCCTCGGGGCCGATGGACGCGCACGACGCGTACCAGCTCGTCAGCCAGGTCTCCCTGGCCATGGCGGCAGCGCACCGGGAAGGCCTCGCCCATCTGAGGCTCACCCCGGGGGCGGTGCTGCGGAGCTCGACCGGGCAGTACCGGATCCGCGGCCTCGCGGTGAACGCCGCCCTGCGCGGTATCACCGCCGACAGCCCCCAGCGAGCGGACACCGAGGCGATCGGCGCCCTGCTCTACGCCGCGCTGACCCAGCGCTGGCCGTACGAGAGCGATGCGTACGGCCTGGCCGGGCTACCCAAGGGAGTGGGGCTGATCGCCCCCGACCAGGTGCGGGCCGGCGTCCACCGCGGCCTTTCCGAGCTCGCCATGCGCGCGCTCGCCAACGACGGCGCCACTGCCTCCCGGCAGGAGCAGCCGTGCACCACGCCGGACGAGCTCGCCAAGGCCGTTGCCGCGATGCCCCGCATCCGTCCTCCGGAGCCCGCCTTCACAGCGCCTCCCGAGTACCAGCGCACTACCTACCAGCAGGGTTCGTACGGGCGTCCGCCGACCGGTCCCATCACCGCACCGCCCACGATCGCCGTGCCCCTGGCACCGCTCCAGAGCCGCACCGGCAAGGCCCTCAAGTGGGCCGTGTCCGCGCTGCTCATCGCCGCGCTGGGCCTCGGCAGCTGGCAGCTCGCCGAGGCCCTCCTCGACCACAACAAGGGCTCCGACCCCGCGGACAGCACACAGACCGACCCGGAGAGCAGCGACAACAAACCTCGGCAGCCCACCGAACCGCTGCGCATCGCCGGTGCGACGGAGTTCATGCCCAGCGGCTCGGGGATCAAGCAGAACGAGGTACCGAACTCCGTCGACGGCGATGCGAGCACGGCGTGGGTCACCCCGCGCTATGTGGGCTACGCGAACTTCGGCAACTACTCGAACCGCAGGGACGGCAGCGGCATAGTCGTCGACCTGGGCAGCGTCAAGGACGTCGCGGGCATCACGGCCAAGATGTACCGCAGCGGACAGAAGGCCGAGGTACTGGCGGCCGATCCGAGCGCCTCCGCCCCGTCGTCCCTCTCGGACTTCCCGCAGCGCCTCACAGAGCTCGGAACGGTGGGAAGCGATCTGAAGGAGACCTTCTCCAAGCCGGTACGGACCCGCTACGTCCTGATCCATCTCACCGAACTGCCGTCGGATGGAACAGGTGGCTACCGCGGCGGCATCTCGGAGATCTCCGTACTCAAGTGACGGAGAGGCCGGTGGGGGGGTGCCCCCACCGGCCTCCCGCACTTCCGGCGCTCCCGTGCCTGAAGTTCTCGTTCCCGCATCGGACAGTGCCTCTTTCGCCCCCTGCCCCCGCACGCTCGAATCGTGATAGACAGACGCACCTTGACGCAGCGAAAGGGAGGGAGGGGAGGTGGCCGCCGAGCCGTCGGAACCACTCAGCGACTCAGACCTCCTCGCTCGCCATGTGGCCGGCGAACCGGACGCCTTCGGCGAGCTGGTACGGCGCCACCGCGACCGGCTGTGGGCCGTCGCGATACGGACCCTGGGTGACCGCGAGGAAGCCGCGGACGCCGTCCAGGACGCCCTTGTCTCCGCCTTCCGGGCAGCCCACACCTTCCGCGGCCAGTCCGCCGTCACCACCTGGCTGCACCGCATCACCGTCAACGCCTGCCTCGACCGGGTCCGCAAGGCAGCCACCCGCAGGACCGCGCCGGTCGACGACACCGAACGATTCGAGCAACTCCTCGAACCGCACGAATCCGCGGAGGCACCGGCGGAGCGCCAGGACCTGCACCGCGAGCTCCTGGCCGCACTCGCCACTCTCCCCGCCGAGCAACGGGCCGCACTCGTCCTCGTGGACATGCAGGGCTACCCCGTGGCCGAGGCGGCACGCGTCCTCGACGTACCGACAGGCACCGTGAAAAGCCGCTGTGCGCGGGGGCGGGCCCGGCTGGCCCCGCTGCTCACCCACCTCCGCAGCGAGGTCACAGGAGCCGACGGGGCAGCCACGAAAAGGAACCGGACGCCGCGTACATCCGTCCCACCGGCATCGGGGCCGAGAGATGCGGGCACAAGCGATCCCGCTGCAGTGAAGGGCGGAGGTGGGCGCACATGACATCAACGACCGACACGACCCAGCACCCGGACGTCACGGAGATCTCCGACCTGGCGGAGGGGCTGCTCCCACCGTCACGTGCGGCAGAGGTGCGCGGCCACATGGATGGCTGCGAACTCTGCGATGAGGTCCATGCCTCCCTCACGGAGATCCGCGAACTGCTCGGCACCGTACCCATGCCACAGCGCATGCCGGACGATGTCGTGGACCGCATCGATGCCGCACTCGCCGCCGAAGCGGCAACCGGCACCACGGCCCCGCATGAATCGGCGCATGTTTCACGGGGCTCCGCGCATGTTTCACGTGAAACAGAACCGCCGACAGTACAGAAGCCGAGTACAGAGCCCAGCCTCTCGGACCGTCCCGCAGGGCGTCCCCGGTCGACCACCGGCCCCGGCCGTCGACCGGTCCGGCGTCGCCGCCGCGCAGCCGTGCTCGGAACCGCTCTCGGTGCGGCCGTGGTCGGCGTGAGCGTCTTCCTGCTGCAGAGCGTCCAGCCGTCCCAGGATTCCGCGAGCCTCAAGGCGGCAGACCGCGGGTCCAGCTCCGAGGGGAACGGCAGAGGGGACTTCTCGGAGCCCACACTCGAAGACCAGGTGCAATCGCTCCTTCTGAGTACCAGCACGAAGCCGTCCAGGTCGGCGGATGGTGTGGGGGCTGAGAAGCAGGCGCCGTCCGCCGAGTCGCAATCGACGCCCAAGAGCACCTCGGCCGGGCCGGGGTCGCCCCAGACACCCTTGCGCGTACCCACCGTGCACGTCCCGCCCTGCGTGGAGCAGGGCACCGGGCGCAACGCCGCAGCCCTCGCGGTGGAAGAAGGCACCTACGAAGGCACGGATGCCTTCCTCGTCGTGCTGCCGCACCCATCCGACGCGACCCGCGTACAGGCGTACGTCATCGACGCGTCCTGCGTCCAGGAGAAGCCCGCGGGCAAGGGTGAACTCCTGCTGACCCGCACCTACGCACGCCCCTGAGAATCGCGCCGGACGCCGCCCCGGCACGGCGGGGAATGCATCCCCCGTAGGATCCGTTGGGTGGGGTGAGAGTCGTTGAACCGACCCCAGTAGGCGTGGACAGTAGGCAGTCTGCAGAGACGAGGAAGAAATCCGTGAGCGACGTCCGTAATGTGATCATCATCGGCTCCGGCCCCGCGGGCTACACGGCCGCCCTTTACACCGCACGCGCCTCGCTGAAGCCGCTGGTGTTCGAGGGCGCCGTCACCGCCGGTGGCGCGCTGATGAACACCACCGACGTGGAGAACTTCCCGGGCTTCCAGGACGGGATCATGGGCCCGGAGCTCATGGACAACATGCGCGCCCAGGCCGAACGCTTCGGTGCCGAGCTCGTCCCCGACGATGTCGTCTCCGTGGACCTCACCGGAGACATCAAGACCGTCACCGACACGGCCGGCACGGTGCACCGCGCCAAGGCCGTCATTGTGACGACCGGCTCCCAGCACCGCAAGCTCGGCCTGCCCAACGAGGACGCCCTCTCCGGACGCGGCGTCTCCTGGTGCGCCACCTGTGACGGCTTCTTCTTCAAGGACCAGGACATCGCCGTGGTCGGCGGCGGCGACACCGCGATGGAGGAGGCGACCTTCCTCTCCCGCTTCGCCAAGTCGGTCACCATCGTCCACCGCCGCGACACGCTGCGCGCCTCCAAGGCGATGCAGGAGCGCGCCTTCGCCGACCCGAAGATCAAGTTCGCCTGGGGCAGCGAGGTTGCCGGAGTGCACGGCGAACAGAAGCTGTCCGGCCTGACCCTTCGGAACACCAAGACCGGCGAGACGTCGGAGCTCGCGGTGACCGGCCTGTTCATCGCGGTGGGCCACGACCCGCGCACCGAGCTCTTCAAGGGCCAGCTCGACCTCGACGACGAGGGCTACCTCAGGGTCGCTGCTCCCTCGACGCGTACCAACCTGACCGGTGTCTTCGGCGCCGGTGACGTCGTCGACCACACCTACCGGCAGGCCATCACCGCTGCCGGCACCGGCTGCTCGGCCGCACTCGACGCCGAGCGCTTCCTCGCCGCGCTCGCCGACGACGAAAAGGCCGCTACGGCCACCGCCTGACTCACGACTCTCACCCCACACCCCAAGAAGTTAAGGAGGCCGCCGTGGCCGGCGCCCTGAAGAACGTGACCGACGACTCCTTCGACGAGGTCGTCCTGAAGAGCGACAAGCCTGTGCTGGTGGACTTCTGGGCCGCCTGGTGCGGCCCGTGCCGTCAAATCGCCCCCTCCCTGGAGGCCATCGCCGCCGAGCACGGCGACCAGATCGAGATCGTCAAGCTCAACATTGACGAGAACCCGGCCACGGCCGCCAAGTACGGCGTCATGTCCATCCCGACCCTGAACGTCTACCAGGGCGGCGAGGTCGCCAAGACCATCGTCGGTGCCAAGCCGAAGGCCGCGATCCTCCGCGACCTCGAAGGCTTCCTCGGCGAGTAGGGCCGCAACTCGCTGTTTCACGTGAAACGGGTCCATCCCCCGAGGGATGGACCCGTTTCACGTTGTCATGGGCTCTCGGATCACAGCGGCCTCAACGCCGGCTCCTTCTGCACTGCACCGAGCAACCGGTCCAGTGCCAGTTCAACGTCTTCCTTCCAGGACAGCGTCGTACGCAGTTCCAGCCTCAGCCTCGGATGAACGGGATGCGGCCGTACGGTCTTGAAGCCGACTGCCAGCAGATGATCCGCGGGAAGCACACAGGCAGGCTCCTTCCACCGAGCATCACCGAAAGCCTCGATCGCCTTGAACCCCCGACGCAGCAGGTCCTTGGCAACGGCCTGCACCATGACCCGGCCCAGTCCCTGCCCCTGGTAGCCCGGCACGATCCAGGCAGTCATCAACTGCACGGCATCGGGAGAGACAGGGCTGGTGGGAAACGCGGTCGAACGCGGCACATAGGCCGGCGGCGCATAGAGAACGAAGCCCACTGGCACATCGTCGACATAGACAACGCGGCCACACGACCCCCACTCCAGGAGAACGGCCGAGATCCAGGCCTCTTTCTCCAGCTCGGGTGTTCCCGCCTTTACCGCAGCTTCCCCGGTGACCGGATCAAGCTCCCAGAAGACACACGAGCGGCAGCGTCCGGGGAGATCGGAAAGGTTGTCCAGTGTGAGCGGTACGAGCCGACGCCCCATGAAGGCTGTTCCTCGCTTCCTTCGCCCGCCGAGTCGCGTGCGACAGTCAGTGCACTCTGTTCGAGGAGCAGGCTGCCGACGAACCCTCCGACAGCCCCCAGGCCCAGCGCCACCGTCATCGGTCGGCTGCGGCTCACTGATCGCATGGCCCTCCCTACCGAGGTGGACCAAGCCGGATGTGCCATACCAGAACGCATCGTATCCACCCGGGGATGAAGCCGACACCGAGAGAAAGCAAAGGGCGGGCTGTGTTCCGGTAACCCCCGGAATACAGCCCGCCCCGCAACCCCGTCAGCAGGGTCAGCCCTCGTCGTCCTCCGCGGAATCCTCGGAGGGTGCCTGATCCAGCACGCGCCCCTCACCTGGTGCCAGGCTGCCGAGAATGCGGTCCAGATCCTCCATCGACGCGAACTCCACGACGATCTTCCCCTTCTTCTGACCGAGGTCGACCTTCACCCTGGTCTCGAAGCGGTCCGAGAGCCGGGTGGCGAGGTCCGACAGTGCGGGCGACACCCGACCACCGGCCCGCGGCCCCTTGGACTTGGCGGGGCTCGTGGGGCTGGAGCCCATGAGGGTCACGATCTCCTCGACCGCACGCACCGAAAGCCCCTCGGCCACGATGCGATGAGCCAGCCTGTCCTGCTCCTCCGAGTCGTCCACGGACAGCAGCGCCCGCGCATGACCGGCGGACAGCACCCCGGCCGCGACCCTCCGCTGCACCGGAGCCGACAGCCTCAGCAGTCGCAGCGTGTTCGACACCTGCGGCCGGGAACGCCCGATCCGGTCGGCCAGCTGGTCATGCGTGCACTTGAAGTCCTTGAGCAGCTGGTCGTACGCGGCTGCCTCCTCCAACGGGTTCAGCTGCGCCCGGTGAAGGTTCTCCAGGAGTGCGTCCAGGAGAAGCTTCTCGTCATCCGTGGCCCGGACGATAGCCGGGATTCGTTCCAGACCCGCCTCCCGGCAGGCCCTCCAGCGCCGCTCGCCCATGATGAGCTCATAGCGCTCCGGCCCTACCTTCCGTACGACAACGGGCTGGAGAAGGCCCACCTCCTTGATGGAGGTCACCAACTCCGCGAGTGCGTCCTCGTCGAACACCTCACGGGGCTGGCGGGGATTCGGCGTGATGGAGCCGAGAAGAACCTCGGCAAAATACGCCCCGGCAGGTCCCACCGGTTCGGCGGCCGTTCCGGACTCCGAAACCGGCGCACTCGGCTCCGGCACAACCGGGGCACCCCCGAGAGCGGCCACCTTTGCCGCAGCCACCCCCCGCTCCGCCGTCATCACAGGACCCGCCCCGGCAGAGGTCGGTCCCACCCCTGAGGACGGCACCTGCTTCTCCTGCGGAGCGGCGGGGATCAGGGCACCCAGCCCACGCCCCAACCCTCTTCGACGCTCGCTCACTGAATCCCCTCCGAAATGCTCTGCTGGCTGTTCCCGCTGCCCGTTCGGGCGTGCTGGGACTCGTAGTGGACCCCGACACCCCGCAGGGCGATCTCACGCGCCGCTTCGAGATACGACAGCGACCCGCTGGAACCCGGGTCGTAGGTCAGCACGGTCTGCCCATAACTGGGCGCCTCCGAAATCCGCACCGATCGCGGAATGCTCGTCCGCAGCACCTCCTTGCCGAAGTGGCTGCGCACCTCCTCCGCGACCTGCGAAGCGAGCCTGGTCCTGCCGTCGTACATGGTGAGCAGGATCGTCGACACATGAAGATCGGGGTTGAGATGCCCCCGCACCAGGTCCACATTGCGCAGCAGCTGCCCCAGCCCTTCCAGCGCGTAGTACTCGCACTGGATGGGGATCAGCACCTCTGCACCGGCGACCAGCGCATTGACCGTCAGCAGGCCGAGCGAAGGCGGGCAGTCGATGAGGATGTAGTCCAACGGCTGCTCATACGCCTGGATCGCTCGCTGCAGTCGACTCTCCCGCGCCACCAGCGACACCAGCTCGATCTCCGCACCGGCGAGATCGATGGTGGCGGGGGCGCAGAAGAGACCTTCGACGTCCGGTACGGGCTGAACCACCTCGGAGAGCGGCCTACTCTCCACCAGGACGTCATAGATGGAGGGGACTTCGGCATGGTGATCGATACCCAGAGCCGTAGAGGCGTTCCCCTGCGGGTCTAGGTCGACGACCAGAACACGTGCGCCGTGAAGCGCGAGCGAGGCAGCAAGATTGACCGTCGTGGTCGTCTTGCCCACTCCACCCTTCTGATTGGCCACCACCATGACGCGCGTCCGGTCAGGACGGGGCAGGCCCTCGCCGGCGCGGCCGAGGGCCTCAACCGCCAGCTGGGCCGCGCGACCGATAGGTGTGTCGTCCATCGGCGGCGGTGTTTCACGTGAAACACCCTCCCCCGCCGATTCGGTTCGGGGACCGGGGACCGGATCGGTCATCGGTCCCGCGATGTTGGCGTCGGACCGCAAGGATTCACTCTCCTCGACTTCAGGCTCGCAATGAACAGAGCCTGCCATGCTTTCAGGGTCGTGAACCAGCGAGGCCCGCTCTTCTGTGGATGAATCCACTTCTGTGGACAACTCCGTAGCCCTAACGGGCCTGCGATGCCGCGGCGCGGCAGCCACGCGACCGCGGCTGATGATTCCATGCAGCAGAGAGCGACGTTTCACGTGAAACACGATGCCCCTGCAGCCTAGCTACAGGGGCACGACACTCCGCATGGGGACGTACGGCTACATACCGGAGCACGACCGGCAGACGGCATGAACCGCACGTAGCACTCGCCCCCGCGGCGCGACCAGAGACGTCAGCGACGGCGCCTCGTACGACTCGTCCTGGCGGCCTTGGCCCTCTTTGCGGCGAACCTCACACCGCCCGGACTCTCACCGACCACCACACGCACCACCGTGGACATCGGGTCGACAACGCCCTCCCCGACATGCAGCACCTCGGTCTCCACCACACCGAGCTTGCTCAGCGCCGCACGAGCCCCGACGATCTCCTCCTCGGCGGTGTCCCCCTTGAGCGCCAGCATCTCTCCGTACGGACGCAGCAGCGGAACGCCCCAACCGGCCAGCCGGTCCAGCGGCGCCACAGCACGAGCCGTCACCACATGCACCGGCTGAAGCGAGCCCAGAACCTCCTCGGCCCGGCCACGCACGACCGTCACATGGTCCAGACCCAGCAGCTCCACGACTTCCTGAAGGAAATTCGTGCGCCGGAGCAGTGGCTCCAGCAAGGTGATCTTGAGATCCGGGCGCACCAGTGCCAGCGGGATACCGGGAAGACCCGCACCCGAACCCACATCGCAGACCGTGACTCCCTCGGGCACGACCTCGGAGAGCACCGCACAGTTCAGCAGATGCCGCTCCCACAGCCGCGGGACCTCACGCGGGCCGATCAGCCCCCGCTTCACCCCGGCATCCGCCAGCAGCTCCGCGTACCGGACGGCCTCCGGGAAGAACTCGCCGAAAACCGCCCGCGCTCCTTGGGGCGCCTGGGGAAGCTCTACTTCCGCCGTCACGGGGACCGTCCTTCCATACCGCACTACCGCACTGTGGGTGGCTGACTATCAGGCTGACAAAGATCGGCCCCGCCTGCGAACAGACGGGGCCGACAGAACTAGGGTCCGGTCAGGCCGGGAGGACGACGACGAAGCGCTCCGGCTCCTCGCCCTCGGACTCGCTGCGCAGACCGGCGGCCGCGACCGCGTCGTGAACAACCTTGCGCTCGAACGGCGTCATCGGGTCCAGCTTCACCGGCTCACCGGTGCTCTTGACCTCATCCGCGGCCTTGGCACCCAGCTCGGCGAGCTCCGCCCGCTTCTTGGCCCGGAAGCCCGCGATGTCCAGCATCAGTCGGCTGCGGTCTCCGGTCTCCCGGTGAACAGCAAGCCGCGTCAGCTCCTGGAGCGCCTCCAGCACCTCACCATCGCGGCCCACGAGCTTCTGCAGATCACGTGCCGAGTCGCTGATGATCGAGACCGCGGCCCGGTCCGCCTCGACATCCATGTCGATGTCGCCGTCCAGGTCGGCGATGTCGAGCAGACCCTCGAGGTAGTCCGCTGCGATCTCGCCCTCCTGCTCAAGGCGGGTCAAGGTGTCGCTGCCCTCAGCGGCCGTGGAGGTGGTGCCTTCCGTCACGGATGGACTCCTTCTTACTTCTTGGACGGGTGCTTGGGCCGCTGCGGACCCTTGCGCTGTCCGGACTTGGCTTGGCGTGAGGAGCCGGACGCGGGCTTGCCCGCCGGCTTGGACTTCTCGTCCTGCGATGCGTCCCGCTTCTGCAGGGAGGTCTTGGAACCCGACTCGGTGGAATCGGCGTCCTTGGCCCCTGGCTGCGTGGCACCGGTCTGACGCTGGGACTTGGTCTGGCGCTTGGGCTGCTGACGCCGCTGCGCGGCTCCGCCCTCGGCCTCGGAGACAGCGGTCTCGCCCTTGGCCACCGTGCCGTCCTCCTGGGCGACGAGGCCCAGCTTGGCCAGCCCGGTGACGAACTTCCGCTCGATGTCATTGCGGTCCGGGCCCTTGGCCACGATCCGCTTGACGGTGTTGCGCCGGGTCCTGCCGCGAACCTCACCGTGAGCGGTGACGCTCTTCAGCAGACGTCCCAGGTACTGGTCCTGCGCCTTGCTGCCCGGGGTCGGGTTCTGGTTGATCACGTACATCTGCTGACCCATGGTCCAGACGTTGGTGGTCAGCCAGTAGACGAGGACACCGACGGGGAAGTTGATGCCCATGCCGGCGAAGATCAGCGGGAAGATGTACATCAGCATCTTCTGCTGCTGCATGTACGGCGTCTTGACCGTCAGGTCGACGTTCTTCGTCATCAGCTGGCGCTGGGTGAAGAACTGCGACGCCGACATCATCACGATCATGACCGCGGTGACGACCCGGACATCGGTCAGAGAGGCGCCGAGAGCGCTGACCTCCGACGAGCTGTTCATGAACTTGGCGGCGAGCGGAGCACCGAAGATGTGTGCCTGACGGGCGCTGTCGAGCAGCGACTGGTCGATGACACCGATCTTCTTGTTCGAGGCGATGGCCGACAGCACGTGATACAGGGCGAAGAAGAACGGTGACTGCGCCAGGATGGGAAGGCACGAGGAGAGCGGGTTGGTACCCGTCTCCTTGTACAGCTTCATCATCTCTTCGGACTGACGCTGCTTGTCGCTCTTGTAACGCTCCTGGATCGCCTTCATCTTCGGCTGGAGCACCTGCATGTTGCGGGTCGACTTGATCTGCTTCACGAAAAGCGGGATCAGGCAGATCCGGATCAGCACCACCAGGGACACGATGGACAGGCCCCAGGCCCAGCCCGTGTCGTCGCCGAAGATCGCCCCGTACAACTTGTGGAACTGGACGATGACCCATGAGACGGGCCAGGTGATAAAGCTGAACAGACTGGCAATCGTGTCCACTAATCAGGCTCCTTGAGCATTGGGCGAAGTCTCTGCGGCCTGACTCGGGGCTTCGGAAGCCGATCCCCGGACAGACGCATCAGCGGCGGAGTCCCCGCCCTTGCCACCGCGCATGGCATTACGCAGGAGTTCATGCCAACGCGGACGTTTGCGTGGTGGAACATGGTCCACGCCACCGGGTGACCACGGATTGCACCGCAGGATGCGCCAAGCCGTCAGCGCGGTTCCCTTGATCGCTCCGTGCCGGTCGATCGCCGTATATCCATAGTGGGAACACGACGGGTAGTAACGGCAGACAGGCCCGAGAAGTGGGCTGATCGTCCACTGATACAGCTTGATAAGAGCCAGCAGCGGGTACTTCATCGCGCGCCCCCTCCCAGCAGCCGCTGCAGAGCGGCGTCCAGGTCTCGGGCCAGCTGTTCATGGTCGGCGTCGCCCGCTCCGGGCAACGCTCGTACGACAACCAGGCTACCGGGGGGCAGCAGGGCAAGCCGTTCTCGGACCAGGTGGCGAAGCTTCCGCTTCACCGCTGTGCGTACAACCGCTCCACCCACGGCTTTGCTGACAACGAAACCCGCACGCGGCGGGGGAGCATTCTCCCCAGTCACGTGCGGGTCCGTTGCACCGCTGCGTAGATGAACGACGAGTAGCGGGCGGCCGGCCCGGCGTCCTCGACGTACTGCGGTCGCGAAGTCCTCGCGCCGCCTCAGCCGATTCTCGGTAGGCAGCACGTCATGACCTGTAAGCGATCAGGCGGACAGGTTGGCGCGACCCTTGCCACGGCGGGACGCGAGAATCGCGCGGCCGGCACGGGTGCGCATACGCAGCCGGAAGCCGTGGGTCTTCGCGCGACGACGGTTGTTCGGCTGGAAGGTGCGCTTGCTCACTAGGGGGCTCCAGAAATGACTCGTGTGTTGGCGGGACATCGCCTGGCTGTCACCGTGCGCCCACGAGAGACTCGCGTAAACGCTCTAGTGCACCGCTTCACAATCACAGGATCGTGATCTTTGCCCATCGGAGGCAGGCGGCAGCAGCCATCGACAACTCGACCTGGTCACGGTACGCGCGGCTACGCCATCCGGTCAAACCGGCTCCGCGACACCCCCCACTGTGCACAGGCTGTGGACAACAACTTGAACCACGCGGGTCGCCCTGACTACCGTGGCTGAGTTCCGGTCTTTTCTTCCTGCCTGCCGGTCCCCACCCATCCCGTCCCGAGAACCACACATTCGTGGGACCAGCGAGAGAGCGTGCCTTGTGGCTGACGTACCTGCCGATCTTGCCGCAGTGTGGCCACGAGTGCTGGAGCATCTCCTCGGGGAGGGCCAACAGGGCATCGAGCCGAAGGACAAACAGTGGATCGAGCGCTGCCAGCCGCTCGCCCTGGTCGCGGACACCGCGCTGCTCGCCGTCCCCAATGAATGGGGCAAGCGCGTCCTCGAAGGCCGACTCGCGCCGCTCATCAGCGAGACGCTGAGCCGCGAATGCGGCCGCCCGATCCGCATCGCGATCACCGTCGACGACTCCGCGGGCGAGCCTCCGAGCCCGCCCGCGCCTCCGATGCACCAGTCCCAGCAGCACCAGCAGCACCGCTACCAGGGACCGCAGCACGACGAGCGGCAGCACAACGACGCGTACGACGGATACGGGCACCGGCCCTCCGACGACGGCATGCCGACCGCCCGGCCGGCCTACCCCGACTACCAGCAGCAGCGTCCCGACCCCGGTGCGTGGCCGCGCACCCAGGAGGACCTCTCCTGGCAGCAGCCCCGGCTCGGCGGATTCCAGGACCGCGAGGCTCCCGCGGACCAGTGGCGCGAGCCGTACGCCGGCGGCCGCCCCCAGCAGCCTCAGCACGACTACCGCCCGCAGCCGCCCGAACGCCAGGGTTACGAGCAGCAGCGCCCCGACCACCACGACATGCAGGAGCCCCAGCCGCAGCACCGGCAGGGCGGCGCCGGCACCGGACGGCCCGGCGGCGCCTCCGGACCGATGGGCTCGCAGCCCGCTCCCACGCCCGGCCCCGGCGAACCGGCGGCCCGGCTGAATCCGAAGTACCTCTTCGACACCTTCGTCATCGGCGCGTCCAACCGGTTCGCGCACGCCGCGGCGGTCGCGGTCGCCGAAGCCCCCGCCAAGGCGTACAACCCGCTCTTCATCTACGGGGAGTCCGGGCTCGGCAAGACCCACCTGCTGCACGCGATCGGTCACTACGCCCGCAGCCTCTACCCGGGCACCCGGGTGCGGTACGTGAGCTCCGAGGAGTTCACCAACGAGTTCATCAACTCGATCCGCGACGGCAAGGGCGACACCTTCCGCAAGCGCTACCGGGATGTGGACATCCTGCTCGTCGACGACATCCAGTTCCTGGCGAGCAAGGAGTCGACGCAGGAGGAGTTCTTCCACACCTTCAATACGCTCCACAACGCCAACAAGCAGATCGTGCTGTCCTCCGACCGGCCGCCCAAGCAGCTGGTGACCCTGGAGGACCGGTTGCGGAACCGTTTCGAGTGGGGTCTGACCACCGACGTGCAGCCGCCGGAGCTGGAGACGCGGATCGCGATCCTCCGCAAGAAGGCGGTGCAGGAGCAGCTCAATGCCCCGCCGGAGGTGCTGGAGTTCATCGCCTCCCGTATCTCCCGGAACATCAGGGAGCTGGAGGGGGCTCTGATCCGGGTCACGGCCTTCGCCAGTCTCAACCGTCAGCCGGTGGACCTCGGGCTGACCGAGCACGTGCTGAAGGACCTGATCCCGGGTGGCGAGGACTCGGCTCCGGAGATCACGGCGACGGCCATCATGGCCTCGACCGCGGACTACTTCGGCCTCACGGTGGACGATCTCTGCGGAACCTCTCGCAGCCGCGTGCTGGTGACGGCCCGCCAGATCGCCATGTACCTCTGCCGGGAGCTCACCGATCTCTCACTGCCCAAGATCGGTGCGCAGTTCGGCGGCCGCGACCATACGACGGTGATGCACGCCGACCGGAAGATCCGCGCACTGATGGCGGAACGGCGCTCCATCTACAACCAGGTCACCGAGCTCACCAACCGCATCAAGAACGGCTGACGGACCGCCGCCACCTGCGCCGACGCCGGTCGGCACCCAGGTCTCCACGCACCTCGACAGCTGCTCCCGTACGCGCCTCAAGGGCGCCCGAAGAGCCCTCACAGGGTTCCTCGGGCGCCCTTTTCGTTGCCTGGAAACCGCCCGGAGGCCGCGCCGGAGCCGCCGGGAAGCCGCCGGAAGGCCGCGGAGACCGCCCGGAGGCGCCGCGGAGACCGCTCAAAGGCCCCTTGAGACCGCCCGAATGCCGTCCGAACGCCTCCCGGGGACCTCCCATCGCCCGCCCCGGACCCCACTGCCAACGCTTCGATGCCACCGCGGTGTTCGAATACCTGCCGCCGGCCGTCCGTTCTCCACAGATCTGGGGAGTTTTCCCCCTCCACAGCCTGGGGATCCGGAAGTTGTCCATATTGCTTCCACAGGGCCGACTGCCGATACTCCATCAGGCCAGGTCAAGGGCCTGGGGATTTGTGGTCAACAATGATCCACAGCCTGTGGACAAAATATTCGTCCACAAGAGGCGGATGATGTTGTCCACCGGCGACCCACAGGTCGAGCTGTGTTGTCCCCAGCTTCCTGCTGCTTCTCCACACCTCTGTCCACTGTTCGGCAACGCGGCACCGCCTTTCACCGCGCCGAGTGAAAGGCGTCACACCAAGAGGGTCGGTTGGGCTGTGGGGAACCTGGGTAAAGCTGGGGACAGACCTGGGGAGAAACCCCCCTGCCCTGTGCATCGGGTGTGCAGAACTTTCCTGTGTCCACAGAAGCGCCGTGTTGTCCACCGGTGCCACCCACAGGGTCGGTGGACAAAAAACCGGACTTGACCTGCGGAAACGACGTTATCCACGGTTTCCACAGGCCCTACTACTACTGCCACATAGAGTTAGCCCGGAATCCGCTTCGAAGTGGGGCCTGTGCACAACTCGGGGCCGGAGCGCTCCGAGGCTCTTGTCGCGACTTGACCCCGAGCAGCACCGAGTGTCGGTGCCGTACGTCAGACTGGTCCCCGGCGTCCTTCCTGCCTCGTCGGCGGGAGACCCGATCAGACGACGAAGGCCAGCAGGGCGAGCGAGCAACAGCAGGAGGCGGTTCCGGTGAAGATCCGGGTGGAGCGCGATGTACTCGCGGAGGCTGTGGCCTGGGTGGCCCGTAGCCTCCCGGCCCGTCCGCCGGCGCCCGTTCTTGCGGGCCTTCTGCTGAAGGCTGAGGACGGGGCCCTCAGCTTCTCCAGCTTCGACTACGAGGTCTCGGCCCGGGTCTCGGTGGACGCCGAGGTCGAGGAGGACGGTACGGTGCTGGTCTCCGGCCGGCTGCTCGCCGACATCTGCCGCGCCCTTCCCAACCGCCCGGTGGAGATTTCCACAGACGGTGTACGGGCGACCGTGGTCTGCGGCTCCTCGCGATTCACACTCCACACCCTTCCTGTGGAGGAGTACCCGGCGCTTCCCGAGATGCCGACCGCGACAGGCACGGTCCCCGGCGAGGTCTTCGCCTCGGCCGCCGCCCAGGTCGCCATCGCCGCGGGCCGTGACGACACGCTGCCGGTGCTGACCGGTGTGCGGATCGAGATCGAGGGCGACACCGTCACCCTGGCCTCGACCGACCGCTACCGCTTCGCGGTCCGCGAGTTCCTCTGGAAGCCGGAGAACCCGGACGCCTCGGCCGTCGCCCTGGTGCCCGCCAAGACGCTGCTGGACACCGCCAAGGCCCTGACCAGCGGTGACACGGTGACCCTGGCGCTGTCCGGCTCGGGCGCCGGTGAAGGGCTGATCGGTTTCGAGGGTGCGGGCCGGCGGACGACCACGCGGCTGCTCGAAGGCGATCTGCCGAAGTACCGCACGCTCTTCCCCACGGAGTTCAACTCGGTCGCGGTCATCGAGACGGCGCCGTTCGTCGAGGCCGTCAAGCGTGTGGCTCTCGTCGCCGAGCGGAACACCCCGGTGCGGCTCAGCTTCGAGCAGGGCGTGCTGATCCTGGAGGCGGGTTCCAGCGACGACGCACAGGCTGTGGAGCGGGTCGACGCGGTGCTGGAGGGCGACGACATCTCGATCGCCTTCAACCCGACCTTCCTGCTGGACGGGCTGAGCGCGATCGACTCCCCGGTCGCCCAGCTCTCGTTCACGACATCCACCAAGCCCGCGCTGCTCAGCGGCCGCCCGGCCGTGGATGCCGAGGCCGACGACGCGTACAAGTACCTGATCATGCCGGTCCGCCTCTCCGGCTGACCTGGTCGCAGGTCCGGTCACAGGTCCTGCCATGGCGGATCTCCCGACGGGCACGCTCGGCTCCGAGCATGCCCGTCGGTCCGTCCCCGGCCGGGCGTAGGCTCGTCCTTGGGTACGAATCGGCACAACGCTTAAGGAATCTCTGATGGAGCTCGGTCTCGTCGGCCTCGGCAAGATGGGCGGCAACATGCGCGAGCGCATCCGCCGCGCAGGCCACACCGTCATCGGTTACGACCGCAACCCGGACGTCTCCGATGTCCACAGCCTCGAAGAGCTTGTGGGCAAGCTGAAGGGTCCCCGGGTCGTCTGGGTGATGGTTCCGGCCGGTGCCCCGACCCAGGCCACGATCGACGAGCTCGCCGGTCTCCTCTCGCCCGGCGACATCGTCGTGGACGGCGGGAACTCCCGCTGGACCGATGACGAGAAGCACGCGGTCGAGCTGGGCATCAAGGGCATCGGTTTCGTGGACTGCGGCGTCTCCGGCGGCGTCTGGGGCCTGGAGAACGGCTACGCGCTGATGTACGGCGGCGACGCCGAGAGTGTGGCGAAGGTCCAGCCGGTCTTCGACGCGCTGAAGCCCGAGGGCGACTTCGGTTCCGTGCACGCGGGCAAGGTCGGCGCCGGCCACTTCGCGAAGATGGTCCACAACGGCATCGAGTACGCCATGATGCAGGCCTACGCCGAGGGCTGGGAGCTCCTGGAGAAGGTCGACTCCGTCACCGATGTGCGCGAGGTCTTCCGCTCCTGGCAGGAGGGCACGGTCATCCGTTCCTGGCTGCTCGACCTGGCGGTCAACGCGCTGGACGACGACGAGCACCTCGACAAGCTCCGTGGCTACGCCGCCGACTCCGGTGAGGGCCGTTGGACGGTGGAGGCCGCGATCGACAACGCGGTGCCGCTGCCCGCGATCACCGCGTCGCTCTTCGCGCGTTTCGCCTCGCGCCAGGACGACTCCCCGCAGATGAAGATGATCGCCGCGCTGCGCAACCAGTTCGGTGGCCACGCGGTCGAGAACAAGAAGTAACCGCAACGGGAGGCGGGCCGGACCCAGGCGTCCGGTTCGCCCCACGAAGCACGGAGCAGGAAGCCGGGAAGGTCGGCGTACACCCATGCATGTCACGCATCTCTCGCTGGCCGACTTCCGCTCGTACGCCCGGGTCGAGGTACCTCTCGAGCCGGGCGTCACCGCTTTCGTGGGGGCCAATGGCCAGGGCAAGACGAATCTGGTGGAGGCGGTCGGCTATCTCGCGACGCTCGGCAGCCACCGGGTCTCCTCCGATGCGCCGCTGGTGCGGATGGGCGCGGACCGGGCTGTCGTCCGCGCCGCCGTGACCCAGGGAGAGCGTTCGCAGCTGATCGAGCTGGAGCTCAATCCCGGCAAGGCCAACCGGGCTCGTGTCAATAGATCGTCGCAGGTCAGACCGCGTGACGTGTTGGGGATAGTACGTACGGTGCTGTTCGCGCCGGAGGATCTGGCGCTGGTCAAGGGCGATCCCGGGGAGCGCCGGCGCTTCCTCGACGAGTTGATCACGGCTCGTTCGCCGCGGATGGCGGGTGTGCGCTCGGACTACGAGCGGGTGCTGAAGCAGCGCAACACGCTGCTGAAGTCGGCGGCGATGGCGCGTCGGCACGGCGGCAGGTCGATGGATCTGTCCACGCTCGATGTGTGGGACCAGCATCTGGGCCGGGTGGGTGCGGAGCTGCTGGCGCAGCGGCTGGATCTGATCGCGACCTTGCAGCCGCTGGCGGACAAGGCGTACGGGGATGTCGCGCCGGGCGGTGGCCCGGTGGCGTTGGAGTACCGCAGCTCGGTCGGGGCGGGTGTGGAGTCAGCCCGTACCCGTGAGGAGCTGTACGAGCAGCTGATCGCCGCCCTGGTGGATGTCCGCAAGCAGGAGATCGAGCGTGGTGTGACCCTGGTCGGTCCGCACCGTGACGATCTGCTGCTGGGGCTGCGGGGGATGCCGGCCAAGGGGTACGCGAGCCATGGCGAGTCCTGGTCGTACGCGTTGGCGCTGCGGCTGGCTTCGTACGATCTGCTGCGCAGCGAGGGCAATGAGCCGGTGCTGGTGCTGGACGACGTCTTCGCGGAACTGGACGCGCGGCGCCGTGAGCGGCTGGCGGAGCTGGTGGCTCCGGGTGAGCAGGTGCTGGTGACGGCTGCGGTGGACGACGATGTTCCGGGTGTGCTGGCGGGGACGCGGTACGCGGTGTCCGCGGGTGAGGTGGAGCGGCTGTGAGCGGCCGTGGTGAGGGGCTCGGGGAGCCGTCGCGGGAGCGTTCCGGCGGGGGGAAGGCTCCGGAGCCCTCGGGCGTCGATCTGGCGCGGGTGGCGTTGCGTGCGGCCAAGGAGCAGGCGCGCGCGCGTGGTGCTGCCGCGCAGCAGAAGAAGCAGGCCAGGCGAGGTGGCGGGCTGCGTTCGGGCGCGCGGGCCGATGGGCGTGATCCGTTGCCGCTGGGTTCCGCGATCAACCGTCTGATCACCGAGCGCGGCTGGGAGACGCCCGCGGCGGTGGGCGGGGTGATGGGGCGCTGGCCGCAGATCGTCGGTGAAGATCTGGCCAATCATTGTGTGCCGCTGCGGTACGACGAGGATCCGGACGAGCGGGTGCTGACGGTGCAGTGCGACTCGACGGCGTGGGCGACGCAGCTGCGGTTGCTGGCGCCTCAGCTGGTGGCCCGGCTGAACGCGGATCTGGGGCAGGGCACGGTGCGGTTGATCAAGGTGCTGGGGCCCGGTGGTCCGCAGCGCAGGTTCGGTCCGCTGCGGGCGCCGGGGAGCACCGGTCCGGGCGATACCTACGGCTGACCTGGTCTTTTCTCTGTTTCGGAGCTGTTGCAGGGCCGTTGTCGTGCTGCTCCCCTGTCTCTTCCGGGCCCTGTGCGGGCCCCGTTCCCGGTCCGGACGCGGCTCTGCCGCGGTGCTGGGCTGTCCGTGCGGGGCGCTGCCCGTCGGGTCCGCCTTGTGGGGGTATGCGGTGGTTGTGACCACGCGGTGAGAATGGGGCGTCCCTCACGGTAGCGGGAGCTTGACAGGCCGAAGCGCTCAAGGCCCGCGTGAGCCTCCTGAGGGCCCTTCCTGAATATGGGGAGTCGTCAGCCGCTCATTCAGGGCGGCACATGCGTACTCAGGTACCGGCAAACCCCCATTCATGTCAGCGCTACCGGTAGACTGGTGGACAATCCCGCATCCTTGCGGGAGTCGTCGATACAAGCCGAACGACGCAGCCGCTCCCGTTTGCCCGGAGAACGGCCTGTGCTGTGCCAGAAAGGGCGCTTCGTGGCCGATTCCGGCAACCCCAACGAGAACATTCCGTCCACACCCGGTGAGAGCGCCGAGGCTGTCGCCGCGGGCGAGGCCGTGGGCACCGGCGAGGTCACCGCCTCGTACGACGCCAGCGCGATCACCGTCCTCGAGGGCTTGGACGCGGTCCGCAAGCGACCTGGCATGTACATCGGTTCGACCGGTGAGCGCGGTCTCCACCACCTCGTGCAAGAGGTCGTGGACAACTCGGTCGACGAGGCGATGGCCGGGCACGCGGACACGATCGACGTCACGGTCCTCGCCGACGGCGGGGTCCGTGTGATCGACAACGGCCGGGGTATCCCGGTCGGCATCGTGCCGTCGGAGAAGAAGCCGGCAGTCGAGGTCGTGCTGACCGTCCTGCACGCCGGCGGTAAGTTCGGCGGCGGCGGTTATGCCGTCTCCGGTGGTCTGCACGGTGTCGGTGTCTCCGTGGTGAACGCGCTGTCGTCGCGTCTCTCCGTCGAGGTCCGGACGGACGGATACCGCTGGACCCAGGACTACAAGCTCGGTGTGCCCACCGCTCCGCTGGCCCGCAACGAGGCCACCGACGAGACGGGGACGTCCGTCACTTTCTGGGCCGACGGGGACATCTTCGAGACCACCGAGTACTCCTTCGAGACCCTGTCGCGCCGTTTCCAGGAGATGGCGTTCCTCAACAAGGGCCTGACGATCAGGCTCACCGACGAGCGCGAGTCGGCGAAGGCGACGCTGGGTGCGGAGGTCGCCGAGGTGGCCGAGGGCGCCGAGGCGGAGCAGGTCCGTACGGTCACGTACCACTACGAGGGCGGCATCGTCGACTTCGTGAAGTACCTCAACTCCCGCAAGGGCGACGTCATTCACCAGTCGGTGATCGACATCGAGGCCGAGGACAAGGAGCGTCTCCTCTCGGCCGAGATCGCGATGCAGTGGAACACGCAGTACAGCGAGGGCGTCTACTCCTTCGCGAACACGATCCACACGCATGAGGGCGGTACGCACGAGGAAGGTTTCCGCGCCGCGCTGACCACGCTGGTCAACAAGTACGCGCGCGAGAAGAAGCTGCTGCGCGAGAAGGACGACAACCTCACGGGTGACGACATCCGCGAGGGTCTGACGGCGATCATCTCGGTGAAGCTGGGCGAGCCGCAGTTCGAGGGCCAGACGAAGACCAAGCTGGGCAACACGGAGGCGAAGACCTTCGTCCAGAAGGTCGTCCACGAGCAGCTCACGGACTGGTTCGACCGCAATCCGAACGAGGCGGCCGACATCATCCGCAAGGGCATCGCGGCGGCCACGGCCCGTGTCGCGGCCCGCAAGGCGCGTGACCTGACCCGTCGCAAGGGGCTCCTGGAGAGCGCCTCGCTGCCGGGCAAGCTCAGCGACTGCCAGTCCAACGACCCGACGAAGTGCGAGATCTTCATCGTCGAGGGTGACTCCGCCGGTGGTTCGGCGAAGTCCGGCCGTAATCCGATGTACCAGGCGATCCTGCCGATCCGCGGCAAGATCCTGAACGTCGAGAAGGCCCGGGTCGACAAGATCCTGCAGAACACCGAGGTCCAGGCGCTGATCTCGGCCTTCGGTACCGGGGTCCACGAGGACTTCGACATCGAGAAGCTGCGCTATCACAAGATCATCCTGATGGCGGACGCCGACGTCGACGGTCAGCACATCAACACCCTGCTGCTGACCTTCCTCTTCCGCTTCATGCGTCCGCTGGTCGAGGCCGGGCACGTGTATCTCTCCCGCCCCCCGCTCTACAAGATCAAGTGGGGCCGGGACGACTTCGAGTACGCGTACTCGGACCGGGAACGCGACGCCCTGGTCGAGCTGGGCAAGCAGAACGGCAAGCGGATCAAGGAAGACTCGATCCAGCGCTTCAAGGGTCTCGGCGAGATGAACGCCGAGGAACTGCGCGTCACCACGATGGACATCGACCACCGAGTCCTCGGCCAGGTCACGCTGGACGACGCGGCGCAGGCCGACGACCTCTTCTCGGTGCTGATGGGCGAGGACGTCGAGGCGCGGCGCTCGTTCATCCAGCGCAACGCCAAGGACGTCCGCTTCCTCGACATCTGAGTCGGCCGTACCAGCAAGCCGCCGCTCGAAAGGACTTTGACCAGCAATGGCCGACGAGAACACCCCTGTGACACCTGAAGAGGAGCCCGCCGCCGGTGTGGGCATGCGTGTCGAGCCCGTCGGGCTCGAGACGGAGATGCAGCGCTCCTACCTCGACTACGCGATGTCCGTCATCGTCTCGCGTGCGCTGCCGGACGTGCGGGACGGTCTCAAGCCCGTGCACCGCCGGGTGCTGTACGCGATGTACGACGGCGGCTACCGGCCCGAGAAGGGCTTCTACAAGTGCGCCCGTGTCGTCGGTGACGTCATGGGTACGTACCACCCGCACGGTGACTCGTCGATCTACGACGCACTGGTGCGTCTGGCGCAGCCGTGGTCGATGCGCATGCCGCTGGTGGACTCCAACGGCAACTTCGGTTCTCCGGGCAACGACCCGGCCGCCGCCATGCGGTACACCGAGTGCAAGATGATGCCGCTGTCCATGGAGATGGTCCGGGACATCGACGAGGAGACCGTCGACTTCCAGGACAACTACGACGGCCGCAACCAGGAGCCGACGGTTCTGCCGGCGCGGTTCCCGAACCTGCTGGTCAACGGTTCGGCGGGCATCGCGGTCGGTATGGCGACCAACATCCCGCCGCACAACCTGCGCGAGGTCGCGGCCGGTGCGCAGTGGTACCTGGAGCACCCGGAGGCCTCGCAGGAGGACCTCCTGGAAGCGCTGATCGAGCGGATCAAGGGCCCGGACTTCCCGACGGGCGCGCTCGTCGTGGGCCGCAAGGGCATCGAGGAGGCGTACCGCACCGGCCGTGGCTCGATCACGATGCGCGCGGTCGTCGCGGTCGAGGAGATCCAGAACCGGCAGTGCCTGGTCGTCACGGAGCTTCCGTACCAGACCAACCCCGACAACCTGGCGCAGAAGATCGCCGACCTGGTGAAGGACGGCAAGGTCGGCGGTATCGCGGACGTCCGTGACGAGACCTCGTCGCGTACGGGTCAGCGCCTGGTCGTCGTGCTGAAGCGGGACGCGGTCGCCAAGGTCGTTCTGAACAACCTGTACAAGCACACCGATCTGCAGACCAACTTCGGCGCCAACATGCTGGCGCTGGTCGACGGTGTGCCGCGCACCCTCTCGATCGACGCGTTCATCCGCCACTGGGTGACGCATCAGATCGAGGTCATCGTCCGGCGTACGAAGTTCCGTCTGCGCAAGGCGGAGGAGCGGGCGCACATCCTGCGTGGCCTGCTCAAGGCGCTGGACGCGATCGACGAGGTCATCGCGCTCATCCGGCGCAGCCAGACGGTCGAGGTGGCGCGCGAGGGCCTGATGGGCCTGCTGGAGATCGACGAGATCCAGGCGAACGCGATCCTGGAGATGCAGCTGCGCCGGCTGGCCGCGCTGGAGCACCAGAAGATCACGGCCGAGCACGACGAGCTCCAGGCGAAGATCAACGAGTACAACGCGATCCTGGTGTCGCCGGAGCGGCAGCGGAAGATCGTCAGCGAGGAGCTGGCGGCGATCGTCGACAAGTTCGGCGACGACCGGCGTTCCAAGCTGGTGCCCTTCGACGGTGACATGTCCATCGAGGACCTGATCGCCGAGGAGGACATCGTCGTCACGATCTCGCGCGGCGGCTATGTGAAGCGCACGAAGACGGACGACTACCGCTCGCAGAAGCGCGGCGGCAAGGGCGTGCGCGGTACGAAGCTCAAGGAAGACGACATCGTCGACCACTTCTTCGTGTCGACGACGCACCACTGGCTGCTGTTCTTCACGAACAAGGGCCGGGTGTACCGGGCGAAGGCGTACGAGCTCCCGGATGCCGGCCGTGACGCCCGCGGTCAGCATGTCGCCAATCTGCTGGCCTTCCAGCCGGACGAGCAGATCGCCCAGATCCTGGCGATCCGTGACTACGAGGCCGCGCCCTATCTGATCCTGGCCACGAAGGGCGGTCTGGTGAAGAAGACCGCGCTGAAGGACTACGACTCCCCGCGTTCGGGTGGCGTCATCGCCATCAACCTCCGGGAGACGGGGGACGGCTCGGACGACGAGCTGATCGGCGCGGAGCTGGTCTCGGCCGAGGACGACCTGCTGCTCATCAGCAAGAAGGCCCAGTCGATCAGGTTCACCGCGACGGACGATGCGCTGCGCCCGATGGGCCGTGCCACCTCGGGTGTCAAGGGCATGAGTTTCCGCGAGGGAGACGAGCTGCTCTCGATGAATGTTGTCCGGCCGGGTACGTTCGTGTTCACTGCCACCGACGGTGGGTACGCGAAGCGGACTCCCGTCGACGAGTACCGGGTTCAGGGCCGTGGCGGTCTGGGCATCAAGGCTGCCAAGATCGTTGAGGACCGGGGCTCGCTGGTCGGCGCGCTGGTGGTCGAGGAGACGGATGAGATCCTCGCCATCACGCTCGGCGGTGGTGTGATTCGTACGCGAGTCAATGAAGTCAGGGAGACGGGCCGTGACACCATGGGCGTTCAACTGATCAATCTGGGCAAGCGCGATGCCGTCGTCGGTATTGCCCGTAACGCCGAAGCCGGTCGTGAGGCCGAAGAGGTCGAGGGGTCCGAGGACGCCGAGGCCGCGACGGCGGAGGGTGCCGAGAGCACGGTCGAGGGCAATGTCGAAGGCACCTCGCCTTCGGCCGGGGAGCACGAGGAGTAGAGCGTGAGTGGAGCCACGGGCGCCGGTTCGGCCGCTTCCGGAGCAGGAGCGAACGGTGCCCGTGGCCCTGCCACGGACTCCCAAGGGGGCACTGTGACGGACACCCGGGGGCCTCAGCCCCAGTACGAGGGCTATGCGACCGGGCCGTTGCCCGGTGAGCGCGAGCCCGCACCGGGGCAGGCGAGCGGGCCTTACCACCCGCCGCAGGCGTATCCCTCGCCCGCCGGCGGGACCCAGGGCGGCCGGCCGCACGGCACGCAGGGCGGTGCGCAGGGCGCCGGCGCCGCGCAGGCGGCCCGGCGGCCGCGGACGGGGGCGCGGACGACTCCGCGTACCCGCAAGGCGCGGCTGCGGGTGGCCAAGGCCGATCCGTGGTCGGTGATGAAGGTCAGCTTCCTGCTCTCCATCGCGCTCGGCATCTGCACGGTGGTGGCTTCCGCGGTGCTGTGGATGGTGATGGACGCGATGGGCGTCTTCGAGACCGTGGGCGGCACGATCAGCGAGGCCACCGGGTCGAACGACAGCAACGGCTTCGATCTCCAGTCGTTCCTGTCGCTGCCGAGGGTTCTCATCTTCACTTCGGTCATCGCGGTGATCGACGTGGTTCTGGCGACCGCGCTGGCGACGCTGGGCTCCTTCATCTACAACTTGTCGGCGGGTTTCGTGGGCGGTATCGAGCTCACGCTGGCCGAGGACGAGTAGGACGCCGGGTATCGATTTTGGGACTGGCCCCGACGTGCGCTAATCTTCAGAAGTCAGCGCAGAGCGCGGCGGGGCTATAGCTCAGTTGGTTAGAGCGCATCCCTGATAAGGATGAGGCCACAGGTTCAAATCCTGTTAGCCCCACCAGTACGAAGGCCCCTCACCGGAAACGGTGGGGGGCCTTCGGCATGTACGGCTGATGTATGCGGCTGACGTGTGCGGCCGGCGTCAGTAGGTTGGCCGCATGTCTTCCGTACTTGTTGTCGGTTACGACCCACAGGCACTGCCCGGCGTCGACGCGGAGGTCGTTCGCGCGACCCTCGCCGAGGAGGTGAGGCGGTTCGGCGAGCTCGGTATCGAAGTGGCCGTGACGCTGGTCGTCTTCGACGAGTCGGCCGAACCCGCGATCGTCGCGTCGCTGGCCGAGCGTCCGTGGGACGTGGTCGTCGTCGGGGGCGGGATCCGCAAGACCGAGCAGTTGCTCCCGCTCTTCGAGCGGATCGTGAATCTGATCCGCCGCCATGCGCCCGGGGCCGCCATCGCGTTCAACACCAACGCGGGGGACAGCGTCGAGGCGGCGCAACGCTGGCTCCAGTAGGCGGGAGAGGCGCTGCAGGGCACGGAGAAGCCCCCGTCCGGTGTGAACCGGTCCGGGGGCTCGGTGCGTCAGTTGAGCGGCTCTCAGGGCGGCAGGAGGGACGTGTCCCCCGCCGGGGCCCCGTGGGGGCTGCGGGCGGCGTTCCTGGTGTCGGTGGCCGTGTTGTCGACGGACAGATGACGGGTCGCGGGTGAGGAGCCGTGCGCCTCGGCGCGGATGCGCTGCTTCATCGTGGGTGGCAGCGCCCTGTCACGCGGAAGGGTCCATCGCACCGACGGGGTGGTCGCGGTTGCCGCGGTCGCACCCATGTGCTCCTGGTTCGTGGTGGTCGGCTCCGTGGCGCTCTGCTCCGTGGCCGCCGCCGGGGTGCTCATGAGCCCCAGCGCGGCGAGCAGTGCGAAGAAGGCGGTGACGAAGGCGGTCCAGATGCTCTTGGGCTTGAAGGTGCTCATGGCCCCTCGCTTTCGGGTGGTCCGGTTTGCTTACCTTTCTGATGATGTGGATGTGGCTCGCGATTTCATGGACCGACGCCACCGATCCGCCGATCTTCGGATGAACACCACTCGTATGGTTCAACCGGTCCTGACGGGCTTGTTCCGGACCGCGGGACGGGGCCGGATCCGCCGGGTGGAACGATCCTCGGACGATCGCTTTTCCCCGGGCGCCAGTTGGGTCGCAGGCAGGTCACCGGTTGATATCGGCCGGTGTGTATAGTCGGGCGGCAGAAGTCCCCTACGTCAAGGAAAGACGAGGTCGCGCGGTGAAGAAGCTTCTCCTGGTCGCACTGGCCGCCATCGGCGGGCTCCTCGTGTACCGCCAGATCCAGGCGGATCGCGCCGAGCAGGATCTGTGGACGGAGGCGACTGACTCCGTGCCCGCAGGTTCGGGTGTGTGAGACAGAACAGCCTGATTGCGGGCCCCGGTCGCTGAGCGGCCGGGGCTTCGTGCTGTTGCGGGACCGTGACGACCGTGCTCTTGAGTTCACCCGAGCAAATCAATACGTTGCTTGAGCAAAACAGCCGGGTTTTGGTCGAGGGGGCACGGGTGAAGGCACGGGACCACCACCGCCGTACCGCAGCCGCGGGGGCATGGATCGGCGGGGCGCTGCTCGCCCTGGTGGCGGGCGCGATGCCGGCCGTGGCGGCGCCCGCGGACACCGCGCCCGGAGCATCCGGAGCCGGCTCGAACGGCAGCCTGGTCATGGTCCTCGACTCGTCCGGCTCCATGGCGGACGACGACGGGACGGGGCACACCCGGATGGAGAGTGCCCGTACGGCCGTCGGGACCGTCGTCGACGGCCTTCCCGACGGGTATCCGACCGGACTGCGGGTGTACGGCGCCGACCGTGCCCGGGGCTGCGCGGACACCAGGCTGGTGAGGCCGGTGCGCGGGCTCGACCGGGCGGCCGTGAAGCGAGCCGTGGCGGCCGTACGGCCCCGGGGCGACACTCCCATCGGCCTGTCGCTGCGGAAGGCTGCCGAGGACCTTCCGCGGCCGTCGGGCGGCGCCATCGGTACGCGCACGATCCTGCTGGTCTCCGACGGCGAGGACAACTGCGGTACGCCACGGCCCTGCGAGGTTGCCGAGCAACTCGGCAAGGAGGAGATCGGGCTGCGGATCGACACCGTGGGCTTCCAGGTGAAGGGCGCGGCCCGCGAGCAGCTCGAATGCGTCGCGGCGGCGGGCAACGGCCGCTACTACGAGGCACCGGACGCCGATTCGCTGGCCAGGCAGTTGCAGCGGGCGTCGCAACTCTCCGCGGACGGCTACCGGTTCCGGGGCGAGCGGATCGCGGGCACGGCGACGAGCGCGGGGGCGCCCGTGCTCGGAGCCGGGCAGTATCTCGACACCATCGGGCCGGGTGAGAAGCGGTACTACGCCGTCGACCTGGACGCCGCCTCGACGGCGGACTTCTCGGCCACGGCCGTGCCGCAGCCCGGGGCGGCCGTCGACACCTTCGACGCGCTGCGCACCGGCATCGCGTACGGCACCGGCAGTTCCTGCGGGTCGGAGACCGCGCACTTCTCCCAGAAGGAGAGCGCGACCCCGCTGACCTCGGCGATCGCTCGTATCCCCACCGCGCGGGGCACCGGTCCCTGCGACCGGGCGGGGCGGTACTGGCTGGTGGTCGAGCGGGAGAGCAAGAAGGGCTCCGACGCGGCGCGTTGGCCGCTCGAACTCGTCCATGGGGTGGAGGCGCCGCTGGCGAAGGGCGTCACGCCCGCCCAGTCGCAGCCGGAGTACGGCAAGGGCGGCGAGGACGCCGTGCCTCCCTCCGGCGACCCCCGCGACGTACGGGGCGGCACCGGCTTCAACGATGCCGAGAAGATCGCCCCGGGCGTGTGGCGCGACGGGATCCTTCCGTCGCAGACCCTCTGGTACAAGGTCCCGGCCGGTTGGGGCCAGCAGGTGCGCTACGACGTGGAGTTCGCGAACGAGCCCATGGTGGAGCGCGGCGGATCCACGTACTCGTACGGGGCGACACAGCTGTTCACACCCGCCCGGTTCCCGCTCACCGGAGGCGGCGAGTTCACCCCGACGACCCTGTACAGCGGCCGCCCTTCGGCGGTCCGGATGGGAGGCGTGCCGGTCGCCTGGACCAATCGCTACGAGAACGGCGCCCATGTCCGGCCCGTGCACGCCGGGGGCGACTTCTACATCTCGGTGACGCTGGGGGCGCGGGCGGCGGACATCGCGGAGAACCCGCAGATCGGCGTCGTGCTGCGGGTGTCGGTCCACGGCGACGAGCTGGCCGGTCCCGGGCACCATGCTCCCGCCGCCGCCAAGAAGACGGACAAGAAGGGCAATTCGATCAAGGTCGAAGACAGCAGCGGTACGGGCGGGGCAGGATGGACCGGCATTGCGGCCGCTGCCGGGGCGGGCGCCGTGGTGGTGGTGATCGCGGGGCTCGTGTTCGTACGCGGGCGTCGCGGGCGGGCCGCACAGACGACGAGGGGAAGCGCGTGATGAGGCAGCGCAACAGGGGCCGGGTGGCGCTGGTCGCGGTCGCGGCGATGTGCGCGGCGGCGGCGCTGCCGGGGCAGGCGTTCGCGGCCGGGGAGCCCGCCGCGTACACCTTCGACCCCGGGGCGGAGAAGGTCGTCGGCACGGAGGTCAGCACCGAGGCGTCGGCGCTGACACCCGGATCGGTCTACAAGAGCTCGATCAAGCCCGGCGAGAAGCTCTACTACCGCCTCAACCTCGACGCGAGGACGAACGCGTACGTCTCGGCGGTGGCCGTGCCCAGGGGGGGCGGCCAGGTCGCCTACGGGGACGGCATCACGGTCAGCATCCGCGACAGCACGGACATGCAGTGCAGTTCGGAGGACGCGCGGTTCGAGTCGGCGGAGTTCCCGCGTCCGATCGCCACGTACGCCTACCGGATCATGGAGAAGGACAGCAGCACCTGCCAGGAGGCCGGTACGTACAACGTCCTGATCGAGCGGGAGAGCAAGGAGACCTCGGCGCCCGACGAGTGGGACCTGGAGCTGCGCTACGAGTCGGAGCCGCAGCTGAAGTCGGCCGGTTCGATGCCGACCGACGCGCCGAAGGACTGGCCGTCCGCCTCGCCCACGCCGCCCACGACCGCCCCGCAGAAGCGGTCGGGCGGCACCAGCTACTACGACGCGACCGGTCTGGAGACCGGCGAGTGGCAGGAAAAGGGCGGCATCAAGCCGGGGCAGACCCTCTTCTACCGGGTGCCGGTGGACTGGGGCCAGCAGATCTTCGCCACCGCGGACCTGAGCAACAACAACGCCTCGGACGAATTCATCGGCAGCGCGCTCGCGATGTCCCTGGACAATCCGGCGCACGGCCACGTCGACTCCGCGACGCCGCTGTCGTACTCCGGCAAGCCCGCGTCCGTGTCGCTGGATCCGCTGCCCCCGGTGGCGTACGAGAACCGCTACGACTCCACGGGCAGCGTCAGCGCGATGCGATTCGCCGGCTGGTACTACCTGTCGGTGACGCTCAGCCCGGCGATCGCGAAGTCGTACGGCGACAAGGCGATTCCGCTGACCCTCAAGGTCAAGGTCGAGGGGAAGGCGCGGAATTCGCCGTACACGGGGGACGCCGGGGCCTTCTCGGTCACACAGGACGACAAGGACATGGCGAAGAGCGGCCAGAGCGGCCCGCAGGCGGCCAGGAGCGGCACGATGAAGACGGTCGGCGCGGCCGGGATCGGCGCGGGTTCGGTGCTGGTGCTCGGGCTCGGGGTGTGGACGCTGCTGGCCCGGCGCCGCGCGAGCACCGCCCCGGCGGGACCGTCCGGCGGCGAGCAGTCGTACGGAGGCCCGCCGCAGGCCTGGTAGCCGGGCCGGAACCCGAGCCCCTTGCAGCAGGGGCTCGGGCGACCGGGCTCAGCTCTGGGTCAGCGCCCAGATGCCCACCGCGAAACAGATCAGCGCCACCAGCAGCACCGGGACCGCCACCTTCGGGGACGGTCCCGGACGTCTCTGCGGGGCGCGCGCCGGAGCGACCGCCGGGCCGTGCGGGGGAACCCCCGCGCCGGGCGCGGGAGTCCGCGGCTGCCCGACGGTGTATGCGCGGGTGAGAGCCGGTTCGTGCTGCACGGCGGACGTGGGCGCCTGTGAGGGATCCGGGGCGGGAGCGGGGACGGGGACGGGAGCGGCGTACGGGGACGCCGTGTGCGCCGGGAGTGGAGAGTGCGGCGTGACCGGCTGAGCCTGCTGGGGCGACGGCGCGGCCTGCTGCGGAGGCGGCGGGAGGTGGAAGCTGCCCGTCTCCGACATCGGCACCGGCGGTTGGGTGTACGGCTGCTGCACGGGCTGCTGGGCCGCCGCCTGTTCCGGCTGGCCGTGCTGTCCCGGTTGTTCCGGCTGGGCGTCCTGGGCGTTCTGCGTGTTCTGAACGGGGGCCGGGTTCGGTCCCGAGGGGCCGAACCCGGGGGGCAGCGGCCCGATTTGGTCGAAGACCTCGACCGGCTCGTCCTCGGCTCCGGGCTCCGGCAGCATCTCGACCGCGGCCGTCAGCGCCTTGCGCGCACCCGTGGCCGTACGGAACCGAGCCTGCGGATCCGGCTGCAGCAGCCCCGCGAGGACCTGCCACAACGGCTCGGGGATCCCCTCCGGTGCGGCGGGCGTGCCGTACGAGGCGAAGTGCTCGACGATCGCCTGCGCGTCGGGCTTCTTGCCCTGGAGCAGATACAGCGCGACGAGGCCGACCGCGAACAGGTCCGCGGGGAAATCGGGTTCCGCACCCATCATTTGCTCGGGCGCGAAATAACCGGGTGTTCCCACCACGTAGTTGGTCTCGGTGAGGCGCGGCTCTCCCTTGCGCATGGAGATACCGAAGTCGGACAGCCGCAGATGGGGTCGTCCGGTACCGGTCGCCTCCATCAGGATGTTGGCCGGCTTGATGTCCCGGTGCACCACGCCCTCCGCATGCACCGTGGACAGCCCCGACAGCAGCTGGTCGAGGAGCGTGCAGACGAAACGGGGCGGCAATGGTCCGTAGTCGCCGATGACATGCGCCAGCGAACCGCCGCTCACCAGATCCATGGTGAACAGGACCTTGTCGTCGTCCGCCGCCCAACTGGCGGGCGCGAGCACATGCGGATGCTCGATCCGCAGCGCCTGCTCGCGGACGAAGCGCAACAGCGTGTGCGCGTCGCTCTGCTGGAGGACCTTGGCCGCCACATAGCGGCGGCGCCGGTGGTCCCAGGCCCGCCAGACGGCGCCGACCCCACCACGTCCGATCGGATCGATCAGTTCGTACCGACCGGCGAAGACCTCACCCATTGTGCTGCGCCCGCTCCCAGTTCCTATTTCGGTCCACGGCGTTCCTGTTTCGGCCCACGGCCGGCTTCGGGGGTGGTGCCCGGCCCGATCCAGCGAGAGCTAGCCCTGGTGTCCCTCGTAGTGCGCCACCGCGTCCGCGGTGCGCCCTGCGCCGTACACCCGGAGGAACTCTGCCAGTTCCGGGTGGGTCGGGGCGAGGGAGTCGGCGGCATCGATGATGTCACCGGCGGCCGCGACCGACCGCAGCAGCGACTGGATCTCGCGGACCACGCGCCGGACGGTGGGGGCGCCGCCGGTGGTCGAGGTCTGGCCGGTGCCGGTGAGGACGGAGCCGCCCTGGGACTTCTTGATCTCTTCCATGCGGTCGGTGGCCTCGCCCGCGCTGACGCTGCCGTCCGCGACCTGTCCGGCCAGCTCCTGGAGCGCCTGGACGCGCTGGACGACCGCGGGGTTGCCGATCTTCGCCCGCTGGCCGCTCATCAGCTGGGAGAGCATGGGGGCGGACAGCCCGAGGACGGCGGCGAGCCGGGCCTGGTTCAGGCCGAGATCATCGATCAGCCGGCGGAAGAGCGCACCGAGAGGCTCCCCGTACCAACTGCGCTGAAGCTCTCTGGCCCTTGCCGTTGCCTCTTGCTGCGCTGCGTCCATGGCGTCTCCCCTTCGCTGCGGCTTCGCTGCTGCGAACCTCGTCGAGCATCTTACGGAGAGTGGTCGCCGACCGGGAGCCCCCATCTTTTTGCAGGATTCCGGGGAGTACCCGGTACTCTGGTCTGCGGCGGTGGCCAGGACGCTGAAGCGTCTGGGGCTGTCCGTTTTTCGGGGCCTTAGCTCAGTTGGTAGAGCGCTGCCTTTGCAAGGCAGATGTCAGGAGTTCGAATCTCCTAGGCTCCACCCATAACCCCCTCTGACCGGCACGAACGCGGTCGGAGGGGGTTTTGTGTGCTGCCGTGCTGCTGTGCGCCGTGAGGGCACGGCGGGGCAGCGAGGGAAGCGGCCGGGCGGCAGGGAAAACGGAACCCGCGCCGGAAGACCGTGATGTCTTCCGGCGCGGGTTCGTAGTTCGGGGGACCGGCTCAGCGGCGGTCGTCCGGTCCGGTGCCGTCCACACCCTCCGGGCCGTCCGACCCGTCGGCCTCCGACTCGGTCTGCTTGTCCCGGACCTCGGGGTCCAGCGGGGCCGGGCCGCTGCCGTCGACCGAGGTCAGCGGCGCGCGGTCGGAGACCTCCGTGGCAGCGGGCGGTTCGACCAGCCAGTCGGGGTTGGCCTGCTTGTCCCACCACCGCCAGGCGGCGTAGGCGCCGCCCGCCACGATGCCGACCACGACGAGCCCCTTGAGCAGCCGCCCGGCCTTCGCCCGCCGCTCGTGCTTCCTGGCCAGCTGCCGGATCTCCGCCGCCGTGACCTGCCCGCGCAGCGCGGCCAGCGCGGCGGCGCTGCGGGCCGAGGCCTCCTCGGCCATGGGCTGGGCGACGGCCATCGCGTGCTCGACCCGCGGCACCGTGTAGTCCGCGGCGGTACGGGCCGCCCGGCGGGTGCGGCGCGCGGCGCGCCGGCCGACCTCGTCGACCTTGGGCGGCACATGGGTGAGGGCCAGTTCGATACGTGGTGCCAGATGCGCGTCGTATTGGACGCGGGCTTGCTGGGCCGCCTTGGACACCTTCGGCGCGAGCCGTGTGCGGGCCTCGTACGCAAGATGTGCGGCCTGGTCCTTGGCCGTGTCGGCGTAGGGCGCCACCACTTCCGCGGCGTGCTGCACGCTGTCCTTCGCCGAGTCGGTTGCGGCGCGCACGCTGTCGATGCGGGTCACGTGATCCTCCTCCTTGGTGGCGGGTAGACACTCCGCCTTTCCACCCATTTCGAGATCATGCCTGCCGGAGTCCCGTATGGCATGTGGGGCGGGCATCCGGGTCATTCAGATCATGAGTGATGTCTTCGGGCAATTCGGTGCAAGGGGAGCTTGCCGACGACGATGCCACGGTTCGCTCCAGCCCGCGCCGCTTCGTCACGCACTTGGCCGCATTTGTTCCTGCGGGGAGCGGCACGGGAGGCGGACCGGCGGGGCTGCGGGCGGGCGGGCGCGGATTGCGACGGCGTGCGAGGTGCGGAATGGGGGCGCGGAATGGGGCAGGGAGGTGACGCCACGCCTTCGCCGGTGGCGGCCGGGCGCCGGAGCGCACGGTCCGTGCGAGGATCGGTGAGCGTCACTGAAGACTTGGTGAATGTCACTGAGACCTTGGTGAACGTCACTGAGGACTCGACATCACCGGAGACTTACGGAAGGCAGATCGTGGCCGAGGAGCTTTACGCCACCTTGAAGACCAACCAGGGCGACATCGAGATCCGGCTTCTGCCGAACCACGCGCCCAAGACGGTCAAGAACTTCGTCGAGCTCGCCAAGGGCGAGCGTGAGTGGACGCACCCCGAGACCGGTAAGAAGTCGACGGACAAGCTGTACGACGGCACCGTCTTCCACCGGGTCATCAGCGGCTTCATGATCCAGGGCGGCGACCCGCTCGGCAACGGCACCGGTGGCCCGGGGTACGAGTTCGCGGACGAGTTCCACCCCGACCTCGCCTTCACCAAGCCGTACCTGCTGGCCATGGCCAACGCCGGTCCGGGCACCAATGGCTCGCAGTTCTTCGTGACCGTTTCGCCGACCGCCTGGCTGACCGGCAAGCACACCATCTTCGGCGAGGTCACCGACTCCGCCAGCAAGAAGGTCGTGGACGCCATCGCCGCCACCCAGACCAACCCCCGCACCGACCGCCCGGTGCAGGACGTCGTGATCGAGTGGGTCGCCATCGAGACTCGTTGATCACCTGTGGTCATCGACTGATCACACACTGATTGCCCGTTCGGGAACCAACCGCCCTGCCCGTCCGTACTGATACATAGCGGACGAGCAGGGCGGCGTTGTGCGTGCCGTGCCCGCCATGACGAGGACCGAAGGGACCGGGAAGCGATGGGACCGATGGACCAGCAGCCGCCGGGAGGCACGGACCAGTCCGCCGCCGCGGACGGCTCGCTCAGCTGCTACCGCCACCCCGGTCGCGAAGCGAACATCCGCTGCACCCGCTGCGAGCGCCCGATCTGCCCCGAGTGCATGATCGACGCCTCGGTCGGCTTCCAGTGCCCGGCCTGCGTCCGCCAGGGATCGGGTACGGGACACGGACCGGCCGCCAATCAGCCACGCACTGTCGCGGGCGGCAACGTCACCGCCGATCCCCGCCTCGTCACCAAGATCCTTCTCGGTATCAATATCGCCGTGTACATCGCAGTGCTGGCGAGGGGCACCGCGCTGGTCGACGAACTGATGCTGATCGGCCGCGCCACGACCCACTACGGCGGTCCGCTCGAAGGCGTCGCGGAGGGCCAGTGGTACCGGCTGGTGACGTCGATGTTCCTGCACCAGGAGGTGTGGCACATCGCGTTCAACATGCTGGGGCTGTGGTGGCTCGGCGGGCCGCTGGAATCGGCACTCGGCCGTGCCCGCTACCTCACGCTCTACATGATCTCCGGCCTGGCCGGCAGTGCCCTCACCTACTGGCTCTCCGTGCCCGTGCAGGGTTCGCTCGGAGCCTCCGGGGCGATCTTCGGGCTGCTGGGCGCCACCGCCGTGCTCCTGCGCCGGCTCAACTACGACATGCGTCCGGTCCTCGCGCTCCTCGCGGTGAACCTGGTCATCACCTTCAACCCCTGGGGCGGAATCGCCTGGCAGGCACATGTCGGCGGCCTGATCGCGGGCACGCTGATCGCGATCGGCATGGTGCACGCACCCCGCGAGCGGCGCGCGCTGGTGCAGTACGGCACCTGTGCCCTGGTCCTGGCGGCCGTGATTCTCGTGGTCGTCGCCAGAACTGCCGCGCTGACCTGAGCGGACGTGGCACCCGGGTTGGTTGTCCACAGTCGTAGTTGTCCACAGCGGGTGCCGGATCTTGTGCATTCTGTGGGAACAACTGTGCCCCTTGTCGCTGAGCTGGGTTTCTCCAGTCGGGACAAGGGGCGTGCCATCCCCCGATGGGGGAGACTGCAGTCACATCGGCGTCAACCGCCAGGGAGTTATCCACAGATCGTCTGACCTTTTCCCCCGTCTGTGGATAACGCTGTGGGTAACTTGGGGCAAGGCTTGCGGGACGGGGCCCCGCTGTGCCACCAGGAGCGCCGCGGTTCTGCTTCCGCCGCGGTGCTACTGCTGCTGCGGTGCTACTTCCACTGCGTGGAGACACCGAAGCCGCCGGCGATGAAGCCGAAGCCGACGACGATGTTCCAGTTCCCCAGGTCCTTGATCGGCAGATCGCCGTCGGTCACATAGAAAACGACGATCCAGGCCAGACCGATCAGGAAGAGCGCCAGCATCACCGGCGCCACCCAGCTGCGGCTGGTCAGCTTTATGTTGGTTGCCTGCTTCGCCGGAGGAGGCGTGAAGTCGGCCTTCTTGCGGATACGTGACTTCGGCACGAGGAACTCTCCTGTCGATGCGCTGCGTGACCGCGCAGGGAACTGTGGCTGGCGCCGGGGCGGGGCTCGAGGGGGAATACTGCCTCCCCCGGGCGTCCGTTAGCGTAGTGCTTCCCTGGCGCCGAAGGAGATAAGGGTACGTTGAGCAATTCTGCCGACTCCCCCCAAGGCCCGGTCCGGCGCACCTTCCGGCACCCGGTCCGCGTGCTCACCGCTGCCGTCTTCGCCCTCGCCGGACTGATCTTCGTCACCAGCGCCAACACGGCCAAGGGCACCAATATCCGCACCGACTCCTCGCTGCTGAAGCTCTCCGATCTCATTCAGCAGCGGAGCAACAAGAACGCCCAGCTGGACGAGACCAACGCGGCCGTGCGCGAGGACATCGACGCCCTCGTCCGGCGCGACGACAGCAGCACCAAGGCGGAGGACGCCCGGCTCAAGGAGCTGGAGCGGGCCGGCGGCACCACGAAGCTCACCGGCCGGTCGGTGAGCGTCACTCTCAATGACGCCCCGCCCAATGCCACCGCCAACCCCGGCTACCCCGACCCGCAACCCAATGACCTGGTCATTCACCAGCAGGACCTGCAGGCGGTCGTCAATGCCCTCTGGCAGGGTGGGGCCCGGGGAATCCAGGTCATGGACCAGCGGCTGATCTCCACCAGCGCGGTGCGCTGTGTCGGCAACACCCTGATCCTCCAGGGCCGGGTCTACTCCCCGCCGTACAAGATCACCGCGGTCGGCGACCCGGGCAAGCTCAAGCAGGCGCTCAACAATTCCCCGGCGATCAGCAACTACCTGCTGTACGTGAAGGCGTACGGGCTCGGCTGGAAAGTCGATGAGCACGAGGCGGTGACTCTTCCCGGCTACTCGGGCACAGTGGACCTCCACTATGCGGAGCCCGTGAAGTAGCGAGCGGCTGTGGGGAGGCCGGCCAGGTGTCGGTGCGACTGATCGTCAGGACGTTCAGCGAACTCTGCATCACCATCGGCGCCCTGATCGTGCTCTTTGTGGTGTACGTGCTGTTCTGGACCGGGGTGAAGGCGGCCGACGCGGCCGAGGGGCAGATCGACTCCCTGCGCAGCCGGTGGGCACAGGGGACGGTGTCCGCGCCCGCGCCGCAGGCCTCCCCGACGTCGAAGTCCTCGAAGGCACCAAAGGCGCCGAAGGAGCCTCCCGCCCCCGCCGCGTACCAGGACGGCAAGCCGTTCGCGATGCTGTACATACCCCGCTTCGGCAAGGGCTGGGAGTGGCCCGTCCTGGAGAACACCGAGGTCAGGACCTTGCAGAAGGGCCTCGGTCACTACACGGGGACCGCCCGCCTCGGTGCGAGCGGCAATTTCGCGGTGGCCGGACACCGCCGTACCTACGGGGATCCGTTCAAGGACTTCCCGAAGCTGCGCCCGGGAGACGCGGTGGTGCTGACGGACGGGACGACGTGGTTCACGTACCGCATCGACAAGAAGCCCTACCGGACGGTACCGAGCGACATCGGGGTCATCGACGCCGTCCCCCGGAAGTCCGGCTTCGACGGGCCGGGCCGCTATCTGACACTGACCACCTGCGACCCCGAATGGGGCAGCAGCCACCGGCTGATCGCCTGGGCGCACCTCGATGCCACCCAGCCCATGACCGAAGGCAAACCGACAGCTTTCCACAGCTGACCCACGCTTCTGCCCCCGCCCTTTAGTCTGGTCCCGTACCGAATGGAGGGGACAGCATGTACGGCTGGATCTGGCGGCATCTGCCGGGCAACGCATGGGTGCGTGCGCTCATCTCGCTCGTGCTGGTGCTGGCTGTCGTCTACGCGCTCTTCCAGTACGTCTTCCCGTGGGCGGAGCCGCTGCTTCCGTTCGGTGATGTGACGGTGGACGGCTCGACCGGAACGGGGGGCGGCCAGTGAGTGCCCGCATTCTCGTCGTGGACAACTACGACAGCTTTGTCTTCAACCTCGTCCAGTACCTCTACCAGCTCGGCGCCGAATGCGAAGTGCTGCGCAACGACGAGGTGACCACGGCACACGCCCAGGACGGCTTCGACGGCGTTCTGCTGTCGCCCGGTCCCGGCACCCCGGAGCAGGCGGGCGTCTGCGTCGAGATGGTGCGCCACTGCGCGGCGACGGGCGTCCCGGTCTTCGGGGTCTGCCTGGGCATGCAGTCGATGGCGGTGGCGTACGGCGGGGTGGTGGACCGTGCCCCGGAACTGCTGCACGGCAAGACCTCGCCGGTGACCCATGAGGGAGCGGGGGTTTTCGCCGGCCTGCCGTCTCCCTTCACCGCGACCCGCTACCACTCGCTCGCCGCCGAACCGGACACGGTTCCGGCGGAGCTGGAGGTGACGGCGCGGACCGCCGACGGCATCATCATGGGGCTGCGCCACCGTGAACTTCCGGTGGAGGGCGTGCAGTTCCACCCGGAGTCGGTGCTGACCGAGTACGGGCACCTGATGCTGGCCAACTGGCTGGCACAGTGCGGTGACACAGGGGCCGTCGCGAGGTCGGCGGGGCTCGCGCCGGTGGTGGGCAAGGCCGTCGCGTGACCGCACTCCGCCCCGAACACGACGCCGGACAGGACGGCCCGTACGAGCAAGGAGCGTACGAGGCCGCAGGCGCGTTCGAGGCGGCGGTCGACCGGCTGGCGGACCCGTTGAACGACCCGCTGCCGGGGCGGCACGCCTCGCCGTGGTTCAGGGCGGGGAAACCGGCTGAGGCGGCGCAGACGGCCGAGGCACCGGGAGCGGGGCGAGGACAGCACCGGGCCCCGGACGGGCAGGCACGGGCCGTGCCTCGGGCGCAGGAGCAGGCGCAGGCGCCACATGGGGTGCAGAGCTCCGAGGGAGCTCCGCGGGAGTGGTACGACCCCGAGGGGTTCGAACGGGACTGGTACGGGCAGCAGGCGCCCGCGCAGGCGCCCGCGCAGGCGCCCGTTGCGGAGCCCCGGGCGCAGCCCGTACCTCTTCCCTTCCCGCTCGGCGACGAGACGGTCGGTCTGCCCCGGCTCCGGGGTGACACCCCGCCGGGGCCGGAATCGGCTCCGGCTCCGGCTCCGGATCCGGATCCGAAACGGGCGAGCGACGTGGAGAGCTTCGCCGAACTCGGAACGGAGCCCGAAGGCACCGATCCGGAACCGCGCACCGGAGGCCGTGCCGAACGGCGTCGCGCCGCCAAGGGGCGGGGGCGCGGCCGAGCCGACCAGCGGCCGGACACCGCGGCGACGGCCGCCGCACAGGCCGACAAGCCGATGTCACGCGTCGAGGCACGGCGTGCGGCGCGCGCGGCGAAGGACAGCCCGGCCGTGGTGGCCAGCCGGGTCACCGGGGAGCTGTTCATCACGCTCGGCGTGCTGATGCTGCTGTTCGTCACCTATCAGCTGTGGTGGACGAATGTGCGCGCCGACCAGTACGCCGGCAAGGAGACGCACAAGATCCAGGACGACTGGGCGAAGGGCGACCGCAATCCCGGTGTGTTCGAAGCGGGGCAGGGATTCGCCATCATCCACATTCCCAAGCTGGACGTGGTCGCTCCGATCGCCGAGGGCATCAGCAAGGAGAAGGTCCTCGACCGGGGCATGGTAGGTCATTACGGCGAAGGCGCGCTCCGTACCGCGATGCCGTCGGCCGAGCAGGGAAATTTCGCCCTGGCCGGTCACCGCAATACGCACGGCGAGCCGTTCCGCTACATCAACCGGCTGAGCCCCGGCGACCTGATCGTGGTCGAGACACAGGACGCGTACTACACGTACAAGACGACGAGGACGCTGCCGCAGACATCGCCGTCCAATGTCTCGGTGATCGATCCGGTTCCGCGCGGATCCGGGTTCACCGGGCCGGGCCGGTACATCACTCTGACGACCTGTACGCCGGAATTCACGAGTACGTACCGTTTGATCGTCTGGGGCAAGATGGTCGACGAACGACCGCGCAGCAAGGGGAAGCCCGACGCGCTCGTGGGCTGAATCATCATCACGACAGGGACGGGTGCGGTGACAGCTAGGACCGAGCACGAAGAGCGGGTCGGCGAATCCGCGCCCCCGCCCCGGCGCAGGGGCCGCCATCCCGTCGCGACCGTGATCAGTGTCTTCGGCGAACTGCTGATCACCGCGGGCCTGGTGCTGGGGCTCTTCGTCGTCTACTCCCTCTGGTGGACGAATGTGCTCGCCGATCGTGAGGCCACCAAGCAGGGCCACACCGTCCGCGACCGCTGGGCGGGCGGGCCGGGCGCGCTGGACACGAAGGACGGCATCGGCTTCCTCCACGTCCCGTCGATGAAGAACGGCGAGGTGCTGGTCAAGAAGGGCACCGACACCGAGAACCTCAACAACGGCATCGCGGGCTATTACACGGACCCGGTGAAGTCGGCGCTTCCGTGGGACAAGAAGGGCAACTTCACCCTGGCCGCCCACCGTGACGGGCACGGTGCCAAGTTCCACAACATCGACAAGGTGAAGACCGGGGACGCGGTCGTCTTCGAGACCAAGGACACCTGGTACGTCTACAAGGTCTTCAAGGAGCTTCCCGAGACGTCGAAGTACAACGTCGACGTTCTGCAGCCCGTGCCGAAGGAATCGGGCGCGAAGAAGCCCGGACGCTACATCACGCTGACGACCTGCACGCCGGTCTACACGTCGAAGTACCGCTACATCGTGTGGGGCGAGCTGGTGCGTACGGAGAAGGTGGACAAGGACCGTACGAAGCCGGCGGAGCTGCGCTAGCCGATACGATGATCCGGGCCCGAAGTCGCAACCATTCCTTGCGACTTCGGGCCTCTGTCGTTCCGACCGGCTGCTCCTACTTGAGCACCTGCAGCTTCGCGCCCGCGCTCCAGGCCTCCAGGAGGCCGCGGTGCACGGCGGTGACGCCGGCCTGCATCGCGATATCGAGCGTCTCGCGGGAGAACGGGCAGGTCGCCACATACACAGCAACGTCTGCCCGGTGCAGAGTCTTGGTGCCGACGAACTTCTGCATCTCACCACTCCACACAGAGCGGTACGGGGCGAAGTTCGTAGAGTAGGCCGCCGGCGAGGTGCCCGCAGTGCGGGTCCTTTTCCGTCGGCCCCTCCCCGAACGGGACAGGCCACTTTCACAGCATCCCGCTCTCCAGTGATCGTTTTCGTGTTGAGATGTTGCGCCTACCTGCGTGGATGTCCTGATGGCAGGTTTCGCAGACGACGAGCGTCTTGCGTCGCCTTCGCGCCATCAGACGTACCCACCCAGGCGGGTCCGGTCTGCCTGGCTTGTTGAGATCGGCGAGCTTGCGGATGTGGTGGACTTGCAGCCCGACCCCGGCCTCGCAGATTTCACATTGCCCGGCAAGCAGTCGATGGATGAGCTCGTTCGTTGTCGACTGCATGACCGGGGCGCTGTCCTTGATGACGGCGCCACGCTGACGTTGCAAAGGGATCCCGCCGAAGCGGGCGACCAGCGGCTTCTTTCCCTCACGGGCAACTGTGACTTGGAAGCACCTCCGCGAGCCGAGCGGGGTGTCGACGGTCGCTTTGTACCGTCGAACCATCTTGCTCACGGTGGAACTGTGCTTCGCGGCCAGGGTCTTGAGCATAGATGACCCCATCACCCAGTTGAGGGCGTGCAGGCGGAAGACGTCCTGCGCCAGAAGGTAGTACTGGACGACCCCGCGGTACTCGTTCTGATACTTCATCACGATGCTGTAGTCGCTGTCGTGAATCAGAATCGAACGATGCGTAGGCATCCCTTGGCGCATGTACAGCTTGCAGCGTTGCCGAATTACGTCACGGGGAACGAATAGGCCGATCTGCCCATTGACCGAGCGTTTCGGCCCGGTCACTTTCGTATCCTCGTGCTGGACTCGTACGTCATATCCGAGAAACCTCGCAGCCTGGCTGACGGCGTGGGTAATCAAGGTCTTAGGGACGGACAGCTCCAGCTTGAGCTCAGAACGCAGGAACCTACGCATCCGGTCCTTGATTTCCTCGGCTTCGCGTTTCGGTCCACAGAAACCAAGGAGCCAGTCGTCGGCGTACCTGATGTATCGAAGCCGCCTGTATCCGGGATCGTTTGGGTCAACGCTGGGGATTAGGCGGCGCTGCAACCGAAGTCGCCTTACCGCTTCTATATCCTTTCGGCGTTTAGCCCGCTGGATCGCGTTACAGATGGATGCGTACTCAGGGTTAGTCGCTCGCTGACTTCCCCGGTTGTAGTCCGGCATCAGATGTTGCTCAACGAACCGATCCAGTCGGTCGAGATAGATGTTGGAGAGGATAGGGGACACGACCCCGCCTTGCGGCGAACCGCTTAGCGTGGCGTTCCACTTCCAATCTTCCAAATATCCGGCACCGAGCATGTTTCGGATCAGCCGCAGGAACCGGCCGTCGTGGATTTTCTCCTCAAGAATCGCGAGCATGATCTCGTGATCCAGGCTGCCGAAGCAGTCAGAGATGTCTCCCTCGATAAACCAGCGTGTCCCGGTCCAGGTATTTGCCACCTCGGTCAGAGCTGTGTGGCAACCCTTCTTGGGACGGAAGCCGTGTGACCTGTCAGAGAACTGCGGCTCGTAGTACGCCTCTAACAGCAGGCGCATGACCTCGGCCACGAGCTTGTCTGACCAGGTGGGCAGGCCGAGCGGTCGCTTCCCCTTGTTCTTCTTGGGGATGTACACCCGCTTTACTGGCGTCCATCGAAACGACTCCGAGCGCAGGGCCTGGACAATCGAATCGATCTTAGCCAGTGACATGCCATCCACGGTTTCTCCCGTGACTCCTGGGGTCATCGCACCCTTGTTGGAGTAGATGCGCCCATAAGCCATCAGGAACAGCTGCGGGTTGAACAGTTGGCGGTACAACCTCTCAAGCGGCAGACCTTTCCTGCCGCGTTCTCGGATGACGGACAGCACAGTTTCGGCGCTCTGCATTACGCATGCCTCCCTTCGCTGAACGTCTCAATCACCTGTGCCCCTTTGCCCTGCGATCAGCTTTCCTGATCTCCTTGGCAGGTCGTTACTCCTGCGACTACTACGGGCACTCCGTCACCTTAGGGCTCTCACCCCTTAGGCGATCCCGTGGTACGTCTTCGTTGTACGTATCTAGCGCGACTTAGGTCGCCCATTCATCTCCTTGCCCTCCCTCGCTGGGAGATGCTTCACACCATGGAGGTTGTTCCGGGCATGCAAGCCGACCCGGGACATGATGTGACGCCGGTTTCAGACGTTATACCGGCGAGAGTATGCCTTGCTCTAGCTGGAGATTAGGCTTCAAGCAATCCAGCTTTGACCATATCGCGCGGGTCTTGCGGCACCCCGCCTTTGAACGTCGCAGGGCGGCCACCGCTTTCCTGACATGCTGCTGTCCCCTCGCGCTTTCGCGTCCAGGTAAGTCAGGTGACCCAGGAATCTCCCTCCAAATCCCTCCCGACTGAGTCGGGAATACAACGAAGCGCCTCACGGCGCACTTGCACTGGACGACCAGTCGGCGTCCGTCGGCGGTGTACGCGGTGATGTCGGCTCCGCGATCGCCGCTCCCGCCGTGGACCTCGACATCGGTGCAGTCGTCCCGGCGGAGCAGTCCGGCGATGTGCTGCTCGAACTCCCGCCAGTTCATGGCGTCCATGGCGGCCATGACCCCGACGAGCGGGTGCCGTTCCTGTGCCCGCTGGAGGCGCCGCAGCTGGACATCGTGCCGGACGAGCCGCCGCTCGATCTGCTGGACGTTCTCGCGGAGGCTGACGAGTTCTCGCTGCTGCTCGCCGGACGTTTCGATGAGGGCGCTGAGCATGGGGACGACGGTGGAGCCGAGGAGACGGGTGAAGCTCTCTTCGCTGAGCCGTGTGATGCGGGCGTCGAGTGACTCGACGTCGCTGTCATGCCCCGGGGCGTCCACGACGGTCGGCTGTGCCCGGAAGGTGTGCTCGAGGTCGAGCAGGTACGTACGGACACGGCGTGCGACGTCACTGTCCCGGAGCAGCATGGCGACGTTCAGGACCGTCCGCCGGAGCCAGAGAGCCATGCTCGAACGAGGCTGTGGATAACTCTCCGGATAGGAACTCAGAGTGAGTTTCTTAAATTTCTGCAGCTCATTGCCCCGGATGACCCGCAGGCCATTCGATTCGAGCTCTTCTCGATGGCGGCTGAGGAGGTTGTTGATGACAGTTTCCGCGACCTCGAAGTAGGCGGCGACCATGGCCGTGGTCACGTGCAGACCGTTCGGCAGCAAGGACAGCACCTTTACTCGGTCGAGTGCCTCCGTCCGCTCGGTGAAGCTCTGACGCAGTGCTTGTGATTCCACCAGAGCGACCTCGTTGATCATGCTCCTGGCCCTTCGCGTAGCCGGATGTACGGCCGGAGCCCGATGCCCCGCCCCGCCTGATCAACGAATCACCACATATGAAGACACAATCGGTTTACGACCACATGTGCGGTATGCAAAGGATCCGTGGTGGCGGACACAGCAAAGGGCCCCGGTCGCCGTGTGGCGGCCGGGGCCCGATGGAGCGGTGTGTCCGGGTCAGCGGTGTGTCCGGGTCAGCGGTGTGAGCCGGACAGGCCGCCGAAGATGTTGCCGTTTCCGCCGCCCGGCATGGTCTGGACGTTGACCGCGCTGTTCTTGTCGACCGGCTGACCCGCGTTGGGCTGGAAGGCGACGACCTTCGCGTTGTCGTCGTTCGGCCCCTGCACCTGGCCGAGCTGCAGACCCGCCCCGGCGAGCAGGGCCTTCGCCTCCGCGATCGTCTTGCCCTGCAGATCGGGAACCGTGGTCTGTTCCGGCTGCTGCGGGCCCTTCGAGACCGTCAGCACGATCTGGGCAGTCAGCGGCTGCATCGAGTCGGGGGGCGGCGTCTGGCTGATCACCTGGTTCGCCGGCTTCTCCGAATCGACGTCGGTCCTGGAGACGTTCGCGAAGCCCAGGCCGTTGAGCTGAGCCACGGCGGCGTCGTAGTCCCGGTCCGCGACGTTCGGCACCTTCTGGGTGGCCTGCTTGGCGACCGTGATCGTGACTTCGGAGTTCTTCTCGGCCTTCGAGTTGCCCTTGGGGTCCTGGTTGATGACCGTACCCGCGGTCTTCTCGGACTCGACCGCGGTGACGTTCACCGTGAAGCCCTTGTCCTCAAGGTCCTTGCGGGCGGTCGCCTCGGTCTTCTCCATGACGTCCGGGACATCGACCTTCGGGGCGCCGGTGGAGACGACGACCGTGACGGTGTCCTTCTTGTCCATCTTCTCGCCGACTGCCGGCGCCTGGCTGCAGATCTTGCCCTTCGGCTGATCCTCGCACGGTTCGCGCGAGCCGATCTTCAGGACGACATCGGGATTCTCCGCGAGCTTCTGTGCTTCCTTCACGGTCGAGCCGATCAGGTTCGGCGCATCGACCTTGCCGTTGTCGCTGTTGCTGTCGCTGAAGACCGACTTGCCGATCAGGACCGCGCCGATCAGCACCAGGACGCCCGCGACGATCAGCAGGATCGTCGAGGTGTTGCTCTTCTTCTGGCGGCGGCGGTCCGGGCGGTCGTCGTAGCCGTAGCCGCCGTCGTCCGGGTTGACCGGGGGCAGCATGGACGTGGGCGCGCCGTTCTGGTCCGCGGCGCGCAGTGCGGTGGTCGGCTGGTCGTTGCCGTATCCGTCGTAGCCGCCGTAACCGGCCGCACCCATCGCCGCGGTGGCGGCGACCGGCTGGCCGTCGAGGCAGGCCTCGATGTCGGCGCGCATCTCGTCGGCCGACTGGTAGCGGTAGTCGGGGTCCTTGACCAGGGCCTTCAACACGATCGCGTCCATTTCGGGCGTGATCTCGGGGTCGAAGTTGCTGGGCTTCTGCGGTTCTTCCCGTACGTGCTGGTAGGCGACCGCGACCGGTGAGTCCCCGATGAAGGGCGGCCGGACCGTCAGCAGCTCGTAGAGCAGGCAGCCGGTCGAGTAGAGGTCGGAACGCGCGTCGACCTGCTCGCCCTTGGCCTGCTCCGGGGAGAGGTACTGGGCGGTTCCGATGACGGCGGCGGTCTGGGTCATCGTCATTCCGGAGTCGCCCATGGCGCGGGCGATGCCGAAGTCCATGACCTTGACCTGACCGGTGCGCGTCAGCATGACGTTCGCCGGCTTGATGTCGCGGTGGACGATGCCGGCGCGGTGCGAGTACTCCAGCGCCTGGAGGATGCCGACGGTCATCTCAAGGGTGCGCTCGGGCAGCAACTTGCGCCCGGAGTGCAGGAGTTCCCTGAGTGTCGACCCGTCGACGTACTCCATCACGATGTACGGGATGGACACCCCGTCGACGTAGTCCTCGCCGGTGTCGTAGACGGCGACGATCGCCGGGTGATTGAGCGAGGCGGCGGACTGGGCCTCACGGCGGAACCGGGCCTGGAAGGACGGATCGCGGGCCAGATCGGCCCGGAGCGTCTTCACGGCTACGGTGCGGCCGAGCCGGGTGTCGTGTGCGAGGTAGACCTCGGCCATGCCACCACGGCCGAGCACCGAGCCCAGCTCGTACCGGCCGCCGAGGCGACGCGGCTCTTCCATAACTGTTCCAGCCCTCTCCGTCAGTCCCGACCGCACCGGTGTGCGGTCCGGCGGTGTGCTGCTCGCGCATACGCTACCGGCCGCGCACTACCTGATCGGTCCGTAGTCCTGACCTGATATCTGACCGGTATCCCAATGTGCAGGTATGGCACTCGATGTGATGGGCATCACTTCTTGCTGTCGATGACCGCCTTCATTACTGCCTGTGCGATCGGGGCGGCCAGGCCGCCGCCGGAGATGTCATCGCGGTTGGCCTGACTGTCCTCGACGACCACGGCGACGGCGACCGGAGAGCCGCTGTCGGTCTTGGCGTAGGAGATGAACCAGGCGTACGGATTCTCGCTGTTGTTCAGACCGTGCTGGGCCGTACCCGTCTTGCCGCCGACGGTGACGCCGGGGATCTGGGCGTTCTTTCCCGTGCCGTTCTCGACGACGGTCTCCATCATCTGCTGGAGCTTCTGCGCGTTCTCGCCCGAGAGGGGCTGGCTGAACTGCTCCTTCTCGTGGGTGTAGATCGCGTCGAGGCTGGGGGACTGGCGCTCGGCGACCATGTACGGCTGCATCAGCTTGCCGTCGTTGGCGACGGCCGAGGCGACCATCGCCATCTGGAGCGGGGTGGCGCGGTTGGACGCCTGGCCGATGCCGGCCATGGCGTTCTGCGGCCGGTTGTCCTTGGGGTAGACGCTGGCGTCGGCGCGTACCGGGGTGAAGATCTCCTTGTTGAAGCCGAACTTGTTGGCCTCGTCGATCATCTTCTGGTTGCCGAGATCGTCACTGATCTTGCCGAAGACGGTGTTGCAGGACCACCGCAGCGCTTCCCGGAGCGAGGCGTTCTCGCACGGGATGTTGCCCTCGTTGGCGAGGTCGCCGGTGGTCAGCGGGAGCCGCCAGGGCAGCGGGGAGTTGGTCTTGTCGTCGATCCCCTTGTACAGCCCGTTCTCCAGAGCCGCGGCGGCGGTGACGACCTTGAAGGTCGAGCCGGGCGGGTAGGTCTCGCGCAATGCCCGGTTGAGCATCGGCTTGTCCTTGTCGTCAAGGAGCTTCTTGCGGGCCTTGCTGTCCTTGTCGGAGTTGCCCGCGAAGACCGAGGGGTCGTACGAAGGGGTGCTGACCAGGGCCAGGATGGCGCCGGTCTGCGGGTCGAGCGCGGCCACGGCGCCCTTCTTGCTGCCGAGCCCCTTGAACGCGGCCTTCTGCGCGGCGCCGTTCAGGGTGGTGACGACGTTGCCGCCCTGCTTCTTCTCGCCGGTGAACATCGAGAGGGTGCGGTCGAAGAAGAGCTGGTCGTCGTTGCCGGTGAGGATGCCGTCCTCGAGGTTCTCCAGTTGCGAGGCGTCGAAGGCCTGCGAGGAGTAGCCGGTGACGGGGGCCCACATGGGGCCGTTCTTCCAGACCCGCTTGTACTTGAAGTCGCTGCCCTTGGTCTCGACGGACCCGGTGACGGGGTTGCCGTCGACGATGATGTTGCCGCGCTCGTGGGCGTAACGCTCGATGCGGACGCGACGGTTCTCGTCGCGGCTGTTCAGCTCGTCGGCACGGACGTACTGGAGGTAGTTGGTCCGCACGAGCAGGGCGAGGATGAGGACGCCGCAGAAGATCGCGATCCGGCGCAGTGGCTTGTTCACGGTCGGACCACCTGGGTCATCTCGGCGTCAGGGGACGGTGCGGGTGCCGGTGCGGGGCGGCGAGCGGTGTCGCTGATCCGGATCAGAATGGCGATCAGTGCCCAGTTGGCCAACACGGACGAACCACCGTACGCAAGGAACGGCATGGTCATACCGCTGAGCGGAATGAGCCCCATGACACCGCCGGCGACCACGAAGATCTGGATCGCGAAGGCTCCTGACAGCCCGATGGCGAGCAGCTTGCCGAAGGGGTCACGGGCGGCCAGTGCCGTGCGTACGCCCCGCTCGACGATCAGGCCGTAGATCAGCAGGACGGCCATCATCCCGGCCAGACCCAGCTCTTCGCCGACGGTGGCGAGGATGAAGTCGGCGTTGGCGGCGAAAAGGATAAGGTCCGAATGGCCTTGGCCGAGCCCCGTGCCGAGCGTCCCGCCGGAACCGAAGGCCATCAGCGACTGGGCGAGCTGTTCGCTCTGGGCCCACGTCGCCTTGGCGAACGGGTCGAGCCAGGCGTTCACACGGGACTGCACGTGCGGCTCGAAGGACGCCACACCCACGGCGCCCACCGCGGACATCAGCAGGCCGAAGACGATCCAGCTGGTCCGCTCGGTGGCGACGTAGAGCATCACCACGAAGAGACCGAAGAACAGCAGCGAGGTGCCGAGGTCGGTCTCGAAGACCAGGATCAGGATCGACAGGGCCCAGATGGTGATGATCGGTCCGAGGTCACGCCCACGCGGCAGGTACATCCCCATGAATCGGCGGCTGGCCAGCGCCAGTGCGTCACGCTTCACCATGAGATAGCCGGAGAAGAACACCGCGATAAGGATCTTGGCGAACTCTCCCGGCTGGATCGTGAACGGGCCGAGGCTGATCCAGATCTTCGCGCCGTTCACCGCCGGAAAGAACATCGGCAGGACCAGCAGGACCAGCGCCACGGCCATCGAGATGTAGGTGTAGCGCTGCAGGATGCGGTGGTCCTTGAGGATCACCAGCACGGCGACGAAGAAAGCGACACCGATCGCCGAGTACAGCAGCTGCTTGGGAGCATCCGGGCTGTAGGCACCGTACTGAGACTCCGCGCGCTGGATCAGTCGCTGCGACTGGTCCAGCCGCCAGATCAGTACCAGCCCCAGGCCGTTGAGCAGGGTGGCGAGCGGGAGTAGCAGCGGATCCGCGTACGGCGCGAACTTGCGCACCACGAGGTGGGCGACGCCGCCGAGCAGGATGAGTCCGGCTCCGTATCCGAACATGCCGGACGGGAGCTTACCGTCGATGGCGAGCCCGACATTGGCGTAGGCGAACACCGAGATGGCGATGGCGAAGACCATCATCATCAGTTCGGTGTTGCGGCGGCTCGGTGCGTCGATCGCGCCGATCGTGGTCGTGTTGGTGACAACGCTCATGGTGCTGAAGGCCCCCTACGGCTTACTGCTTACCGCACTGCGGGACCAGCTTTTTCTCTTCCTCCGAGAGGCTGGGACCAGGAGTGGGAGTTTTGGTCGGCTTGGTCTTGGCGGCATCGGACGTCTTGGCGCCACTGGATGTCTCGGCAGCGTCCGTACCCGGTGCCTGGCCCTCGTCGGCGCTGGCCTTCTCGGCGGCACGTCGTTCGGCGTTCTTCTGGCAGGCGGAGGCCTGGAGAGCGAGTTCGCCGATCTTCTCCTGGGCGGCGGCCAGGTCGCCCTCGGCGATGGTCGCCTTGACCTGCTTGCGCTGGTAGGGCGGGAGGTACTTGAGTTCGATCTCGGGGTGGTCCTTCTCGACCTTCGAGAGCGAGACCCAGGCCAGGTCCTGGCTGATGCCGCGGAACAGTGCGACGTGTTCGTTCTTCGCGCCGACGTAGAACTGGTTCTGGGTCCAGCGGTAGCCGCCGTAGAGACCGCCGCCGATGACGGCGAGCGCCAGCACGGAGTAGAGGGACCGCTTCAGCCACTTGCGGCCGCCGCCGGGTTTCACGAAGTCGTCGTCGGTGTACGCGTCGAAGGAGCCGTCGGGAATCCCGCCGTAGCCGCCGTCGACGCCGTCGCCGCTTCCCGGCGGGCCGAAGCCCCCCGCGGGCGGCGGTACGGGGCGGCCGAGGCCGGCTGCCCGTCCGGCAGGGGTCTGCATGGCGGCCGTGCTCTCGGCGGCGGACATCTGCGCGGCCTGGTTCTCGGCGACCGCGCCGACGATGACCGGGGTGTCGTTGAACTGCGCGGCCAGGGTGTCGTTGCTGTCGACGTCGAGGACGTCGGCGACGATGCAGGTGATGTTGTCGGGGCCGCCGCCGCGCAGGGCGAGCTGGATCAGCTCCTGGATGGTCTCCTGGGGGCCCTGGTAGCTGGCGAGCGTCTCTTCCATCGTCTGGTGGGAGACGACGCCGGACAGCCCGTCGGAGCAGATCAGGTAGCGGTCGCCGACCCGGACCTCACGGATGGAGAGATCGGGTTCGACATGGTCGCCACTGCCCAGCGCACGCATCAGCAGGGCGCGCTGCGGGTGGGTGGTGGCCTCTTCCTCGGTGATCCGGCCTTCGTCGACCAGCCGCTGCACCCAGGTGTGGTCCTGGGTGATCTGGGTGAGTACGCCGTCGCGCAGCAGGTACGCGCGGGAGTCGCCGACGTGGACGAGGCCGAGGCGCTGGCCGGTCCAGAGCAGGGCGGTGAGCGTGGTGCCCATGCCCTCCAGCTGGGGGTCCTCCTCGACCATCATGCGCAGCTGGTCGTTGGCCCGCTGGACCGCCGTACCGAGCGAGGTGAGGATGTCCGAGCCCGGGACGTCGTCGTCGAGCTGGACGAGCGTGGAGATCACCTCGGAGCTGGCGACCTCGCCGGCTGCCTGGCCGCCCATGCCGTCGGCGATGGCGAGAAGGCGCGGGCCGGCGTAGCCGGAGTCCTCGTTGCCCTCCCGGATCATGCCCTTGTGCGATCCGGCGGCGAAGCGCAGGGAAAGACTCATGCGCACCTCGCCCGTCGGCTCGGGGTACAGCCGGTCTCGAGCCACACTGCCCACCCTCCGGTCGGGAGCCGGGCGGGGTCCGTTGCCCGGACTGCCGCGGCTCGCTCGCTCCGCTCGCTCATTGTCGTACTACTTCCGCAGCTCGATGACGGTCTTGCCGATCCGGATCGGCGCGCCCAGCGGAACAGGTGTCGGGGTGGTGAGTCGGGTCCGGTCGAGATACGTGCCGTTGGTGGACCCGAGATCCTCGACGATCCACTGGCCGTCACGGTCGGGGTAGATCCTGGCATGCCTGCTGGACGCGTAGTCGTCGTCCAACACGATCGTTGAATCGTGCGCCCGGCCCAGCGTGATGGTCTGCCCCTGGAGCGCCACCGTGGTGCCGGTGAGGCTGCCTTCGGAGACGACCAGCTTTGTGGGTGCCCCCCGGCGCTGGCGCCCTGGCTGCTGGCGTTGCTGCGGCGGTGCCGCGGCATTCTGGCGTGCCTGTGGAGGCCGCGCGTCGTTCGCAGTGCGGCGTGAGCCGCGCTGCGTGACGCGCGTTCCGAACAGGTCGCTGCGGATGACCTGGACGGCCACGATCACGAACAGCCACAGAACAGCCAGGAAACCTAGCCGCATGACCGTCAGGGTCAGCTCTGACATTGCCCCCGCTTCACCCTTCGGCTTGCCGGTAAACGATGGTGGTGCTGCCCACGACGATCCGCGAGCCGTCGCGGAGCGTAGCGCGGGTGGTGTGCTGCCCGTCTACCACGATGCCGTTGGTAGACCCGAGATCCTGGATCGTCGAGGGCGTTCCGGTCCGGATCTCACAGTGCCGACGCGATACGCCGGGGTCGTCGATCCGCACGTCGGCGTCGGTGCTGCGTCCCAGCACCAGCGTCGGGCGGGAGATCTGATGGCGGGTGCCGTTGATCTCGATCCAGCGTCGCACCTGCGCGTTCGGCAGGGGGCTGGGCCCGGCCGGCGGGTGCCGGTCGGTGCTGGGTGATCCGGGCCTTCCGGCGCCCGGCGGCGGGGCCGCGGGCATGGGAGGGGCGGAGCTGGGCGGGTACCCGTAGCCGCCGGTGGGTTGCGCGGACCGGCCCGGACCCGGGTAGGGAGGCTGGCCCTGCAGTCCTTGGTGGCCCTGGGGGTCCTGCTGTGACGAACTCGACGCCAGGGTGCGGCTGCGCACCCGGTAGAGCCCGGTGTCGAGGTCGTCGGCCTTCTCCAGGTGGACCTTGATGGGGCCCATGAAGGTGTACCGCTGCTGCTTGGCGTAGTCGCGGACCAGCCCGGAGAGTTCGTCGCCCAACTGGCCGGAGTACGGGCTGAGTCGCTCGTAGTCAGGGGTGCTGAGCTCGACGATGAAGTCGTTGGGGACGACGGTCCGTTCGCGGTTCCAGATCGTCGCGTTGTTGTCGCACTCGCGCTGGAGGGCTCCTGCGATCTCGACCGGCTGGACCTCGGACTTGAAGACCTTGGCGAAGGTGCCGTTGACCAGACCTTCGAGACGCTGCTCGAAACGCTTCATGACTCCCATGGGGCACCTCCTCCGTTGTGGTCGTCCCTGTACTGCTTACTGATCGTATCCACGCGTCGGGAAATCGGCTGGTTCCCCTTGTCTGCCCTGTGGATGAGTGTCACCTCTCACACGGATCGTAGAGGCGGCCTCCTCACAGTGTCCCGCACCCGGGGTGCACAGAGGAGGAGTGGGGGCGACCGCTCGGCGTTCCCGCTTCCCTTCAGTCGGTCGGTGAAACAACGGATGTGAATCCACCCTGTCCAGCGTGCTAATCTTCCGGATGTCGCCAGGGACTCGCACCAAACGGTGAGAGAGTCTCTGAAAACACCACTCTTGCGCGAGTGGCGGAACGGCAGACGCGCTGGCTTCAGGTGCCAGTGTCCTTAGGGACGTGGGGGTTCAAATCCCCCCTCGCGCACAAGAGAGAAGCCCCACAGGCCAAACGGTCTGTGGGGCTTCTTCGTTCCTGAATTCTTGTTTCACGTGAAACGTCTGATTCGAGGCGTCCTGCGGAACAGTGGGGCTTACGAGCTGTACGAGCCATATATGGCGTATGGGCCTTGTGAGGCTGAGGGGTGACCGCCTCGTGGGGCCGAGGAGGGGTGATGGGGCTCGCGGAGTCCTGGTTGCGCGAGCCGCTGTCCGGGGCCTGGGGTCGGATCAGGCCGTCGGCGTTTGTGGGGTGGCGGTGATGGTGTTGCCCGCCGCGTTGTAGCGCAGCAGGTATTCCGCGAACCGGGCGAGATCTTCCTCCGTCCAGTCCGCGAGGCGCTCCTGGTAGGCCGTGCGGCGACTGGCCTGTGTGGAGGCGAGGGCCTGGGTTCCGGCCGCGGTGGGGTGCAGCACCTGGATCCGGTGGTCGTCGGGGTCCGGGTGGCGCTCGACCAGTCCCAGTTTCTCCAGGGTGCCGATCTGTCGGCTGACCGTCGATTTGTCCAGCATGTAGTGCGCGGCCAGATCGGTCGCGCGGCAGCCGTGCCGGTCTTCGATGTGTGCCAGCAGCGTGTACGAGACCAGGGGGAGCTCCGGGTGGAGGCGGGCTGCCGCGGCCCGCGCGCGGCGGGCGAAGGCGGTCAGTTCTCGCTGGATGACGTCCAGCGACTCTTCGCGTTCCTCGGGGGTGCCTGGCACGGTTTCGCCTTCCGTCTCGCGGTTCTCGGGTTTCAGTTGTATAGTACAACGAATTAGAGGTTGTAAAAGCCACCTATTGGAGTGTTCCGAATGTCCGCAGGCCCGAGTGCCGCCACCGGCTCCACCGTCGCCGCCCTCCGCCATGTGCTGGGCCATTTCGTCACGCCGCTGCTGATGTGCATCGGCATGGGGCTCGCCTACCTCGGGGCTTTTCACGCGCCGGAGCCGCACGATCTCCGGGTGGACGTGGTCGGGTCCGGGCCCAGGGCGCAGGTGCTCGCGCAGACACTGCAGGACAAGAGCGACGGGGCGCTGAGCGTGCGTACCGTTCCCGACCGCGCCGCGGCCGTGGACCACCTCAGGACGCAGGCGAGTTACGGCGCCTACCTGCCGGGCAAGCACCCCGAGCTGCTCGTGGCCAGTGCGTCCTCCGACACCAGTGCCACGGTGGTCGAGAAGGTGTTCACCAAGGTTGCCGCCGAACAGGGCGACCCGCTGAAGGTGACGGACACGGCACCGACCGCGGACGGCGATCCGACCGGCCAGGGCATCTTCTTCCTGCTGGTCGCGGTGAGTATCGGCTCGTATGCCTCGGTCGCGGTCATCGGCGGGGCGGGCGCCGTGCTGGCGCTGCGGATCAGGGCCGCACTGGCTGTCGCCGCGTCGCTGGTGGTGAGCGTGATCGGAGTGGTGTTCGCGGGGCCGCTGTTCGGCCTGGTGGACCATGGGCTCGGCGGTCTGTGGGCGATGGCCTGGCTCTACTCCGCGGGCATCCTGCTGATCGGCGTCGGACTGCACACCTTCCTCAAGCGCTGGACGACGCTCGGGCTGATGGTGCTGTTCGTGATGCTCAACTTCACCAGCTCCGGCGGCATCTTCCGGCCCGAACTGCAGCCCGGCTTCTTCGCTTCGCTGCACTCCTTCTGGAACGGCGCGGGCTTCGTCGAGGGCGTACGCAGCCATGTGTACTTCGGTGGACACGCTCTGGGTGGACATGTGCTGGTGCTCGCGCTCTGGTTCGTGGCGGGCCTGGCCCTGATGGGGCTGGCGGGGCTGTCGGAGTCGAGGCGGCGGCAGGCCGCGGTGGAGGCGGCAGCGGCCGGCACCGACGCCGTCGCCGGTTCTGTCGAGGCCGGCGGAGCCCATGGGCCGAAGCACGCCGCCAGGACCGGGGCCGGAACACGGACCGGGGCGGGCGCCGAGCCGCAGATCGAGGAGGAGATCGAGGAAGAGATGGAAGAGACCGTCGGCGTCTGACCAGGACGGATCGTTGTCCACAGGTCGCAAGGTGCGTTTTCCACAGGGGCAGACGGCATTCGGCTGACGGCGGTACCTTCGTCGCAATTGATCTGCGACAGGGCGTCGGGCCGGGAGCGCAGGGCGAGGGCGGGGGAGGCTGCGCGCCATGGGTGACATCGAAGCGACAGTGCCGGTTCAGCGGTCTGTGTCGGGTGATCCGCGCATTCCGGTCGTGCCCGGATTCGCGCGGAGGGCGGCCGGGACGGGCGGGGGCGCGGAGCGGCCGTCGAGGAAGGCGGGCAAAGCGGTGCGGGAGCGGGTGCCCAGGGCCTCGCACGCATTCCTGGACCTTCCGGCCGGGCGGCCCGACGCGGTGCGGGCGGTCGAGGAGTCGAGCCTGGGCAGAGTGCCCTCCCTCGCCCCGATCCGGGTGGGGCGGATGGCGGCCACCCCCTTTGCCTTTCTGCGTGGCTCGGCCGGATTGATGGCCCATGATCTGGTGGGCACGCCGGTCAGCGGGGTGGGTGCCCAGCTCTGCGGCGATGCGCACGCGGCCAATTTCGGGCTGTACGGCGATGCGAGGGGCAGCCTGGTCATCGATCTGAACGACTTCGACGAGACCGTGTTCGGCCCGTGGGAGTGGGACCTCAAGCGTCTGGCCACCTCGCTGGTGCTTGCGGGGCGTGAGGCCGGGGCGGACGAGGAGACCTGCCGGCAGGGCGCGTACGACACGGTGGGCGCGTACCGGCGGACGATGCGGCTGCTGGCCAAACTGCCCGCGCGCGACGCCTGGAACGCCATCGCGGACGAGGAGTTGGTCTCGCACACGGACGCGCGGGATCTCCTCGGCACTCTGGAGCGGGTCTCGGAGAAGGCCCGTAACAACACCAGCGCCCGCTTCGCGGCCAAGTCCACCGAGGATTCCGGGGACGGCGGACGCCGCTTCATCGACGCGCCGCCGGTGCTGCGACGGGTGCCGGACGAGGAGGCCGCGGCGGTCGCGGCGGGACTCGGCGAATACCTGGGCACGATCTCGGAGGACCGGGTTCCGCTCCTCGCCCGGTACGCGATCCACGACGTGGCGTTCCGGGTGGTCGGTACCGGGAGCGTCGGCACCCGGTCGTACGTGGTGCTTCTGCTCGATCACCGCGGTGAGCCCCTGGTGCTGCAGGTGAAGGAGGCGCGGCCCTCCGTGCTGGCGCCGTACTTGCCAGCTGTCGGCTTCGACGTTCCGGAGGTGGCGCACGAGGGGCGCCGAGTAGTGCTCGGGCAGAAGCGGATGCAGGTCGTCAGCGACATCCTGCTGGGCTGGGCGACGGTGGACGGACGCCCGTTCCAAGTAAGGCAGTTCAGGAACCGCAAGGGCAGCGTGGATCCGGCGGCGCTGGCGGCCGATCAGGTCGACGACTACGGCCGGATGACCGGTGCGCTGCTGGCACGTGCCCACGCGCACAGCGCGGATCCGCGACTGATCGCGGGCTACTGCGGCAAGAACGAGGAACTGGACGAGGCGGTGGCGGCGTTCGCGGTGACCTACGCGGACCGTACGGAGGCGGACCACGCGGAGTTGGTGCGGGCCATCGGTTCGGGGCGGATAGCCGCCGAACTGGGCGTCTGAGGGGCATCGGGCCGACCGTGCGTCCTTGGGACGTGGGCCGTGGCCATACGCTGGACGGGTGACCCACGAAGCCGCCGGGGTGCCGACCACCCGGAACGACGATGACCAGCAGGACAACGACCGGCAGCGCGAGCAGCATGCCCGGAACGAGCAGTACGGGCAGGGCGAGCCGCCAGAGCAGCACGGTCGGCCGGCCGGTGCCGGTACGGACACCGGCGCCGGTCCTGGGGCCGGTGTCGAAGGTGGCTCCGGCACCGCCGCGGGCAGCGCCGGAGACGGGGCTCCCGACGAGGCAGCGGGCGGGGACGCCGGCGGGGGGACGGGCGGTCGTGCTGAGGGGGAGCGGCCCGAGGCCCGGCTCGCGAAGGCGGTTCGGGCGGCGGAGCAGGCGCTGATCGAGTTCGAGATCGCGGTGGAGACCTTCCGGGTCGAGGTCGAGAACTTCTCCCGGCTGCATCACCAGAAGCTCGGGCCCATGTACACCCGCCTCGACGAGCTGGATGCGCAGATCGCGGAGGCTCGGGCCGCCAGGACGGGCGATCCGGAGGACATCCGCAAGGCGCAGGAGGCACGGGCGATCGTCATGCCGATGCCGGGCGTCGACGAGCTGTTTCACGACTGGATCGACTCCGACGGGCTGTCCCCCGAGGCCGCGGCGATGCTGACCGAGCAGCCGGTCCGGCCGCCCAAGCGGGTCCGGCCGACCGAGGAGGCGCGCAAGCTCTACCGCGACCTGGCACGCCAGGCCCACCCGGACCTGGCGCAGGACGAGACGGAGCGGGCCCGCCGGGACGAGTTCATCGCCCGCGTGAACGCCGCGTACGGGCGGGGGGACGAGGCTCTCCTGATCGAGTTGGCGCAGGAATGGGCGGCGGGTCCGGTGGCTCCGGAGGCGGAGCTCAGTGAGAGCGAGGAGCTCTACGCCCGGCTGAACTGGCTGACCCAGCGCAAGGAACTTCTGACGGTGCTCGCCCAGGAGCTGGAGGAGAGCGCCATCGGGGCCATGCTGCGGATGGCGCCGGACGATCCGGACCGGCTGCTCGACGAGATCGCCGAGCAGCTGCTGGGCGAGGTCGCGCAGCGCGAGGCGGAGCTGGCGTCCATGGTGCAGTAGCGTTCCAGGTGACTCAGGAGCGTACGTACGAGAGAAGGCATGACCCATGAATTTCGCCCCGCTGCCCTCGGTGGATGTCGCGGCGGTGCCGTCGGACGGCTTTGTGCTGGACGTCCGGGAGGACAACGAGTGGGCGGCCGGGCATGTCGAGGGCGCTCTGCACATCCCGATGAGTGACTTCGTGGCCCGCTTCGGTGAGCTGACCGAGGCCGCCGACGACGGCCGGCGCGTGCACGTGATGTGCCGGGTCGGTGGCCGGTCGGCCCAGGTCACCCAGTACCTGGTGCAGCAGGGCATCGACGCCGTGAACATCGACGGCGGGATGCTGGCCTGGGACGGCGCCGGACGCCCGATGGTCGCGGACGACGGCAACCCGGCCTTCGTGCTCTGAGCCGGGGAGCCGCTCCGCCGGGGAGCTGGTTCGTGCTTGCGCGGCGGCTTGGTCGTTCGGTCGGCGCCCTTGCCGTTCGACCGGTGTCAGCCGAGGAGGTGTGCGGCCAGAAGGCTGCCCAGTGCCTCCTCGTGTGCCGCTGCCGGACCGAGGGACAACTCGATCTGCTTGGCCCAGGCGTGAAAGCGGTGCAGCGGATAGTCCGTGTCCGCTCCGAAACCGCCGTGCAGATGCTGTGCCGTCTGCACGACCCGGCGGACACCGTCCGAGGCCCAGATCTTCGCCACGGCGATGTCGCCCTCGGCAGGCAGCATCCCGTCGGCTCCGGTGGAGATCCGCCAGGCCGCCTGCCAGAGCGTCACTTCCATGGCCCGTAGGTCGATGTACCGGTCCGCGGCCTGTACCGCGACGGACTGGAAGGTCGCCACCGGGAAGCCGAACTGCTCACGCTTGCCGGTGTATTCGCTCGTCATGGCGAGCACGGCCTCACCCAGGCCGAGTGCGAGTGCGCACGTTCCGGCGGTGAGGAGGGCGCGCAGCCACTCCCAGGCCCCCGCTCCGTCGATCAGCGCGCTGCCGTCGATCCGTACCGACTCCAGCCGGACCTCGGCGAACCGTTCACCGCTGGTGGAGACCTGCTCTGCCAGAGTGACGCCGTCCTGGGCGGTCTGGATCAGGGCGACCACCGCCCGGCCCTCGCCCGTGTGGGCCGGAATCGCGATCCAGTCCGCGGCCTGCGCCCACGGCACCGCCGACTGCGTCCCGTCGAGCATCCAGCCGACAAGATCTCCGGCACCGTCGCCGACGGCTGTGCCGGGGGCTTCGTCCGTCGGGACGATTCCTGCTGTCGCCTCCCGGCGGGCGGTGACGGAGAGTTCGGCCGGATCGTGGCCGGAGCGGCCGTTGGCCCCGACGGTGAGGACCAGCTCCCCTCGGCCGACCTTGGGCAGCAACTGGGCGGCCAGCCGCGGGTCTCCGTACTGCTGGAGCGCCATCGCGACCGCGCACGTCTCCAGCAACGGCACTCTCGCGAGCACCTTGGCTGACTCGCGCAACACCAGGCAGAGCGCGACGAGATCGAGCCCGGCCCCACCGTGCTCCGGCGACAGCGTCAGGCTCAGCAGATCGCTCGCGGCAAGCCGGGCCCACAGCGGGCGGTCGATGTCCTCGGCCACCGCGCCCGGCACGAGAGCGGGGCTGGGAACCCCGTCCGGTGCGACTCCCGAGAAGACCGCTCGTGCTGCCTCCGTGGCCGCCTGCTGTTCCTCGGTGAAGGTGAAGTCCACTGCCCTGGCCTCCCGCTGACCGATTGTCCCTGTGCCCGAATGTGACGGGCCGTCAAGATAGAACAGGTTCTATGAGAAGGGAACAGGAGGAGGAGCGGGAGAAGTAGCAGGGGAGGATCAGGCGACAGGGAGAGGCGAGGGGGCGCGGTCAGCGGTCGAAGTCGAGCTCCACCTCCGGGGTGGCCGGATGCGACTGGCACGCCAGCACATAACCCGCATCTGTCTCCTCGGGCTCCAGCGCGAAGTTGCGGTCCATCCGCACGTCGCCCGAGACCAGGAACGCCCGGCAGGTCCCGCACACCCCGCCCTTGCAGGCGTACGGTGCGTCGGCGCGGCTGCGCAGCACGGTCTCCAGCAGCGATTCGCCCTCCTCCACCGGCCAGGTGCCGGAACGGCCGTCCAGGGTGGCGGTGAGCCTGCTGTGAGCGGGTGTTTCGGTCCGGGGACGGACGGATGTGCCCGGTCCGTCGTCCACATGGAAGATCTCCTGGTGGATGCGGGGCCGGTCGATGCCGAGGCCGCGCAGCGCCTGGTCCGCGGCCTGGATCAGTCCGAACGGCCCGCAGAGATACCAGCCGTCCACCTCGGTCACCGGTAGCAGCGCGGGCAGCAGTTCGGTGAGACGGTCCCGGTCCAGCCGGCCGGAAGGGAGACCTGCCTGCTGCTCCTCCCGGGAGAGCACCGTGACCAGCTGGAACCGGTCGGGGTAGCGGTCCTTGAGGTCGGCGACCTCGTCCAGGAACATCGTCGAGAGCGCTGTCCGGTCGCTGCGGATCAGGCAGAATTGGGCATCGGGTTCCCGTGCCAGCAGCGTGGCCGCGATGGACAGGACCGGCGTGATTCCGCTGCCGCCTACGATCGCCGCGAAGTGTCCGGCGCGGGGCGCCAGCACGAAGCGGCCCATCGGAGGCATTGCCTCGACCAGGTCACCGACGGCGAGTTCCTTCAGGGCGTACGTGGAGAACACGCCGCCGTCGACGAGTCGAATGCCCACACGCAGTACCGGATCGGCCGGTTCCTCGGTGGCCGGGGAACAGATCGAGTACGAGCGGCGAATCTCCTCGCCGTCCACCGTGTATCGCACATTGAGGTGCTGGCCGGGCTTGTGGCGGAAGGTCTCGCGCAACTCGGGCGGCACGGCGAGGGTGACAGCCACCGAATCGTCCGTGAGCCGTTCGATCGTGCGGACCCGGAGCGGATGGAACATCTACAACTCCTTGAAGTGGTCGAACGGTTCGCGGCATGTCACGCAGCGGCGCAGCGCCTTGCACGCGGTGGAGGAGAACCGGCTCAGCAGCTCCGTATCGGTCGAGCCGCAGTGCGGGCAGCGCACCGAGAGCGTGAGCGGCACCGGACCGCCCGCGCCGGTCGTGGCATCGTGCGGGCGCGGGGGCGCTATGCCGAACTCGGCCAGCTTGCGCCGTCCTTCCGCGCTGATGTCGTCCGTGGACCAGGCCGGTGAGAGCACGGTGACCACGGAGACCTGCGGTATGCCGTGGTCGTGCAGCACCCGCTCGATGTCGGAGGACATCGCCTCGATCGCAGGGCAGCCGGTATAGGTCGGGGTGAGACGCACGGTGACCTTGCCGGGGGCGAGAACATCCACGCCCCGGAGCACCCCCAGCTCGTCCAGGGTCAGCACGGGCAGTTCGGGATCGGGTACGGAGCCTGCGAGGCGGTGCAGCTCCTTCTCCAGGACGGTCTCGGTCACCATGACGCCCCCGGGTGGCTGCGATGCAGGTGCTGCATCTCGGCGATCATGCGGCCGAAGGGTTCGGTGTGGATGCCCTGGCGTCCCGCACCCGCCGTCCACGCCCCGGACCGCGGACCGGTCGGCAGTGTCAGCGTGGCCCGCTCCAGCACCGCGGAAACGGACTCCAGCCAGCCGCTGTGCAGCGACTGCCAGTCGACCTCCACCCCCTCGACGGGCTCGAACAGCTCGCCGGTGAACCGCCACAGGGCATCCACGGCGCGCTGCATCCGGTCATGGCTCTCGTCTGTGCCGTCGCCGAGCCGCAGTGTCCAGTGCTCCGCGTGGTCCTGGTGGTACGCGACCTCCTTGACGGCCTTCGCCGCCAGGCCGGCGAACGCGTTCTCGCCCGATGCCAGCTGCTCGTACAGCAGCCGCTGGTAGGTGGAGAAGTAGAGCTGGCGGGCGATGGTGTGGGCGAAGTCGCCGTTGGGCTGCTCGACCAGCTGGACGTTGCGGAAGGCGCGTTCCTCGCGCAGATACGCCAGCTCGTCCTCGTCCCCGACCAGGGAGAGGAGTATCCGGGCCTGCCCCAGCAGATCCAGGGCGATGTTGGCCAGGGCCACTTCTTCTTCCAGCGCGGGCGCATGACCCGCCCACTCCCCCAGCCGGTGCGAGAGCACCAGCGCGTCGTCGCCCAGGGCGAGGGCCGCGGTCACAGGTGCTTCACCCCTTCCGGGATCTCGTAGAACGTCGGATGCCGGTACGGCTTGTCGCCGGCCGGTTCGAAGAAGGAGTCCTTCTCGTCCGGCGAGGACGCCGTGACCTGTGTGGACGGGACCACCCAGATGGAGACGCCCTCGGAACGGCGCGTGTACAGATCGCGCGCGTTGCGCAGGGCCATCTCGGCGTCCGGGGCGTGCAGGCTGCCCGCGTGGGTGTGGGAAAGGCCGCGGCGCGAACGCACGAACACCTCCCACAGTGGCCATTCGGTCGAGCTGCTCATGCTGTCGCCTCCCCGTTCTCCGCTGCTGTGTGTGGTGCTGCGTGTGCTTCTGCTGCTGTGTGTTTCCCGGCGTAGGCAGCCGCCGCGTCCCGGACCCAGGCGCCCTCCTCGTGCGCCCGGCGGCGCTGGGTGAGGCGCTGTTCGTTGCACGGGCCGTTGCCCTTGAGGACCTCCTGGAACTCCTTCCAGTCGATTGCCCCGAAGTCGTGCTGTCCGCGCTCCCCGTTCCACCGGAGGTCCGGGTCCGGGAGGGTGAGACCCAGCGCCTCGGCCTGCGGGACACAGATGTCCACGAAGCGCTGCCGCAGCTCGTCGTTGGAGTGGCGCTTGATCTTCCAGGCCATCGACTGCGCCGAGTGGGCCGATGCGTCGTCCGGCGGGCCGAACATCATCAGGGACGGCCACCACCAGCGGTTCACCGCGTCCTGCGCCATTTCGTGCTGCGCCGGGGTGCCGCGGCTGAGGGTGAGCAGCAGCTCGTACCCCTGGCGCTGGTGGAAGGACTCCTCCTTGCAGATGCGGACCATCGCGCGGGCGTACGGGCCGTAGGAGCAGCGGCACAGCGGCACCTGGTTGGTGATCGCGGCGCCGTCCACGAGCCAGCCGATCGCGCCGACGTCCGCCCAGGTCAGCGTCGGGTAGTTGAAGATCGATGAATACCTCTGGCGGCCCGCGTGAAGCTTGTCGAGCAGCTCCTCGCGGCCGGTGCCGAGGGTCTCCGCCGCGCTGTACAGGTAGAGCCCGTGGCCCGCCTCGTCCTGCACCTTGGCCATCAGGATCGCCTTGCGTCGCAGCGAGGGCGCCCGCGAGATCCAGTTGGCCTCCGGCTGCATGCCGATGATTTCGGAGTGGGCATGCTGGGCCATTTGCCTGACCAGCGAGGCGCGGTACGCATCGGGCATCCAGTCGCGTGGCTCGATGCGCTCGTCCGCCGCCACCGCGGCGTCGAATGCCGCCTCCAGGGCCTCGTCCGCCCCTTCGGGCCTGTCCGCTCCCGCCTGCGCTGTCTGGTCCGCAGTCACTGCCGCCATCCCGGGCTCCCTACCGACCGATCGTTCGGTTCAATGTCTTCAATGGTGAGTCGGCGGCCCGTAGGGTGTCAACCCTGTGGATAACTGACCGGGGATCGACGGGGATCGGGGCGGGATGGATTCGTACGACGACAGGGGCGCCGAAAGCGGGAACGGGGCTGCCGAGCCGGGGCCGGATCAGCAGGAAGAAATATCTTCCGGCGCTGGTCAGGGGCCTGAAGCAGGTCCTTGTGGCGGAATGGCCGCCCTGTCGCTTCCGTACCAGATCGTTGCCGCGGTCGCGCTGTCCGTCATCGGGCTGGTCGCCTGTGGACAGCTGGCCATGGTGTTTCTGCACGTCGCTCCCTCCAACACCATGACCAAGCAGCACGGCGAAGCGGTCGACGAATGGATCTATCCCGAGTTCGAGCAGAACTGGAAGCTCTTCGCCCCGAACCCGCTTCAGCAGAACATCGCCATTCACGTACGAGCCGAGATAGCCGGCGCCGACGGGCGCCGCACCACCTCCTGGATGAGCCTTTCCGGCGAGGACGGCAAGGCGATACGCGGCAGTCTTCTCCCCAGTCACGTCCACCAGAACGAACTCCGACGCGGTTGGGACTTCTACCTCAGTTCCCACGACAACGAGAACCGGGCCAACGGCCTTCGCGGTCAGCTCTCCGAGCGCTACATCCGCCGCATCGTGATGCTGCGCCTCGGCGAACACGACTACGGCGGCACCGTCGAGCGCATCCAGGTTCGTTCCGAGGTGCGGTCCGTCGCGGCGCCCGCATGGAGCGAGGAGAAGATCAGTACGAGGCCGTCCTACCGGGTACTGCCGTGGTGGACGGTAACTGACGCAGACCTTCCCGAGAGCGCCAAGGGGGCGGACAAGTGAGTACGTTCGCCGTCGACCACAAGATCGCCCGCGGTATCCAGCGCGTCACCTCCACGTCCTTCGGCCAGTATCAGAGTGCCGTCATCCGGATCGGCTTCTCGGCCACCTATCTGTTCTTCCTGCTGCGCGAACTGCCGCACCGCCACGAGATGTACGGACCCGACGCCCCGTGGCACTGGGACATGGCGCAGCAGCTCATATCCGGCAATCAGGCATTCACCGCACTCATGTGGTCGGACAGCACGGTCTGGTTCGAGATCGTGTACGCGGTCGCGCTGATCTCCGCGGCGCTGCTGATGGTCGGCTGGCACACCCGCGCCATGTCGGTCCTCTTCATGGCCGGAGTGCTTTCCCTGCAGAACCGCAGCATCTTCATGGGCGACGGCGGCGACAACGTCATCCATCTCATGGCGATCTACCTGGTGCTCACGCGCTGCGGGCGGGTCTGGTCGTTGGACGCCCGGCGTGCGGCGCGGCGGGCGCGTGCGGGAGCGGACGATCCTCGGCGCCCGGTGCGGGGGAATGTGGCCGGTACGGTCCTCTGGGTGGTGCTCGGCCTCGTTCTGATCGTGGCCGGCATGACCGATGGGCTCGGCGGCACCTGGTGGCTGCCGACTCTTCTCTGGGTCCTTTGGGTCGGCGAGGGCGCCTGGTGGGCTGTGAACCGTTACGCACCGCACAGCGAATCGCGCACCCTGCTCGATGTCGTCGCCAACCTCGCCCACAACGCGACCCTCGTCGTGATCATGGCCGAGGTCTGTCTGATCTACGCCACTGCGGGGTGGTACAAGATCCAGGGTTCGCGGTGGCAGGACGGTACGGCGCTGTATTACCCGCTCAAGCTCGACTACTTCACGCCCTGGCCCGGACTGTCGGACATCCTCGCCTCCAGCGGTGTGATGGTGATGCTGCTCACGTACGGCACGGTCATCGTTCAGGTCGCGTTTCCCTTCACCCTGTTCAACCGGCGGGTCAAGAACGTTCTGCTCGTCGCCATGATGTGCGAGCACGCCGGGATCGCCCTGCTGCTCGGGCTGCCCTTCTTCTCCATGGCGATGATCGCCGCCGACTCCGTCTTCCTGCCGACCGTCTTCCTGGTGTGGCTCGGCGGCCGGGTGACTCTCGCCCGGGAGCGGCTGTTCCCGGGCCGGGTCGAGGTCCCCGGGCAGCGGCGTGGCGCCGATGACGAGGAGGCCCCGCAGCACAGCGGCGACGGGGGTCATACGCTCGTCGGGTGAGCAGTAGTGAGAGTGGCAGCACGGGCCGCGCGGGCAGTAGCGGCGGCGAATCGTTGGACGAGGAGGTCGTCGGACTCGATGTGCCCCTCGCATCCGTAGCGGGGACGGAGCCCGGTGCCTCGGCGGAACCGATGCAGTACGACGACGGGTTCGGGACGGAGGTCGGCGTCGGACCTCACCCGCTGCCGTGGCCCGTGGACGAGCGGTACGACCCCGAGCTGCTCGCCCACGGCGACCGGCGCAACGTGGGCGATGGCTACCGGTACTGGACCCGGGAGGCGATCGTCGCCGATCTGGATCTACGGCGGCACGACTTCCATGTCGCGGTCGAGAACTGGGGTCACGACTTCAACATCGGCTCCGTGGTGCGCACGGCGAACGCCTTTCTCGCCAAGGAGATCCATATCGTGGGGCGGCGGCGCTGGAACCGGCGCGGTGCGATGGTCACCGACCGCTACCAGCATGTGCGGCATCACCCCGACACCGAATCGCTGACCGCGTGGGCCGAGGCCGAGGGTCTGCCGATCATCGGGATCGACAATCTGCCGGGTGCGGTGCCGCTGGAGCGGACCGAGCTGCCGCGGCGCTGCGTACTGCTCTTCGGGCAGGAAGGTCCCGGGCTCACCGAGGAGGCCCGTAAGCACGCGGCGATGGTGTGCTCCATCGCGCAGTTCGGGTCGACGCGGTCGATCAACGCGGGGGCCGCGGCCGCCATCGCCATGCACGCATGGGTGCAGAGGTATGCGGAGATTCCCGAGGCGGGGAACTAAGACCGACCGGCAATTGGGGGGCGGCGTCGCGGGGTTGGGTTGGGGACGGGGCTCCGCCCCCAACCTTGGCCGGGTCATGCCTGGCGGCGGACTTCCACCATCCGGAAGCGGTTGGACACGAAGGCTCCGTCGCACAGCGCCGCGTTCGCCGCCGGGTTGCCGCCCGAGCCGTGGAAGTCGGAGAAGGCCGCGGTCTGGTTGACGTACACCCCGCCGGTCAGATTCAGCGACAGCTGGGCCGATTCGTCCAGGCAGACGTCTTCCACCGCGCGTTCCACCTCCGGTGAGGTGGTGTACGCGCCGACCGTCATCGCGCCCTGGTCGCGCACCGTGCGGCGGAGCAGCTCAACGGCGTCGGCCGTCGAGCCGACCGCTACCGCGAAGGCGACCGGGCCGAAGCACTCCGACAGGAAGTGCTCCTCGTCGTCCGGCTTGGTGGCGTCCAGCTTGACGACGGTGGGGGTGCGGACCACGGCGTGGGGGAATTCCGGGTTGGCCACCTCGCGGGAGGGCAGGGCGACCTCGCCCAGATCCGCGGCTGCTTCCAGGCGGGCCTTCACATCGGGGTTGACCAGGGCGCCGAGCAGTGCGTTCGCCCGGGTGTCGTCGCCCAGCAGGCCGGTGACGGCGGCGGCGATGTCGGCGACCACTTCGTCGTACGTCTTCTCGCCGGCGTCGGTGGTGATGCCGTCCCGGGGAATCAGCAGGTTCTGCGGGGTCGTGCACATCTGGCCGCTGTACAGGGAGAGGGAGAACGCCAGGTTGGACAGCATGCCGCGGTAGTCGTCCGTGGAGTCGAGGACGATCGTGTTGACGCCGGCCTTCTCCGTGTAGACCTGGGCCTGGCGGGCGTTGGTCTCCAGCCAGTCGCCGAAGGCGGTGGACCCGGTGTAGTCGATGATCTTGATTTCGGGGCGGAGGGCAAGCGTCTTCGCGATGCCTTCGCCCGGTCGTTCGGCGGCCAGGGCGACCAGGTTGGGATCGAAGTCGGCCTCGGCGAGCACCTCGCGGGCCAGCTGCACCGTGAGCGCGAGCGGAAGCACGGCGCGTGGGTGCGGTTTGACCAGGACGGGATTGCCGGTGGCCAGGGAGGCGAAGAGGCCGGGGTAGCCGTTCCACGTGGGGAAGGTGTTGCAGCCGATCAGCAGCGAGATGCCGCGTGGCGCCGCGGTGAACGACTTCTGCAGCTGGAGCGGGTCACGCTTGCCCTGCGGCTTGGACCAGTCGGCGCTCTGCGGGGTGCGGATCTGCTCCTCGTACGCGTACGCCACCGCCTCCAGGCCGCGGTCCTGGGCGTGCGGGCCGCCCGCCTGGAACGCCATCATGAAGGCCTGGCCGCTGGTGTGCATCACGGCGTGGCCGAACTCGTGGGTCCTGGCGCTGATCCGCGCAAGGATCTCCAGACAGACCAGGGCCCTGGTCTCGGGGCCCGCCGCACGCCAGGCGGGCATGCCCGCGCGCATCGCCGGAAGCAGGACGTCCAGGTCGGCGTGCGGATATTCGACGCCGAGCTCCGGCCCGTACGGAGAGACCTCCCCGCCCGTCCAGCCGTCGGTGCCGGGCTGGCCGAGGTCGAGCCGGGTGTTCAGCACGGCGTCGAAGGCGGCCTTGCCCTCGGCGGCGCTCAGGCTGCCGGTGGCGCCGCCCTCGCCGTATGCCTTCGGATGCTCGGGGTGCGGGGACCAGTAGGCACGCGTACGGATCGCGTCGAGGGCCTGGTCGAGCGTGGGGCGGTGCTTCTCGGACAGCAGGTGCGGGGAGAGCTCGGCGGCCATGACGGACCAACTCCTCATCGAGCTGGGCAGGGACGGGCGGACAGAGTTAGAGTAACCGAACGATCGGTCGGGACAAGGGGGCCCGCCAAACCTGTGGACAACTCGTAGGGGAGGATCGCGGACATGACCACGGCCAAGCGGGACACGTACACCCCGGAGACTCTGCTCGCCGTTGCCGTCCGTGTCTTCAACGAGCGCGGCTACGACGGCACGTCCATGGAGCACCTCTCCAGGGCGGCGGGCATCTCCAAGTCGTCCATCTACCACCATGTCGCGGGCAAGGAGGAGCTCCTGCGCCGCGCGGTCAGCCGGGCGCTGGACGGGCTCTTCGGAATTCTCGACGAGCCGGGGGCGACGCGGGGGCGTGCGATCGAACGGGTCGAGTACGTCACCCGGCGCACCGTCGACGTGCTGATAGCCGAACTGCCCTACGTGACGCTGTTGCTGCGCGTACGGGGCAATACGAAGACGGAGCGCTGGGCCATGGAGCGGCGGCGCGAGTTCGACCAGCGGGTGACCGATCTGCTCAAGGCGGCGGTCGCGGACGGTGACCTCCGCTCCGACGTGGACATACGGCTGGTGACCCGGCTGCTCTTCGGAATGGTCAACTCCCTGGTGGAGTGGTACCGGCCGCTGCCCGACGGCGGAGTCGACGGGGAGCGGCTGGCGGACACGCTCGTCCGCGTGGCCTTCGAGGGGATGCGGTCCAGTCGTTGAACCGTTGACGGCCGCACAAGGAATTCCGGTCCGACCCGGATTCCTGGCGCCCGCTGCGGGGCAGCCCTCAGGTGAGCTCGGTGGGCCTGTCCGGGCCCGGGGCCAGGTCCGTCTCCTCGAACACCAGGAGCGTGCGGGTGGAGAGCACCTCCGGGATGGCCTGGATCCTCGTCAGTACCAGTTCACGCAACGATCTGTTGTCCCGGGTGTGCACCAGCAGCAGGACATCGAAGTCACCGCTGACCAGCGCGATATGAGTCGCCCCGGGCAGGGCCTGGAGCTGCTCGCGCACCGTGCGCCAGGAATTCTGGACGATCTTGAGAGTGATGTACGCGGAGGCTCCCTGCCCCGCCCGCTCGTGGTCCACCCGTGCGCTGAAGCCACGGATCACGCCGTCGTCGATGAGCCGGTTGATCCGGGCATAGGCGTTGGCCCGGGACACATGGACCCGATCGGCCACCGACCGTATCGAGGCGCGGCCGTCCGTCTGGAGCAGTCGCAGGATGCGGCGATCGATGGCGTCGAGCGGGCGCGCGGGCGGAACCTGGCCCGGGTCCTCGCCCCCGTCGGCCATTTGTTCAGCTGACATGTGCCCCCGCCTCCCTGTCCTGGACGACCTGCCTCCATCCCAGGCTGTGGAGAACCGTTTGTCCACAGGCTGAAGGTGCCTGTAGCCAAAATGCGCTCACGACCGAACAATCGGTAGGTGAGGCACACCACATCCGTGCCTCGGCAGCGCTCGACATTTCGATGTATTTCGACACCCCTCGGCATCGGACGATCCCCCGATGCCGACAGACGCCGCTCGAAACCCCTCGATGCCAGGAGGTGCTTGTCATGACGGTCCAAGAGCTGCCCGGCGCGGCCGCTTACCGGCCCACGCCGCCCCCGGCCTGGAAGCCGCTCACCGATCCCGCGCCGCTGCTCCCGGACCCCGAGCCGTACCGCGTGCTCGGTACGGATGCCGTGGCCGACGCCGACCCCGAGCTGCTGCTGCGGCTCTATGCGGAGCTGGTCCGCGGCCGGAGGTACAACGCGCAGGCCACCGCCCTCACCAAGCAGGGCCGACTCGCCGTCTACCCGTCGAGCACGGGGCAGGAGGCCTGCGAGATAGCGGCCGCGCTGGTGCTGGAGGAGCGGGACTGGCTCTTTCCCAGCTACCGGGACACGCTCGCGGCGGTGGCGCGAGGCCTGGACCCGGTCGAGGCACTGACCCTGCTGCGCGGCGACCGGCACACCGGTTACGACCCGCGTGAGCACCGCATCGCACCGCTCTGCACCCCCCTCGCCACCCAGTTGCCGCATGCCGTCGGGCTGGCACACGCGGCGCGCCTCCAGGGCGACGACGTGGTGGCGCTCGCCATGGTCGGCGACGGCGGGACCAGCGAGGGCGATTTCCACGAGGCGCTGAATTTCGCGGCCGTCTGGCGCGCCCCGGTCGTCTTTCTTGTGCAGAACAACGGCTTCGCCATCTCCGTACCGCTGGCGAAGCAGACCGCCGCGCCGTCCCTGGCGCACAAGGCCGTGGGGTACGGGATGCCGGGCCGGCTGGTGGACGGGAACGACGCGGCCGCGGTGCACCAGGTCCTCGGCGAGGCGGTGGCGCGGGCCCGCAGCGGCGGCGGGCCGACGCTCGTCGAGGCGGTGACGTACCGCATGGATGCCCATACGAACGCCGACGACGCCACTCGCTACCGCGTCGACAGCGAGGTGGAGGCCTGGCGTGCACACGACCCGATCCAGCTTCTTGAGCGGGAGCTGACCGGGCGGGGGCTGCTCGGCGACGACGGGATCGAGGAGGCGCGCGTGGCCGCGGAGCGGATGGCAGCCGCTCTGCGCGATCGGATGAACGCCGATCCGGTGCTGGACCCGATGGATCTGTTCGCCCATGTCTACGCGGAACAGACCACACAACTGCGGGAGCAGGCAGCCCGGTTGCGTGTCGAACTGGACGCCGAGCAGGACCAGCACGGCCATGACGACGTGGAGGAAGGGCGATGACCACCGCAGCGGCGACGGCCGGAGAGCGGACGGCGAAGGCCAAACCCGCCACGATGGCGCAGGCACTCGGGCGGGCGCTGCGCGACTCGATGGCACAGGACCCGACGGTGCACGTTCTCGGCGAGGACGTCGGCACGCTCGGCGGGGTCTTCCGGATCACCGACGGACTGGCGAAGGAGTTCGGCGAGGACCGGTGCACGGACACCCCGCTGGCCGAGGCGGGCATCCTCGGGGCGGCCGTGGGCATGGCGATGTACGGGCTGCGGCCCGTGGTGGAGATGCAGTTCGACGCCTTCGCCTATCCGGCGTTCGAGCAGCTCATCAGCCATGTCGCGAAGATGCGGAACCGGACGGCCGGCGCCATGCCGCTGCCGATCACGGTCCGGGTGCCGTACGGCGGCGGGATCGGCGGGGTCGAGCACCACAGCGACTCCTCGGAGGCCTACTACATGGCGACACCCGGCCTCCATGTCGTCACGCCCGCCACGGTCGAGGACGCGTACGGGCTGCTGAGGGCCTCGATCGCCTCCGACGATCCGGTGGTGTTCCTGGAGCCGAAGCGGCTCTACTGGTCGAAGTCGGACTGGTCGCCCGACGCGCCGGTGGCGGTGGAGCCGATCGGCCGGGCCGTCGTCCGCCGGCCGGGCCGCAGCGCGACGCTGATCACGTACGGGCCTTCGCTGCCCGTCTGCATGGAGGCGGCGGAAGCGGCCGTCGAAGAGGGCTGGGACCTGGAGGTCGTGGACCTGCGCTCGTTGGTGCCGTTCGACGACGAGACCGTTGCCGCTTCCGTCCGGCGTACGGGGCGTGCGGTCGTCGTTCATGAGTCCTCCGGTTTCGGCGGTCCGGGCGGTGAGATCGCGGCCCGGGTCACCGAGCGCTGCTTCCACCACCTGGAGGCGCCGGTGCTGCGGGTCGCCGGGTTCGACATTCCGTATCCGCCGCCGATGCAGGAGAAGCACCATCTCCCGGGCGTGGACCGGGTGCTGGACGCGGTCGCCCGCTTGCAGTGGGAGGCGGAGAGCTGATGCCCCAGGTACTCGAATTCAAGTTGCCGGACCTCGGCGAGGGGCTCACCGAGGCGGAGATCGTGCGCTGGCTGGTGGAGGTCGGCGATGTCGTCGCCATCGACCAGCCGGTCGTCGAGGTCGAGACGGCCAAGGCGATGGTGGAGGTGCCGTGTCCGTACGGGGGCGTGGTGACCGCACGGTTCGGCGAAGAAGGCTCGGAACTACCGGTCGGGGCGCCTCTGTTGACGGTGGCGGTCGCGGTGGGATCGGCGCAGCCGGTGGGGTCGGTCGAAGGGGTGGACGAGGGGGCGGATGAGGGAGCAGGGTCCGGTTCCAGGGCTGGCGCTGTGGCCGGTTCGCGTGGGTCCGGGTCCGGTGAGGTGGAGGCGTCCGGCAATGTGCTGGTCGGGTACGGGACGGGTGCGCCGGTGGCGCGTCGGCGGCGGGTCCGTCCCGCAGCCGTGACCGCGGCTGTTCCCGCACGGGAGCCCGTGGCTCCGGCGCCGGTTCCCGATCCCGTGCCGGATGCGGTGCCTGGGCCGGTGGCGGTCGTCTCCCCGTTGGTACGGAAGCTGGCCCGGCAGCATGATCTTGATCTGCGGCAGCTGGCGGGCTCCGGACCGGACGGGCTGATCCTGCGGGCCGATGTCGAATCCGCGATCAGGGCGCTGGCAGAGGGAAGGGCCGCTCCGCTGGTGGCCCCGGTCCCGACGCCGGGGGCCGTGGCGGAGTCCGTGGCGGTAACGGAGTCGGTTCCGGGATCGGTATTGGGATCGGGATCGGTGTCGGGGTTGGCTTCCGGGGTGGTGGGGCAGTCGCTGGCGGCGGCGAGACCGGCCGCACATCGGATTCCGTTGCGCGGTGTACGGGGCGCGGTGGCCGACAAGCTGGCGCGCAGCCGGCGGGAGATCCCCGACGCCACGTGCTGGGTCGATGCCGATGCCACCGAGCTGATGGCGGCCCGATCCGCGATGAACAGCGCCGGTGGTTCGGCTGTCGGCCCCAAGGTGTCGGTGCTGGCCCTGCTGGCTCGTATCTGCACCGCGGCGCTGGCCCGGTTCCCCGAGCTCAACTCCACGGTGGACCTGGAGGCGCGGGAGATCGTGCGGTTGCCGGAGGTCCATCTCGGGTTCGCGGCGCAGACCGAGCGGGGCCTGGTCGTCCCCGTCGTGCGGGACGCGCAGGCCAGGAACGCCGAGTCGATCGGGGCCGAGATCCTCCGGCTGACCGAGGCGGCGCGGGCCGGGCGGCTGACCCCGGCGGAGCTGACCGGGGGCACGTTCACACTGAACAACTACGGGGTGTTCGGAGTCGACGGATCGACCCCGATCATCAACCACCCCGAGGCGGCGATGCTGGGCGTCGGCCGGATCGTGCCCAAACCCTGGGTGCACCGGGGAGAGCTGGCCGTGCGCCAGGTGGTCCAGCTCTCGTTGACCTTCGACCACCGGGTCTGTGACGGCGGCACGGCGGGCGGTTTCCTGCGCTACATAGCCGACTGCGTGGAACAACCGGCGGTGCTGCTGCGCACGTTGTAGGCGAAAACAGGCGTGGGCTCCCGTTTCCTCCCCTCGCTCGATCCGGCCGATCGGCTCGATCACCGACCGGGAGGATCAGCGGGAGCCCGCTGCCCGCATACTCGGATGCATGACCGCGTATGACGCCATCGTCCTTGCCGGAGGGGCCGCCAAGCGGCTCGGCGGCGCCGACAAGCCCGGGATCCGGGTCGGTGGCCGTGCGCTGATCGACCGGGTGCTCGCGGCCTGCGCCGACGCTTCGGCGACGGTGGTGGTGGGCGGGCGCCGGTCCACCGTGCGGCCGGTGATCTGGACGCGTGAAGAGCCTCGGGGCGGCGGTCCGTTGTCCGCGCTCGACGCCGGGGTTCGGCGGACCACGGCGGAACGGGTTCTCGTGCTCTCCGCCGACCTGCCGTTTCTCGGGGCGGGCACTGTCGGGGCGCTCCTGGCCGCCGCCGGGGAAGGACAGCGGGACGGTGCTCTGTGCATCGATCAGCAGGGTCGCGACCAGCCTCTCGTCGCCGTCTACCGTGCCGAACCGCTGCGCCGTGAGCTCGCGCTGCTCGCCGCCGAGCACGGTGGTCTGTCCGGGCTCCCCCTGCGTCTGCTGGCGCAGGAACTCGACCTTGCCCAGGTGGAGGCCGGTCCTCTCGCCTCCTTCGACTGCGACACCTGGGAGGACATTGCGTCGGCCCGAGCCCGTATCAGAGAGCATGGGACCGTGCTGGATGAATGGATCACCGCAGTCAAGAACGAACTCGGCATCGAACTCGACGTCGACACCGATGTCCTGCTCGACCTCGCCCGTGACGCCGCCCACGGCGTCGCCCGGCCCGCCGCGCCGCTGACGACCTTCCTGGTCGGGTACGCGGCAGCCAAGGCGAGCAGCGAAGGAGGCGGCGACGGCGACGGTGCCACGGCGGTGGCCGAGGCGGCCCGGAAGGCTGCTGCGCTCGCCCTTCGCTGGGCGGACGAGAACGATACGCAATGACCACCCGTAACGGCGGGTCCGATCGGCCTCCGGCTGCGGATAGCGCATCGATGGGCGTCGGGGCCTCGGCGGCCGGATTGCCCCCGGCGGCCGGCGCACGTTCGGTGGTCGGCGCACGTTTGACGGTCGGCTCATGTCCGGCGGGCGACGCGCACTCGGCCGACTCGTCTGTGGACGTCGAGCATGAGTCACCCGTCGGCTCGTCTTCGGTAGTCGGTTCGTCCTCGGTCGCCGGTTCGACCTCGCCCGTCGGCTCGCCTTTGGTCGTCGGCTCGCGTTCTGAGGACGACCGTTTCCGGAGCGGAGAGCGGTGTCCGACTCCGGGAGAGGTGCGGGCGGCCGAGGAGGACCGGGCCGTTGAGCAGGCCCTCGCTCTGGTCGGGCGCCAGTCGTCCGGTGAACCTCACCCCGCGGGTGTGCCCCATGCCGCGGGTCAGCCGCACACCATGGGCCGGCCTCGCCCCGCGGACGAACCCGCGGCAGCACTCCGTTCGCTGACCCCGGACCGGAGCCCCGACGCGGCCCGCGGGCATGACCGGCACGCGGACAAGCACACGCACGCGGGCGCGGACACGCACACGGACACGGACAAGCACATGGGCAGGCATCGGCACAGGCATGCGGCCTCCTGGCGGGAGGCGCGTGCGCTCGCCGTTCGGTCCGGGCGTGCCGTTGCGGTCCGGGCCAGCCGTCTCCCCCTCGACCAGGCGCTCGGACTCGTACTCGCCGAGCCGCTCGTCGCGCTCACCGATCTGCCGTCCTTCGACACCTCGGCCATGGACGGCTGGGTCGTCTCCGGACCGGGGCCGTGGAACATCCGCGAGGCCACCGGGGCCGGAGACAGGAAGAGGGCCGGTGCCGGCTCAACCCGGGATCCGGGCATCCTCGCCGGGCAGAGCGTCCCCGCCACGCTTGCCGACGGGGATGCCGTACGGATCGCCACCGGCGCCCGCATCCCGGTGGATGCCAACGCCGTGATCCGCAGCGAGCACGCTCATGTGGACGAGGCCAGGGGGCTGCTCCACGCGAAGCATCGGGTGCTGCCCGGCCAGGACATCAGGCCCCGTGGCCAGGAATGCCGTGCCGGCGATCAGCTAGTGCCCGCCGGAGCGCTGGTGACGCCCGCCGTTCTCGGCCTGGGCGCCGCGGCCGGGTACGACACGCTCGTCGTGGTGCCTCGTCCTCGTGTCGACGTCCTCGTTCTCGGTGACGAACTGCTGACCGGCGGGCTGCCGCACGACGGGCTGATCCGTGACGCGCTCGGCCCGATGATCGGCCCCTGGCTGCGCACGCTGGGTGCCGAGGTCTCGGCCCCGCAGCGCCTCGGCGACGACGCGGCGGCCCTGCGGCGCGCGCTCACCACCTCCGATGCCGATCTGGTCATCACCACCGGTGGTACGGCTGCGGGCCCCGTCGATCACGTCCACCCGGTCCTTGCCGAGATCGGCGCCGAGCTGCTGGTCGACGGAGTCGCCGTCCGACCCGGCCACCCGATGCTGCTGGCCCGGATCAGGAAGGTGGACTCGGTGGCGGGGTCATCGGAGCGCCGGGGTGAGGCGCGGGGCGAGGGCCCGTATCTCGTCGGGCTGCCGGGCAATCCTTTGGCCGCCGTCTCCGGGCTCCTCACACTCGCCGAGCCCCTGCTCCGCGGGCTGGCGGGCCGGGGGCCGGAGGTGCTGTACCGGGCCGTCGTGCGCGACGAGGTGCACGGGCACCCGCATGACACCCGTCTGGTGCCCGTCATCCACCGAGCGGGCGGCGCTGCCGAGAGGCCAGGCAGCGGGGGCGGGTACGCGGACGGCAGTGGATACGGCGACGGCAGCGGGGGAACCGGTAGCGGTGCCGAGCGCGTCGTACCGCTGCATTACGACGGTCCGGCGATGCTCCGCGGGATCGCTGCCGCTGACGGGCTGGCCGTCGTACCGCCGGGCGGGGTACGGTCCGGCACCGAGGTGGAGATCCTCGATCTACCGTGGGCCTCGGCGATGCCGTGGACGGAAGGGTGTTTCACGTGAAACTTCCCGGCCACGATGCGATGGCCAGGCGCGCGGACGAGCATGTCGTACCCACACGGGTGCTGCTCCCGCGCAGGGTGGTCAACGGTCCGGCGCGGCAGGTCGCCAAGCGGCTGATGATGGCGCTTCTGGTGCTGGCCGCAACGGTGTTGATCGTCTGGGTGGACCGCGGCGGATACCACGATGCCGCCGATGGCCGGGTCGATCTGCTGGACGCGGTGTACTACGCGACGGTCACCCTCTCCACCACCGGCTACGGCGACATCACCCCGTACGGGGACGCCGCCCGGCTCACCAATGTGCTGCTCGTGACACCACTGCGGGTGCTCTTCCTGATCATCCTGGTCGGCACCACTCTCGAGGTCCTTACGGAACGGACCCGGGAGGACTTTCGGCTGAAGCGTTGGAGAACCAACTTGCGTGATCACACCGTTGTCGTCGGCTTCGGGACGAAGGGCCGTTCGGCCATCCAGACCTTGTGTGCCACCGGCTTGAAGAAGGAACAGATCGTCATCGTCGACCCGGCGACCAAGGTGATCGAGATCGCCAACGCCGAAGGGTTCGTCGGTGTGGTCGGCGATGCGACGCGGAGCGAGGTGCTGTTGCGGGCCGAGCTCCAGAAGGCGCGTCAGATCATCATTGCCACCCAGCGAGACGACACGGCGGTGCTGGTGGCGCTGACGGCCCGGCAGCTCAATCGCGGGGCGAAGATCGTCGCCGCGGTGCGCGAGGAGGAGAACGCCCCGTTGCTCCGGCAGTCCGGCGCCGACGCGGTGATCACCAGTGCCAGTGCGGCGGGCCGGCTGCTGGGCCTCTCCGTCCTGAGCCCCAGCGCGGGCACGGTGATGGAGGACCTGATCCAGCAGGGCAGCGGGCTCGATCTCGTCGAACGGCCGGTGATAAAGGCCGAGGTGGGCAAGAGTGTGCGGGAGACGGATGATCTCGTGGTCAGCGTGCTGCGGGGGCATCGACTGCTGGGTTACGACGATCCGGCGGCCAGTCCGCTCCAGTTGACGGACCGTTTGATCACCATCGTGCGCGCCTCGAACGAATTGCCGCCGGACACCCCGTCCATGGGCACCCCGCGCCTGCGCGACTGATCCAGGGCGGTGCCCGCTCCAGGGCCTTGCCCGCGCGGATGGTCCAAGGCGGTGCCCGCGCGACTGGTCCAAGGCGGTGCCCGCGCGACTGGTCCAAGGCGGTGCCCGCGCGACTGGTCCAAGGCGGTGCCCGCGCGACTGGTCCAAGGCGGTGCCCGCGCGACTGGTCCAAGGCGGTGCCCGCGCGACTGGTCCAAGGGCCTCGCGCGACTGGTCTGATCCCGGGCGGCGTCCTTCATGGCCCTTCATCCGCCACGGAGTAGCCTCGCCGCCATGTATGCGATCACGATCCCTGAACCCGGCGGCCCCGAGGCACTTGTCTGGGCCGAGGTGCCCGATCCGGTAGCCGGTGAGGGCGAGGTCCTCGTCGATGTCGTGTCCAGCGCGGTCAATCGCGCCGATGTGTTGCAGCGGCAGGGTTTCTACAGCCCGCCGCCCGGCGCGTCCCCGTACCCCGGCCTCGAATGCTCGGGCCGTATCGCGGCGATCGGGCCCGGTGTCACCGGCTGGTCGCTCGGCGACGAGGTGTGCGCGCTGCTCGCGGGTGGCGGATACGCGGAGAAGGTTGCCGTGCCCGCCGGGCAGCTGCTGCCCGTGCCGGACGGCGTCGAGCCGGTTCTGGCCGCGGCGCTGCCCGAGGTGACGGCCACGGTCTGGTCCAACGTCTTCATGGTGGCCCATCTGCGACCCGGCGAGACGCTGTTGGTGCACGGCGGGTCCAGCGGCATCGGCACGATGGCGATCCAGCTCGCCAAGGCCGTGGGCGCGCGGGTCGCGGTCACCGCCGGGGGGCCGGAGAAGCTGGCGCGCTGCGCGGAGCTCGGGGCCGACATCCTGATCGACTACCGGGAGCAGGACTTCGTCGAGGAACTGCGCAAGGCGACCGACGGGGCCGGTGCGGATGTCATTCTCGACATCGTCGGCGCGAAGTACCTGGACCGGAACGTGAAGGCGCTCGCCGTCAACGGCAGGCTGGCCATCATCGGCCTTCAGGGAGGCGTCAAGGGCGAGCTGAATCTGAGCGCCCTGCTGAACAAGCGGGCGGCCATCACCGCGACCTCGCTGCGCGGCCGCCCGCTCGCCGAGAAGGCCGCCATCGTCGCCGCCGTGCGCGAGCATGTCTGGCCGCTGATCGCCGACGGCGTCGTGCGGCCGATCGTGGACCGCACGGTGCCGATGCCGGACGCCGCCGAGGCCCACCGGGTACTGGAGTCCAGCGCGCACATCGGGAAGGTGCTGCTGCAGGCCCCTGCGGGCTGACGCCCCGGCCCGGCCCCTGCCTGCCCCACCGCGCGGAGAGGCCCGGCGCACAGGTCGTGGACCATGTGTGCCGGGCCTCGGCGTTTTCGTAGTCAGGGGCGTACGCACCAGGGATATCGGAGGTGCAGGACCGAGGGACCAGAAGGACCGGGCGACCAGAAGGACCGGGCGACTAGAGGTACGGGCCCGACCTGATGGCCCCGTGCGGGTCCCCGCTGCCGTCCTCGTCCTCGTGCGCGCTGCCCGGCGGAAGGGCGCGGCGCATCTGCTCCAGCTGGGCCCGAGCCGCCATCTGCTGGGCGAAGAGCGCCGTCTGGATGCCGTGGAAAAGGCCCTCCAGCCAGCCCACCAACTGGGCTTGCGCGATCCGGAGTTCCGCCTCGGAGGGCACCGACTCCTCGGTGAACGGCAGGGAAAGGCGCTCCAGCTCCTCCACCAGCTCCGGCGCGAGGCCGTCCTCCAGCTCCTTCACGGAACTGGCGTGGATCTCCTTGAGCCTGACCCGGCTCGCCTCGTCGAGAGGAGCCGCCCTGACCTCCTCCAGGAGCTGCTTGATCATGCTGCCGATGCGCATGACCTTCGCGGGCTGCTCGACCATCTCCGTCACCGGGACCTCACGCGATTCGTCGTCAGTGCCACCGCCGCCGATCGCCATGCCGTCCTGCCCCACCACGAGGACTTGGGGGTGCTCCTGCGACCGTTCATTCCTCGGCATCTCCATGGCGCCATTGTCTCGCACACCTGCCGTACAACACCGTGGTGCCCCCGCAAACGGTTGATCCACCGTTTCCGAGGGCACCAAGTCAGCCGGTCAGCCCACCGACGACACCGACCGCACCTGCCACGCCGCCCGCACCGCCCCCGTCGACCGCGACATCACTCGGCCCTCCGTGCCAGCGCGAGGCGGGAGCGGGTGAGTGCCGTCGCGAGCAGACCGGCCAGCAGCGGGACGCCCACGACGAGCAGGCCGAGCGTCGTCCAGGGCAGCACGATCGGTGTGTACGCCGACTCCGTGGGTTCCAGCCGCATGATGTGCAGCGCCTCGCTCAGATCGACCATCCGCAGTGCCACCGCGGGCACCAGTCCCGCCAGAGTGCCGAGCACCACACCCGTGAGTGCCACCACCACGCACTGGAAGCCGGACAGCTTCCGCCGCACGCTCGGGGGCGCACCCACCGCGCTGAGCGTGTTGAGATCGGCCTCCGCGTCCGCCTTGGCGAGGCCCGTCGTGATCGCGGCGGCGCCCAGCGTCACCATTCCGGCGAACAGGGTCAGGATCAGGAGCATGGAGTCGTCGGTCCGGCCGGGGCCGGATTCGTACTGCGTCCAGATGCCGCCGCCGGCCTGCTCGATCGCGCCGTAGGTCCGCTGCTCCTCGGCGCCCGTCGGCGTGTGGGTGACCGCGTACACGCTTCCTCTCGCTTGGGTGTGCAGGCCGAGCCGTTCCGCGGTCCGCTGCGGCAGGATCATGTGGATCCCGGGGGTGGCGGCGTACTTCTCGGGTGCCACGTACACCTTCAGCCTGGCGGTGCGGGTCCTGCCCGGGTGCAGCTTCCGGTTCTGCTTGTCCTTCTTGCTGTAGCGGTGGACCGCCTTGACGGTGACCTCGCCGTTCTTCGCGAACACCCGGTTGAGCAGTACCGGTGTGCCGGCCGCCAGTGCCTTGGCGGCGGCGGGGTCGTCGAGCTTCACATAGGTGCTGAGCATGGCCTCGTCCGCCACGACGATGCTGCTCGGATCGGTGTTGAAGAGGCCCGACGACATGAGCTCGACCAGGCAGGCGGGGGAATGCATCAGCTTCTTGTGCTCGTCGGCGGTGAGCCGCGCGGCGAGTTTCTTGGCGCCCTTGCCGGTGAGCGGGCAGGAGCCGGCCTGGCCGGCGGGCTTGACCAGTTCGAGCGAGCCGCAGTGGTTCTCCTCGTCGCCGTAGATGTCGCAGTCGCTGCCCGCCCAGACCCGTCGGAAGTCGGCGTGCCCCCCGGTGACGGCCATGTTCCGCTCGACGGCGGCCCGTGCCAGCGGGAGCCGGGCGGCAGCCTCGGCATCGGAGGAGGAGAGGACGACGGTCCCCGCGTTCAGCGAGGGGACGTAGTTGAACTCGGCCTCGGCCGCGGCGCTGGACATGTACGTGGCGATGGCCACCGAACCGGCGACGGCCGCCATCACGGCCGCGACCGCGGGAGCGGTACGGCCGCGGTTGCGGGCCGCGTCGCGCAGCGCCAGCCGGGGCGAGAGCGGCAGCCAGCGGCCGAGCCGCCCGAGGGAGCCGACGATCACCGGGATGCAGGCGAGCAGCCCGAGCTCGGCGGTCACCGAGCCGCCGGCGACCAGCGTCGAGTCCCCGTCGGTGCCGCCGTAGATGGCGACGGCGACACCGATGGCCAGTACGCAGGCGCCCAGAACGGGCAGCACCCGGGAGGAGCGGCGGACGCCGCGGCGGCCGGTGAGCGACTCCAGTACGGACTGCCGGCTCGCCACGATCGCCGGGGCGAACGCCGCCAGGAGGCCGGTGATCAGGCCGATCACTGCGATGGCCAGCAGTTCCTTCGGGTTCAGGGCAAGAGAGACGAAGCGCTGCCCGGCCCACTCCTCGATCATGGGGCGGAAAACAGCGGTGGCTCCCAGCCCGACCACCACACCGGCCGCGGCTCCGATGCCGCCGAGCACCAGACCGCCGCCGAGCACCACGGCCCGGACGTGGCGTCTGTCCCCGCCACAGGTGCCGAGAAGGCCGAGCTGGCGGCGGGAGCGGCGCGCGCCGACCGCGAAGGCCGGTCCGGCGAGCAGCACGATCTCCAGGACCGCCATGGCGACCACGGTGACGAGCGCAGCGCTCAGCGGCCCGGAGTCCTCCGCATACGTCTCGTGGTTCTTCCTGGCCAGCGGGACCTCGGAGAGCGGCGGCGGGTCGAGGACGACCTGACGGGACTTGACGAGGATGCCCGACTTATTGGCCGCCATGACGTCCGGCCAGGTCACCCCCACCCCTTCGGGGCCCTTGACCAGCCAGTTCTTGGAGCCGACGTTCGGCGGCAGCACGTTCTTGTCGTGGTCGGCCCTGGCCTGCCACGGGGCGATGACCGCTCCCGGATCGGCGTACAGCGCCTCGGTGTTCAGCATGTCCGGCTGCTCGACCACGCCGGTGATCGTGTACTTCTCGCCGGAGTTGCGCACGGTGGTGGCCGAACCGATGTGCAGGCCGGTCGACTTCAGGAACGGCTCGGTGGCGGCCATCTCGTCCGGGCCGTGCGGGTAGTCACCGCGTACGAGGTCGATCTTGCCGCGGGCCAGCTTGTCCGATGTCCGGAACTCGTAGATCTCGGTGTTGGCGACGCCGTAGCCGGTGGTGACGCTCGCCGGGACGGACTGGATGCTGATCGCCCGCGAGCCCTTGGGGAACGTGGTGCTGATGTCGATCGGCGGGCCGGTGTCGTCCACCGGCGCGTTCTCGTCGACCTGGTCGTACCTCTCCGCTTCGGGCATCTGCTCGATGGGGCCGATCTGCTGATCGCTGAAGAGCGCGTCGGCGGAACCCATCGCGGCGGTCAGCTGCTCGGCCGTGGTCGATGTCACGCTGCGGTACGTCACGTCGAGGGCGGTGACGCCGACCACGGGGGCGGCGATCATCGCGACCACCAGTGCGCTGCGGCCCTTGGACCGCATCGCGTCGCGCCGGGCTATCCGGAGGGCGGCGCGCCAGCCGGTGAAGACGCTCACTCGGCGGCCTCGGAGGCGAGGAGCGAGTGGGCGTCGGCGTTGTCGGTGAGCGTCTGGTCGACGATCGAACCGTCCCGCAGGAACACGACCCGGTCCGCCCAGGCCGCGTACCGCGGCTCGTGCGTCACCATCACACCGGCCGCGCCCTGGTCGCAGCGGCTGCGCAGCAGCGCGAGCACCGTCTCGCCGGTCTCGGAGTCGAGCGCTCCGGTCGGTTCGTCGGCGAGCACCAGGCGCCGGTCCCCCACCAGCGCACGGGCTATCGCGACACGCTGCTGCTGGCCGCCGGACATCTCGTCCGGGAACCGGTCGGCGACCTCCAGGAGCTTCATCTCCTCAAGCGCCGCCCGAGCCTCCTTGCGGGCCTTGCGGACGGAGATGCCGTCGAGCTCGCGCGGCAGGGCGATGTTCTCGGCGGCGGTGAGGGCGGGGATGAGGTTGTAGTCCTGGAAGACGTAGCCGACGCTGCGGCGGCGCAGGGCGGCGATGCCCTTGCGGCCGAGTCCGGCGATGTCCTGGCCCTCGATGACGACCTGGCCGCTGGTCGCGGTGTCGAGACCGCCCGCGATGGTCAGCAGGGTGGACTTGCCGGAGCCGGACGGGCCCATCACGGCGACGAGTTCACCGGCGCGCACGGAGAGGTCGATGCCGCGCAGGGCGTGCACCTCGGCTATGCCGGAGCCGTGGGTGCGGGTGAGCGCCCGGAGTTCGAGCACCGGTTCACCGGCCGGTATCGGCGAGCCGGCCGGTGCCGCGGATCGGGACGGGACGTGCGAGGACATGGTGAGTGGTTCCCCCTCGGAACGGGTGTGAGTCGATGGGCCCGCGGCCGTGCGGTCTGTGGTCGCGCGCTCCTGTGGTCAGCGCCGGCTGCGCGGGCGGGCGGTACGGGGCGCGGCGCGGCCGGTCGTACGGACCTCGGGTTCCGGCTCCGTGGCGGCGGCCTCGGCGAGGCGGACCAGCCGGGTCTCGCAGTGATCCAGCCAGCGTGTCTCGGCCTCCGCCTGGAAGATCAGCTGCTCCAGTACGAGCAGCCAGGCGACCTCGTCGCGGTTGGCCGGTACGTCGCTGAGCGACCGCGCCTTGAGGCGGGTGTAGTCCTGCATCGCCTTCAGGGTGTGGTGGCGCTGGGACTGGATGACGGCACGGATGTCGACCCCCGGTGCGCCGACCGCCATGGCGAGCTTGATGGCCAGCTCGTCACGGGGCGGGTTGCTGCGGTCGACGGGTGTCTCGAACCAGTTCCGCAGTTCGGTGCGTCCGTCGTCGGTGATCGCGTACAGGGCGTGCCCCTGGTCGTCCTCGTCGTCCTGGACGACCAGACCGTCACGCTCCAGCCGGCTCAGCGTCGTGTACACCTGGCCGACGTTGAGCGGCCAGGTGGAGCCGGTGCGCGATTCGAATTCGGTACGGAGCTGGGAGCCGTATCGGGGGCCCCGTTCCAGAAGGGCCAGCAGCCCGTGACGGATCGACATACTCAGTATGTATACCGAGTATGTTGCTCAGTGCAAATCTCCGCCGGGCGTGTGGCGGTGGTGAGAGGCCCGGTTCGTGGAAGATCCGTGGAAGACGTGGGCGGCTCAGTCCGGGCGGCGCATACGGAACGCCAGGAAGCCCAGCCCCAGCCCGATCAGTGTGATTCCCGCACCCAGCGACACCCGCTTCACCTGTTGCACGGTCGGCGCGTTCAGGGCCTGCGGCGAGAGCGGGCCGGTCCCGGGGGGCGTGCTCGCCGCGGGTATCGCGGCCGGCGCCGGCCCCGGATCGGTGGCCGCGGGGGGCGGGTCGGGCCGCGGGCGCGAACTGTCCACGCGTGCGAGCTCCCACGGCAAGAGCTGCCGTCCGGGGCGCAACCGCCCCTCCCCGGCCTCGCGCCCGGCGAGCGGGGGCTGCACCTCGGGCTGCGGCGGCTCCTCGTCGGAGCCGGGTTCCGAAACGGAGTCGGGGTCGGAGTCGGAGGTGGCCGGGGAGTCGGAGGGCGAGGCCGATGCCGATGCCGGGCCGGAGGGGGAGCCGGAGGCCGGGGAGGAGGGGGCCGGGGATCCGGGAGGTGCGGGGGCGGCCGTTCCGCCGTCCGAGGGAACGGGCGTCGGTATGGCCGAGGGGGCGGCCGTAGGGGTGACCGGCTCCTCGGCTGACGGATCGGCACCGGGTATACCGGAAGGCCGGGCAGAGGCTCCGGCCGAGGTGTGCGGGGGCGGTGCCACCGGGGTGCTGAACGGGCCTATTGGCCGGTCGGGCGCGCACTGGACGGCCTGCGTCTCGCCTGCCGCAGTCCCCAGCGCCGCACCCGCCGTCAATATCAGGCAGGCCACGCGCCTCGTGGGTCGTGAGGGGAGAAGTCCTGGAGCCATGGGGGCAGCGTCACATGTGACGGTATGTCCGGCATCTCGGACGTATGGCGCTCCGGGCGCTGCCCTCACTCGCGCTCACTCGCGCGACGGCCCGTCATCCAACCCGCGCACGCACCGGCCCGTCACATGTACCGGCCCGTCACCTCAGCCTCCGCACGAGCCGCCCACGTACGAGCCGTGCAAGCCCGCACGAGCCGCCGAGGTGCGAGCCGTGCAAGCCCGCACGAGCCGCCGAAGTGCGAGCCGTGCAAGCCCGCACGAGGCCGGGCGGGTCCGGACTCAGGCCGGGTCGCCCGTCGCGATGCGCAGCTCGAAGTGGGCGTCGGTCTTCGGTACGGCGGTGCCCGGCGTGGGGAACTGGTCGACGACCTGGTCCTCCGCGTAGGTGTTGCCCGGTACCTGGATCTTCTTGATGGTCCAGCCCGCCGCGTCCGCGCACGCCCGCGCGGAGAGGATGTCCTTGTACAGGAAGTTCGGTGCGTCGACCTTGTTCGGGTCGTCGCTGTCCTCCATCGCGTCCGTGCACTTCTCGGTGTCCATCGTCCGGTTCCGCTCCGGATCCTTGTGCTCGCCCGCGGCCGGTGACTCGTTCGCGGTCGTGCCGCCCTTCGAGTCGTCGTTCTTCAGCGAGAGCACCGTGATCAGCCCGCCGATCGCGATCAGCGCGACCACGATCGAGCCCACGATCACCGGCATGTTCCGCTTGGAGCCGCCCCCGCCCGAGTGCGACTGCGTCTGGGTCTGCGGCGAGACCGTGTAGGGCGGCGTCTGCTGCTGCATCGGGGCCTGGCTCTGGTACGCCTGGGCCGACTGCGGGTAGCCGTACGACGGTGCCGGCGTCGGGGCCGGGGTCGCCGGACCGTACGGGCCCGGCTGGGCACCCGACTGGTACGGGCCCGGCTGGTACGGCGTCTGGACGCTCTGGGGCATCCCGCCGGACTGGTCGACCGGCGGGAAGACCGCCGAGCCGACGCCCGAGCCGCTGTTCGCCGGGGCGCCGCCGCCCGCGACGATCACCGGCGCGCCCGGGGAGCCGCTCGCGGCCAGCACGCGGGCGATCTCGTCCTGCATCGCCGCCGCGCTCGGGAAGCGTTCGTTCGGGTTCTTCTTCAGCGCGCGGGCGACCAGCGCGTCCATCGCCGGGGTGATCGACCGGTTGATGGTGGAGGGTGCGACCGGCTCCTCCTGGACGTGTGCGTACGCGATGGCCAGCGGGGAGTCCGCGTCGAAGGGGATCCGCCCGGTCAGCAGCTGGAACAGCATGATGCCGACCGAGTACAGGTCGGAGCGGGCGTCCACGCCGCGGCCCAGGGCCTGCTCGGGGGAGAGGTACTGCGGGGTGCCGACGACCATGCCGGTCTGCGTCATCGACGTGACGCCCGACTGCATGGCGCGGGCGATGCCGAAGTCCATGACCTTCACGACACCGCGCTTGGTCATCATCACGTTGCCGGGCTTGATGTCGCGGTGGACCAGGCCCATTTCGTGGCTGGTGTCCAGCGCGGCCAGTACGTCGGACGTCACCTTCAGTGCCCGGTCGGCCGGCATCGCGCCGTGGTGCTGGATGTCCGCCTGGAGCACGGAGCCGAGCGGCTGCCCCTCCACGTACTCCATGACGATGTACGGCATCAGCGCGCCGCCGAGCTCGTCCTCGCCGGTGTCGAAGACCGAGACGATGTTGGTGTGCTGCAGTTTGGCAACGGCCTGCGCCTCGCGCCGGAACCTTTCACGGAAGGACTGCTCGCGGCCCAGCTCCGTATGCAATGTCTTGATTGCGACCTGTCGGTCCAGGGCGGTGTCGTACGCCAGGTATACGGACGCCATCCCGCCCTCGCCGAGCAGGTCGCGAAGCTGGTAGCGCCCGCCGGCGACGGAACCGCCCGCGTAGCGACCCTGTGCGCCGTGTGCGCCGTCCTGGCTCATGACTAGCTTCCCCCTCGGCGCGCGACTCACGCGATCATCCCTATTACGCGCCAAGTCTGCCCGAGGGGTACGACACGTCAAGCCAGGTGCCCGTTCCGTGACCCTACGCACAAGAAGCGTCTCGGAAGCGTTACAGGAACCGCATGAAATTTGCGTGGACGGCACGCCGGGCGGTTGGATGACCGGTCCCTCTCGGAAACGGTGCGTCCGAAAGAGGCTGTAGCGTGACGTGGCAATGCAGCTAGACACCGTGAGAACCCGCGGACGCGCGGACAGATACGACGGCGAGGACTGATGGCACCCGATTCCGAAGCAAACGGCGGCGGAGTTTCGGATGGCACCGACTCCTGGGGCATCGGCGGTGTCGTCGGTGACGGACGTTACCGGATGACCCACCGCCTCGGCCGGGGCGGCATGGCCGAGGTGTTCGCGGCCGAGGACGTGAGGCTGGGACGCACGGTCGCCGTGAAGCTCCTGCGCTCCGACCTCGCCGAGGACCCGGTCTCCAAGGCCCGGTTCACGCGCGAGGCGCAGTCGGTCGCCGGGCTCAACCACCATGCGATCGTCGCCGTGTACGACTCCGGCGAGGACATCGTGGGCGGGGCGACCGTCCCTTACATCGTGATGGAGCTGGTCGAGGGCCGCACCATCCGCGACCTGCTGATCAGCGCCGAGGCCCCGCCGCCCGAGCAGGCGCTGATCATCGTCTCCGGCGTGCTCGAAGCACTGGCGTACTCGCACCAGCACGGCATCGTGCACCGCGACATCAAGCCGGCCAACGTGATCATCACCAACTCCGGTGCGGTCAAGGTGATGGACTTCGGCATCGCCCGCGCGCTGCACGGCGCGCAGTCGACGATGACCCAGACCGGCATGGTCATGGGCACGCCGCAGTACCTCTCCCCCGAGCAGGCGCTCGGCAAGGCCGTCGACCACCGCTCCGACCTCTACGCCACCGGCTGCCTGCTGTACGAACTCCTGGCGCTGCGGCCCCCGTTCACGGGCGAGACGCCGCTGTCCGTCGTGTACCAGCACGTCCAGGACATTCCGGTCCCGCCGTCCGAGGTCCTGGACGCGGTGCCGCCGGAGCTGGACGGGCTGGTCATGCGCTCCCTCGCGAAGGACCCGGACGACCGGTTCCAGAGCGCCGAGGAGATGCGCGGCCTCATCCAGTACAGCCTCCAGATGCTTCAGGTGCAGGGCGGCCACACGGGTACGTGGAACACCGGTGCGGTCGCCATGCACGAAGGCGGGAACACCCCGGCCATGGGTGTCGCCGGGGCCACGATGGCGATGGGCCACCCGCATCACGGGGACACCTCGCAGGGTCCGATCCTGCCGCCGATGAACCCCGACGACGGCGGTTACGAGGGCGGGCACCAGGGCGGCGGCGGTCGCGGCAAGCTGTGGCTGTTCGTCGTGCTCGCGCTGATCGCGATCGGGGCGGGTGTCGCCATCGCGGTCAACGCCGCGAACGACACCGGTTCGACCCCTGAGAAGAAGCCCGACAAGACCACCAGTTCGCCGTCCCCGTCGAAGACGTCGTCCGGGCCGAGCGACGAGAAGAGCCAGGAGACCCAGGCGCCGGAGAACTCCACCGGCAACCAGCAGGACACGCCGCCGCGGCGGAGCTACTCCCCGTCGACCACCCCGAGCGAGCCGTCCGAACCACCGTCGAAGGAACCGTCCGCCCCGGCCAACGGCAGCACCGGTACGGACACCGGCGGCACCACGGACACCGGCGGCACCAGTACGGACGGCGGCAGCACGGGTACGGACACCGGCGGTACCACGGACACCGGCGGCACCGGTACGGAGGGCGGCAGCACGGGTACGGAGGGCGGCAGTACGGGTACGGAGGGCGGCAGCGGCGCCACCACCGGTACATCCGCGGCGGCCGGGCCCGGTACGGGCACCACGTCCTGACCCGACCGACGGCCAAGCCACCGCCCCTGCGATGACCGGGCCCCCGGCCCGTGAACGACCGGGCACCGGCCCGGTCGTTCACGGGCCGGTCACCCCGTGAACGCCTCGCGCACCGTCTCGTACTCGCGCGTCCACCAGACCGCCAGGGCCGACACCGCAGGGAACTGCGGGTCGGCCCTCCGGTCGTGCAGGCAGTACCGCCAGCGGAGTATCCAGAAGTCGTTGAGCCGCTCCCACCACACCCGGTGCACCGCGGCGGCCAGTTCCGCCGCCCCCGCCCCGGCCGCCTGCCGGTAGGCCCGCGCGTACGCCCGCACCTTCTCCAGCTCCAGTTTCCCGGCCGGCAGTACGAAGAAGATCGCCGCGGCCCGCACCGCCTCCTCCGCCCGTGGCTGGACGCCCAGCCGGTCCCAGTCGAGGATCGCGACCGGGTCGCCGCCCCGGTACAGGACGTTCAGCGGGTGGAAGTCACCGTGCACCCAGCCGGTGGCCGGGGCACCGGGGGTGGGGGGTCTGCGGTCGGCGTGCTGTTCCAGCAGGGTGCGCCGCTCCAGGAGGCGGTGCACGGCCAGCTCGTCGAAGGCGTCCCGGGGACGGCGCCCGCGGGCGGCCGTCAGCAGGTCGTCGATCAGCGCGAAGGTGTCGGTGGGGTCGGGGCTCCGGTACCCGACGGACCCGACGGACCGGTGCGCGAGCCCGGTGCCCGCCCCCATGACCTGTTCGAGCCCGGTGTGCACGGCCCCGAGCAGCGCCCCGAGCCGCTCCGACTGCGCGGTGCTGAGCTGGGCGCCCGCCCGGTGCAGCCCGTCCACCCACGGGTGCAGGGCGTAGCACCGGCCGCCGATCTCAGTGACCGTGTCGCCCTCGGTGTCCTGCACGGGCGGGGCGACGGGCACGCCCAGCGACTGCAGCCGCTGGGTGGCGCGGTGCTGGCGGACGATCGTGGCGCGGTCACCGGTGGAGTCGTCGAGGTGGTGCTTGAGGAAGTAGGAGCCGCGGGTGGTGGAGACGCGGTAGCCGTGGTTGAGCAGGCCCTTGGTGATGGGCTTGCAGCTCAGGGGTTCACCGGCGTCCGGATAGTGGCGCAGCACCTCGGTCACCGGGGGCACGGGCGGCCGTGGCACGGACGGGAACAGCACCTTGTCCACCGGGGACACGGGGGGAGCGGGCACGGACGGGAACAGCATCTCGCCGGCCGACGGAGCGGGCGGAAGGGTGACAAATGAGCGCGGCACTCACCAGATGTTAGATCACGCTGTGTGGCCGAATCGGCTGACTTGCGTCGAAGCCCAGAGTGTGCACGGAGACGAAGTGCGGTTCGATCCTGAGGTACGCCGGGTCGAAGGGCTCCCCGTTCACCCGGGCGGGACCGTCGCCGAAGAGCCGGCGCTGGCCGGGTGCCGGGTGCACGATCTCGGCGGTGCCGGTGAACTGCACGGCCCACAGATCGCCGTCGACCCCCGGACCGTCGACCCCCGGACCGGCGGCGTCGAAGTTGTCCGCACCGTACGCCACGACCGTGCCGTCGCATGCGTTGTGGTACCCGAAACCGCTGTGCATCCGCAGGACCACGCGGCCGTCGATCACGACGTGGCGGGCCACCGACAGAAACGGGAGGGCACGCATGCTCGTCGCCAGCCGGCCGTAGCGGACGCGGCCGAGCAGTTCGATCGCCTGGAGTTCCTCGGAGGACATGGCCTCCACTCTCCGCCACCCGGGAGGTCGCAGAAAGAGGCCGCGGCCCCGGTTGGTCCGGGACCAAAGTCCCGAAGATCACCGGGGCGCGCGGCCCCTCGGACCCTGCGCCTGGGTCGCCCCGGCCGCCCGGGGCGTGGTGCTCAGCGCTTCTCCGCCTGGAGCCTGGCCACGTACGCGGCGGCCTGCGAACGCCGCTCCATGCCCAGCTTGGAGAGCAGGCTGGAGACGTAGTTCTTGATCGTCTTCTCGGCGAGATGCAGCCGCTCGCCGATCACCCGGTTCGTCAGCCCCTCGCCGATCAGATCGAGGATCTTGCGTTCCTGGTCGGTGAGACCGGCGAGCTTGTCCTCGCCCCGGCCCTTCTTGCCGTCGCGCAGCCGCTCCAGCACCCGGGCGGTCGCCACGGGGTCCAGCAGCGACTTCCCGGCCGCCACGTCGCGCACCGCGTTCAGCAGTTCGTTGCCCCGGATCGCCTTCAGCACATAGCCCGACGCACCCGCCATGATCGCGTCGAAGAGTGCCTCGTCGTCGGCGTACGAGGTGAGCATCAGGCATTTGATGTTGTCGTCCTGGGAACGGACCTCCCGGCAGACCTCCACCCCGCTGCCGTCCGGCAGCCGTACGTCGAGCACCGCCACATCGGGCCGGGTCGCGGGGATACGGACCAGCGCGTCCGCCGCGGTGCCGGCCTCGCCGACGACCTCGATGTCGTCCTCGGACGAGAGCAATTCATGGACTCCGCGTCGGACGACTTCGTGGTCGTCCAACAGAAAAACGGTGATTTTTCCTTGTTCGCGCACAAAACGCAGTCTCACACACTCGCCTCTTCCCTGCCGCCGAACGGCGGGATAACGTGCCGTTGTTCCGGCGGCCTGCAAGGCTGTTACCAGTGCTGTGACCAGCGAGAGTTCCCGACTTTTTCGATTTACTTGGAAATCCAAGCAAAATCGCAGGTCAGATAGGGTTTCGCAGTTATGCGGCGTACTGGGTAACGTGCTTTTGGCAGGGCGCTCGCCGGGGCACCTGTCACGCCTGTTCCCGGACCGAGCGGCACCCACCCCGTGCACGGGTACGGACACAGGCGAGCCGCACTGGCTTTCCCGGCAGACCCCGGGGGCCGGACCGACGGAGGAGCACGCACGTGACCGTGGAGAGCACTGCCGCGCGCAAGCCGCGACGCAGCAGCAAGCGGACCAGCGCCGTGAAAACGACCGCGAAGACGTCCGCGAAGACGCCACAGAGTTCCGAGCCCGAGCTCGTACAGCTGCTGACGCCCGAGGGCGAGCGCGTGGAGCATCCGGACTATTCGATCGACCTGACCGCGGACGAGCTGCGCGGTCTGTACCGGGACATGGTCCTGACCCGTCGCTTCGACGCCGAGGCCACCGCCCTCCAGCGCCAGGGTGAGCTGGGCCTGTGGGCCTCGCTGCTCGGCCAGGAGGCCGCGCAGATCGGCTCCGGCCGGGCTCTGCGCGACGACGACTACGTCTTCCCGACGTATCGCGAGCACGGTGTCGCCTGGTGCCGGGGTGTCGATCCGACCAATCTGCTCGGGATGTTCCGTGGCGTGAACCACGGCGGCTGGGACCCGAACAGCAACAACTTCCACCTGTACACGATCGTCATCGGCTCGCAGACCCTGCACGCCACCGGCTACGCCATGGGCGTCGCCAAGGACGGCGCGGACTCGGCCGTGATCGCGTACTTCGGCGACGGAGCCTCCAGCCAAGGGGACGTCGCCGAGGCCTTCACCTTCTCCGCGGTCTACAACGCCCCGGTCGTCTTCTTCTGCCAGAACAACCAGTGGGCGATCTCCGAGCCGACCGAGAAGCAGACCCGCGTCCCGCTCTACCAGCGCGCGCAGGGCTTCGGTTTCCCCGGCGTCCGGGTCGACGGCAACGACGTACTCGCCTGCCTGGCCGTCACCAGGTCGGCGCTGGAGCGGGCCCGCCGGGGGGAGGGGCCCACCCTCGTCGAGGCGTTCACCTACCGGATGGGCGCGCACACCACCTCCGACGACCCGACGAAGTACCGGGCGGACGAGGAGCGGGCCTCCTGGGAGGCCAAGGACCCGATCCTGCGGCTGCGCGCGTACCTGGAGAAGGAGGGCGCCGCCGACGAGGCGTTCTTCACCGCGCTGGACGAGGAGAGCGAAGCGCTCGGCAAGCGGGTGCGCGAAGCGGTACGGGCGATGCCCGACCCGGACCCGATCGCGATCTTCGACCACGCCTACGCCGACGGGAACCCGCTCGTCGACGAGGAGCGCGCCCAGTTCGCCGCCTACCAGGCATCGTTCGCCGACTCTGCCGAGGAGAGCAAGTAGCCATGGCCATGGAAAAGATGTCCATTGCGAAGGCTCTCAACGAGTCGCTGCGCAAGGCTCTCGACACCGACCCCAAGGTCCTCATCATGGGTGAGGACGTCGGCAAGCTCGGCGGGGTCTTCCGGATCACCGACGGACTCCAGAAGGACTTCGGCGAGGACCGGGTGATCGACACCCCGCTCGCCGAGTCCGGCATCGTCGGTACGGCGATCGGCCTGGCCCTGCGCGGCTACCGGCCCGTCGTGGAGATCCAGTTCGACGGCTTCGTCTTCCCCGCGTACGACCAGATCGTCACGCAGCTCGCCAAGATGCACGCCCGCGCGCTCGGCAAGATCAAGCTGCCGGTCGTCGTCCGGATTCCGTACGGCGGCGGCATCGGTGCCGTCGAGCACCACAGCGAGTCGCCCGAGGCCCTGTTCGCGCACGTCGCGGGGTTGAAGGTGGTCTCGCCGTCGAACGCGAACGACGCCTACTGGATGATGCAGCAGGCCGTCCAGAGCGACGACCCGATCATCTTCTTCGAGCCGAAGCGCCGCTACTGGGACAAGGGCGAGGTCGAGACCGACTCCATCCCCGGCCCGCTGCACAAGGCCTCCGTGGCCCGTACCGGCACCGACCTCACGCTCGTCGCGTACGGCCCGATGGTGAAGGTCTGCCTGGAAGCGGCCGCGGCCGCCGAGGAGGAGGGCAAGTCGATCGAGGTGCTGGACCTGCGCTCGATGTCCCCGATCGACTTCGACGCCATCCAGACCTCGGTCGAGAAGACCGGCCGGCTCGTCGTGGTCCACGAGGCGCCGGTGTTCTACGGCTCCGGGGCCGAGATCGCGGCCCGGATCACCGAGCGCTGCTTCTACCATCTGGAGGCACCGGTGCTGAGGGTCGGCGGCTACCACGCCCCGTACCCGCCGGCGCGGCTGGAGGACGAGTACCTGCCGGGTCTCGACCGCGTGCTCGACGCCGTCGACCGCTCGCTGGCGTACTGAGGACTGGGACGTGACAACGATGACCGACACTTCCAACGCTGCTCGCTTCCGTGAGTTCAAGATGCCCGACGTGGGCGAGGGACTGACCGAGGCCGAGATCCTCAAGTGGTACGTCCAGCCCGGCGACACCGTCACCGACGGCCAGGTCGTGTGCGAGGTCGAGACGGCGAAGGCGGCCGTGGAGCTGCCGATCCCGTTCGACGGGGTGGTGCACGAGCTGCGTTTCCCCGAGGGCACGACCGTCGACGTCGGCCAGGTGATCATCGCGGTGGACGTGGCACCGGGCAGCGGTGACGCGGCCCCCGCCCCGGCCGCCGTGCCCGCGCCGGTTGCCGAACCGGAGCCGTCGGAGCCGGAGGCTCCCAAGGGCCGTCAGCCGGTCCTGGTCGGGTACGGCGTCGCCGAGAGCTCGACCAAGCGGCGGGCCCGCAAGGGTACGGCCGCTTCCGTACCGGCCGCCGCCGCGGCGATCCAGGGCGAGATGAACGGCCATGCCACCGCGGTCCCGGAGAGCCGGCCGCTGGCCAAGCCGCCGGTCCGCAAGCTGGCCAAGGACCTGGGCATCGACCTGGCGACGGTCGTCCCGACCGGCGAGGGCGGGATCATCACCCGCGAGGACGTGCACGCGGCGGCCAAGCCCGTACCGGCGCAGGCCCCGGCGCCCGTCGCCGCGGAGCCCGCCCCCGCTCCCGAGGCCCCGGCTCCGGCCGTCGTCGCCACGGCGGGCGCCCGCGAGACCCGTATCCCGGTGAAGGGCGTACGGAAGGCCATCGCCCAGGCGATGGTCGGCAGCGCCTTCACGGCTCCGCATGTCACCGAGTTCGTCACCGTCGACGTGACGCGCACGATGAAGCTGGTGGCGGAGCTCAAGGAGGACAAGGAGATGGCGGGGGTGCGGGTCAACCCGCTCCTGATCATCGCCAAGGCGCTCCTGGTCGCGATCAAGCGGAACCCGGGCGTCAACGCCGCCTGGGACGAGGCGAACCAGGAGATCGTCCAGAAGCACTATGTGAACCTGGGCATCGCTGCCGCGACCCCGCGCGGACTGATCGTGCCGAACATCAAGGACGCGCACGAGCAGACGCTCCCGCAACTGGCCGCGTCACTGGGCGAGCTGGTCTCCACGGCCCGCGAGGGCAAGACGTCCCCGGCGGCCATGGCGGGCGGCACGGTGACCATCACCAACGTCGGCGTCTTCGGCGTCGACACGGGCACCCCGATCCTGAACCCGGGCGAGTCCGCGATCCTCGCGGTCGGTGCGATCAAGCTCCAGCCGTGGGTCCACAAGGGCAAGGTGAAGCCCCGTCAGGTCACCACGCTGGCCCTGTCGTTCGACCACCGCCTGGTCGACGGCGAGCTCGGCTCCAAGGTCCTGGCGGACGTCGCCGCGATCCTGGAACAGCCGAAGCGCCTGATCACCTGGGCGTAGCTGTACGAGATGGGCCCGCGCGAACTTCGCGCGGGCCCATCGGCATGTCCGGCCCCTGCCGCAGGGCGAGTTCGGCGAACACGGTCTTCCCGACGGTGCGCGGCTCGACGCCCCAGCGGTCCGCGATCCGCGCGACGATCAGGAGGCCCCGCCCGTAGCACTCGTCGTCCCCGGCCTCGCGCAGACCGGGCAGCCGCTCGCCGCGCGGGTCACTGACCGCGATACGGAGCGTGGTCGCGCTGAGCGTGAGGTGCACGCGGAAGAGCCGTCCCCGAATGGCGCCGTGCAGTAACGCGTTGGTCGCCAACTCGCTGACCAGCAAGGCCGCGTCGCCGGCCAGACCCGGATACCCCCACTCCCGTACGAGCCGCGCGGTACGGCGCCGGGAGAAGGTGACGCTGCGGGCGGTGGGGGTGAAGTCGAGCCGGTCCTCGCGGAGGACGGGGGCGGGGGGTTTCTCCTGGGCTGAGGTCATGGTCGCGTACCTCTCGGTGAGAAGGCGGTGGCGATGCCGCGCCTGCGGGGCGCCGGTTCCGGCGCGGGGCAGGGCGGTGCACTTCCGCCGGTGTCGGCTCCGCTGTGCGAGCGGCTGTGCGCCGAACGTAGCGATTCGAGCTACGTCACACAACATCTCGGAGATAATTTTCCCCATCAAGGTGATTGTGAGGTGCCGCCCGCCAGTTGGAGACTGTTTCCGACAACAGGAGGTGTCGAGCTGTGGTGAAGCCGCGCGCAGACATGGGGAACCGTGTGTCCACGGTCCTTGCACGTCAATTGGGCAGTCAGCTGCTGAGCTTCAGAGAAGCCGCCGGACTGAACCAGACGCAGGCCGCGCAGGCACTCAGCGCTCAGGCGGCCAAGATCGCCAAGATGGAGCACGGCTGGGTTCCGTTCCGGGACCCGGACGTCGTGGCGCTGTGCGCGGCGTACGGAGTTGACAGACCGGACACGGTGGATGCTCTGCTTCGGCTGGCCAAGTTGGACCGGGAACGGCGGAGGGCAAAGGGCTGGTGGGTCACCTCGCTGACGCAGGGGAGCCTGCGCGAGTACATCGCCATGGAGGATGTGGCGCTCAGGCTGCGTACATGGCAACTCGCTCTGATCCCAGGCTTGTTTCAGACACCCGAGTACATGAGGGCCCTCTCGGTCGCGGCCGTCTCGCCCGACCGGATCGACGAGGTCGAGCGTCTGGTCGACGTGCGAGTACGTCGCCAGCGGCGCCTGCATGGCGACAACCCGCTACGAGTTCACGCGGTGATCTGGGAGGCGGCACTGCGACAGATGATTGGCGGCCCGCAGGTCATGCGGCAACAGCTTGAGCATCTGCGCTCGCTGGCCGAGATGCCCAATATCGACGTGCAGGTGCTTCCGTTCAGGGCGGGGGTGCACTCGTGCGGCGGCGGGCCCTTCAACATCCTGTCGTTCGTGGAGTCCGGCGCTCTGGATGTGGTGCACATGGACGGACTGCGGTCCACCAACTGGGTCGAGGGGGCCGAAGAGAGCGCCGCCTACACTGAGTTGTTCGCGCGCACCTGTGCCATGAGCCTGTCACCGTACGACTCGCTGCGGGCCATGGAGAGCATTGCCAAGGGGATGAACGAGTGACCGATTTTCGCTTCAGAAAGTCCAGCTACAGCGAGCCGAACGGCGAGTGCGTCGAAGTGGCTTGCAACGTCCCCCGCACCGTCGCCGTCCGCGACTCCAAGCAGCCCGATGGCCCCGTCATCGTCCTCGGCCCCGCCGCCTGGGACGCCTTCCGGGCCGGGCTGGTCCGGTCGTCGGACTGACCCGGCCCGGCCGGCCGGCGCCTGTCGCGAAGGTCGCTGTTCACCGGCCTTCGGGCTGTGTTTCCATGCCGCAGTGAAGAGCGAGAGCGTATCCGGCGCAGATGTACCCCCGAGTGTCCGGAAGCGGACTGATCGCGACCTCGGTGACTGTGCGCGAGTGCTGGCAGAGGTCCATGGGCACGACGGCTATCCGGTGAACTGGCCCGACTCCCCGGGCGCATGGCTCACACCGCCATCGCTCATCGCCTCATGGGTGGCGGAACTGGACGGCCGCGTGGCCGGTCATATCGGCCTGTCCCGGAGCGGCGCGGGAGACGCGGCTCCCGGGCTGTGGAGCGCTCGCGCAGAGGTGAGTACCGACGCGACCGCCGTGGTCAGCCGACTGTTCGTCGCCCCGTGGGCGCGCGGCCGCGAGATCGGTGCGCTGCTGATGGGGCAGGCTGTCGCAGAAGCGCAGGTTCGCGGCTTGCATCCGGTGCTCGACGTGCTGGCTTCGGACACTGCGGCAGCAGCTCTGTACGAGCGGCTCGGCTGGCAGCTGCTGGCCACGGTCGAACAGCAGTGGAGCCCGGAGCAGAAGGTGACCGTCCGGTGTTATGCGGCGGCAACCTGAGGTGGTGCGCGGTGCGACCGTGAACAGGACGGCAGAGAGGGGGAGTTACCGGACTCGATGCAATGTTCTCGAATGTTCTGCTGTGCCGGTCAATGTTCTCGTGTGGTCCCGCGCGAGGCGGCATGCTTGTGGCGCGGGTGCGGAAGAGTTGGTGATGCTGGTGGCAACAGGGCCGAACACCATCGGGAGGCGACCATGGCACGACGACTCCGCTTCAACGGCACCGACAGCAAGAACGGCGGCTGCCCCGCTGTGCACGAAGATCTCGATTCCGGTGAGATCGGCGTCCAAGGAACGCCGCTCACCGATCCCGAGGACGTCGCTCAGCTCCAGCACTTCGGGCCCGGAGACGCCGCGGTCGTGGTGCCGCGTGAACTTCTCGTCCATCACGGCCCCAAGGAGGTAGCCCACGTGCCTGTGCTGATCGGCCTGGAGGAGTTCGGGCTCCTCTTCGAGACCTTCGAGCACTCGGCCTGGCACCTGGAGACCCGGCGGGGCTACGCGTCGGACAGGGGGGATCCCGAGTACGCGGAGTTCCTTGCGACCGGCACGGTGTCGTGCGACCTCGACAGCGAGTGGTGCGTGAACATCCGCCGACAGACGGCTGACGGAAAGTACGTGGGGCGGGTGCGTGTCGTCGACAGCCCGCCGACCGAAGGGCAGCTGTTTCTGCTCGGGTACTCGACGTGCAACGCGGCCACGGGCGAGGACGTGTGGAATCTGTGGCGCGAAGACGCGGAGCGGCTCCGGCTGCCCGCTGAAGACTTCTGGATCTTCGACAGCCGATTGGTGGCCGTGCTGCGCTTCGACGACGCGGACGTCTTCCATGATGTGGAGGTCATCACGGAGCCTGCCGAAGTCTTGCGGTACTGCCAGGTCCGCGATGCTGCGATGCACGGGGCGTCGCCCCATACCGAGTTCGCCGCACGGCTTGGTGCTGGCGTTGCCTGATACGCACTGACGAGCGGAACCGGTGAGCACAGACTTTCAGCAGGCCAGGGAGGCGCTCGGGCTGCGCCTGAGAGAGCTCAGGCTGTCAGTACCGGGAGGTCGGCTCACCGGAACGGAGCTTGCGCAGCGGCTCGGCTGGCCGCACTCCAAGGTGTACAAGCTGGAGAACGGCAGGCAGACCGCAACCGGCAGTGACCTGCGGGCCTGGGCCGAAGGAGTCGGCCGACCAGACGTGTTCGACGAACTGGACGCCCGGCTCAAGGGGTTCGAGTCCCAGATCCGGTCCTGGCGGCGTCAGCTGGCTGCCGGGCACCGGCCCGTGCAGGACGGCTGGAACCTGGAGGTCGGACGGTCCCGGACCATCCATGTCTGGGAGGAGGCCGTCGTGCCCGGCATGTTGCAGACGGCCGACTAGGCCGCGTACAAGGCCTCGATCTGTCTCTCGCAGGCTTCTTCCTTCTTGTCGGCTTCGGGCGGCGGTCCGTCAGTGTCCCCTCTCATCGCGGCCCCTGACGGTCGTCGTCGGAGGAAGCTTGATCTCCCACTCGGTTGTAGCCCTCCCCTGCCCGTCACGAACCTTGAAGCGAATCTCGGCGCCATGTGGGCTCTTCATGAGCACGGCGACGATGCCTGCCCACCGGACACGTTCTCGCAGCCAGTACGCGACCGCTCCCGCGATGGGCACCATCGTGAAGACCAACCACCACCCTTGGCCGCCCATACCGCTCACGGCTCCTCCTTGTCGACGACGACACCGCTTGCTCCCTTGGTAGAGCGTCGAGGTGCCGTCAGTGTCTAGAAGGGCGCTCGGAATTTCGGGCCCAAAAAATGGGAACTGGCTGGCGAAGGCCCGCTGTTAGGGTGGCCGAATGGCATCGGTAAGGAAGATCCAGATCACTTTCGACTGCGCGGATCCCGAGCGCGTCGCTCGTTTCTGGTGCGAGGTGCTGGGGTACGTCGCACCTCCGCCGCCGGAGGGGTTCGACACCTGGGACGCCTATAACGACTCACTGCCGCCCGAGGAGCGGGGTGCGTGGTTCGCGTGCTCCGATCCCACGGGTGAGGGCCCGCGCATGTACTTCCAGCGCGTTCCCGAAGGCAAGGTCGCCAAGAACCGGGTGCACGTCGACGTGCGGGCCGGCACCGGGCTCGTGGGTGCGGAGCGGCTGGCCGTGCTTGAGGCCGAACGCGATCGGCTGGTCGCGCTCGGCGCGGTGTGCACGAAGGTGCTGTATGCCGACGAGGACAACGAGTCGTGCATCAACATGCAGGACATCGAGGGCAACGAGTTCTGTCTCGACTGAGCATCCTCCGGCACAGAAAGAGGGGGCCCGCATGGCGCGGGCCCCCTCTTTGCGTGCGTTGCCGGGCCGGGCTACTTCTTGAAGGAGTAGTCCATGATCTTCTTCATGTCCGCGGTGCGGTTGGCCGCGCTCGACGAGCCGAGCACGGTGCCGATGACCGTCTTGCCGTTGCGGGTCGCGGCGAAGACCAGGCAGTACTTGGCCGACGGGCCGGAGCCGGTCTTCACACCGATGGCGCCGCTGTAGCTGCTGAGCATCGTGTTGGTGTTGGACCACGACATGTAGCGGTAGCCGCCGGACTTCGTGGTGACCTTCTGCTTGGTCGACTTGGTCTTGACGACCGAGCGGAAGGTGGAGCTCTTCATCGCGCTGCTGGCGATCTTCGTCAGGTCGCGCGGCGTCGAGTAGTTCGAGCCGTTCCCTATGCCGTCGAACGAGTCGAAGTGGGTGTTCTTCAGCCCGAGGGACTTGGCCTGGGCGTTCATCTTGCCGATGAACGACTTCACGCGGGCCGCGCGGGTGGAGCCGGAGCCGAACTTGTCGGCCAGCGCGTAGGCGGCGTCGCAGCCGGACGGCAGCATCAGGCCGTACAGCAGCTGGCGGACGGTGACCTTGTCGCCCACGATGAGACGGGCCGACGAGGCGCCCTTGGAGACGATGTAGTCGCTGTACGCCTTCTGGATCGTGACCTTGGAATCCAGGTTCAGGTTCTTCTGCGACAGCACCACCTTCGCCGTCATGATCTTGGTGGTGGAGCCGGTGGAACGACGGGTGTCCGCGGTCTTGGCGAACAGGGACTTCGCGGTGCCGTTGTTCATCACGTATCCGCCGGCGGCGGTGATCTTGGGGTTGGGCAGCGTGGCGGCCTGCGCGGTGGAGGCGAACGCGCTGCCCGCGATGACGGCGCCTGCCGTCAGCGCCACGGTGGCAGTGGCGGTGGCGCGGCTTATGCCCTTAATGCCGATTTTCAACTTGAACGCTCCAAATGCCCCTGGAATGCGGCCACATGTGGGTGCCGCTCGGTGGTGAGACTCATGAGAGCGGGGGATGGATGTGCTGATTCCTGGGGCAATTTCGGAGCTATTCGGGGCTACGGGTGATTCCGGCCATGATCGGTGGTGAAGCGTCCGTCCGGATCCCGAATCCGTTTCGCCATGCACGCATCTTGTATCTATGCTGTGTGCATGCCTGCCGCACCCCCTGCCGTGAAGCCTGCCGCGAAGCCCGTCGTGAAGTCCCCCATCAAGCAGCCACCCGCCGCCGAGCGCGTGTACGCCCACATCAAGGAGGCGGTCCTGCACCGCCGTTACGAGGGCGGCACGCTCCTCACCGAAGGAGACCTCGCGGAGGCCGTCGGGGTCTCCCGCACGCCGGTGCGCGAGGCGCTGCTGCGGCTGGAGGTCGAGGGGCTGATCAAGCTGTATCCGAAGAAGGGCGCCCTCGTCCTCGCCGTCTCCGCGCAGGAGATCGCCGATGTGGTGGAAACCCGGCTGCTGGTCGAGGAGTTCGCGGCGCGCAAGGCCGTGCCCGCCTCCGCGCAGCTGATCGGCCGGCTCGAAGAACTCCTGGAGGAGCAGCGGCAGCTGGCCGAGGCCGGGGATCTGGCGGAGGTGTCGGTGAAGGACCGCTGCTTCCACGCCGAGATCGTGCGCAACGCGGGCAACGACATCCTGTCGCGCCTCTACGACCAACTGCGCGACCGGCAGTTGCGGATGGGTGTCGCCGTGATGGAGGCGCACCCGGGGCGGATCGCCGCCAACATCACCGAGCACGGCGAGCTGCTGGAGGCGATCAGGGCCGGTGACGCGGACGGTGCCGCGCAGGTCGTGCGGCGCCATGTCAGCCGGGTCAAGGTGCTGGTCAGGGGTGAGGACCGGTGAGTTCTGCCGCCGCTCCCACCCTGTCCCTGCCCGGCGATCCACCCGGCGGCCGACGTGCCGCCCGGGTCTGGGGCATCGGGGTCGCCGTCTACTTCGTCGCCATCATCTTCCGCACCAGCCTGGGTGTCGCCGGGCTGGACGCCGCCGACCGGTTCCACGTCAACGCCTCCGCGCTCTCCACGTTCTCCATCCTTCAGCTGCTCGTCTACGCGGGCATGCAGATACCCGTCGGCCTGATGGTCGACCGGCTCGGCACCAAGAAGGTGCTCGCTCTCGGGGCCGTCCTGTTCACCCTCGGGCAGCTCGGCTTCGCGCTCTCCCCCTCGTACGGCATGGCGCTGGCGTCCAGGGCGCTGCTCGGCTGCGGTGACGCGATGACGTTCATCAGCGTGCTGCGGCTCGGCGCCCGCTGGTTCCCGGCCCGGCGCGGCCCGCTGATCGGCCAGGTCGCGGCGCTCTTCGGGATGGCGGGCAACCTCGTCTCGACGCTCTTCATCGCACGGGCCCTGCACGGGTTCGGCTGGACCACCACGTTCGTCGGCAGCTCCGTCGCCGGGGTCGTCGTCCTCGTCCTGCTCCTGTTGTTCCTGAAGGACCACCCCGAGGGCCATGAGCCGCCGCCCGCGGAGCACGCGGGTGCCGCCTATGTGCGCAAGCAGATCGCCGCTTCCTGGCGGGAGCCCGGCACCCGGCTCGGTATGTGGGTGCACTTCACCACGCAGTTCCCGGCCATGGTGTTCCTGCTGCTGTGGGGGCTGCCGTTCCTGGTGGAGGCGCAGGGGCTCAGCCGGTCCACCGCCGGGGAGCTGCTCACCCTGGTGGTGCTCTCCAACATGGCTTTCGGGCTGGTCTACGGGCAGATCATCGCCCGCCACCACGCGGCCCGCGCCCCGCTGGCCCTCGGTACGGTCGCGGTGACGGCGCTGCTCTGGGCGTCGGCCATCTTCTGTCCGGGCGACCATGCGCCGATGTGGCTGCTGATCGTGCTGTGCGTGGTGCTCGGCGCGTGCGGTCCGGCCTCGATGATCGGATTCGACTTCGCGCGGCCGGCGAATCCGCCGGAGCGGCAGGGCACCGCGTCGGGCATCGTCAACATGGGCGGCTTCGTCGCCTCGATGACCACGCTGTTCGCCGTCGGTGTGCTGCTGGACGCGACCGGCGACAACTACCGGATCGCGTTCGCCTCGGTCTTCGTGCTGGAGGCGCTCGGCGTCGTACAGATCCTGCGGCTGCACTCCAGGGCCACGCACCGCGAGCGGGACCACCATGTGGTCAGCCGCGTGGAGGCCGTGCACGTACCGGTGTGACCGCCCCGCGCGCCGGATCGGCGGCGCGCCCGTCCCTCGTGCGACGGGCGCCGCCGATCACGCCGTCACGGCACTACGCCGTCACGGCGTCACGGCGAAGTTCTGCAGGATCGCCGTCGCCAGGTCCTGATCGCCCTCGACCTTGATCCGCTCGGCGACCGTACCCGCGCGCACCCGCCCGCAGGCGAGGAGGAAGTACGTCTCCCAGTCCATCGCCAGCGTCACCGCGGGCCCGAGCGACGGCGAACCGTCCACCGAACCACGGCCCTCCGCGTCGACCCTGACGGTGCGCAGGAACTCCAGCGGCCCGTGCACATCGAGCACGATCGCCGAACTGGCCGGTGCCCCCGCGTCCTTGGCGACCACCTTCGGCAGCGCCTGCAGCAGGGTGTCCCGGACGACGGTGGCGCCGGGGGAGTCCAGATTGCCGGGCTGCCCCAGCGTCGCCCGCAGGTCCTGCTCATGCACCCAGACGTCGAAGGCGCGCATCCGCAGCGCCAGTTCGAGGGTCTGCTCGGCGCCGAGCGGCGCCCGGACCATGGTCTCGGGATCGCGCGTCTCGTTGCGCAGCTGACGCGCCCGCCGGATGATCGTGTACTCCAGCTCGGAGGTCATCTCCGGTGCGGTGTGGTGACGCCGCACATCGACCTGCATCTCCATGTACCGGGCGAAGTCGTTCTGCACGTGGTAGAGGTCGCGGGGCAGCGTGTGGATCGGGCGCGGGTCGCCGAGCTGCTCGGACTCCATGCCGATGACGTGCGAGACGATGTCGCGCACCGACCAGGCGGGGCATGGCGTACGGCGGTTCCACTCCCCCTCGGCGAGTGGCTTCACCAGCTCGGCTATCGACTCGATGGAGTGGGTCCAGGCATCGGCGTAGGTCTGGAGGCTGGGATGGACGGTCACGGGACCCCTCGTGCGGTTCTGCGGTGCATGGGCTGGAGAGCTTGGCGCGGGCGGCGGGCTGCGTGGGAGGTTCGTTCGCTAAGTTACGCTGCGAGCAGGCACCCCGGCAGTGCTTTCGTGTGACGATCGTAGGCCCGTGTTGACGGCTCGAATGCCAGGACGGTGGTAGTGTGCGCGCCTCCCTCATCCAGATCGCAGTAGACCCGGACGAATCCGTCAACGCCCGTAGGCAGCGTGCGGCTTCACTGGTCGCGGCCCAGCGCGGTGCGGATCTGGTGGTGCTTCCCGAGCTCTGGCCGGTCGGCGCCTTCGCGTATGCCGACTTCGCGGACGAGGCCGAACCGCTCCAGGGGCCCACCCACGACATCATGGCGAAGGCCGCGGTCGACGCCGGGGTCTGGCTGCATGCGGGCTCCTTCGTCGAGCGCGCCCCGGACGGCACCCTCTTCAACACCTCGCTGGTCTTCACGCCCGAGGGCGAGCGGGCCGCCGCGTACCGCAAGATCCACCGCTTCGGCTTCGACAAGGGCGAGGCGGTCATGATGGGCGCCGGCGAGGAACTGGTCACGGTCACCCTGCCACGGACCACGCTCGGCCTCGCCACCTGTTACGACCTGCGCTTCCCGGAGATGTTCCGCGGCCTGGTCGACGCGGGCGCCGGGACACTGATCGTCGTGGCGGGCTGGCCCGAGCGGCGCCGGGCCCACTGGACGCTGCTGGCGCAGGCCCGTGCCGTCGAGAACCAGTCGTACGTCCTGGCCGTCGGCACCGCGGGCACCCACGCCGGAGTCCAGCAGGCCGGGCACAGCATCGTCGTCGACCCGTGGGGCGAGGTGCTCGCGGAGGCGGGCGCGGACGAGGAGGTGCTCGGCGTGGAGTTCGACCCGGCGAGGGTGGCGACGACCCGTGAGCAGTTCCCGGCCCTCAAGGACCGCCGCCTGGGACTGGCCCCGCCCAGGCTCCGGTAGGACCGCTTCGTTTCACGTGAAACCGGGGCGGATCAGTCCTCGCGCTCCTTGTCCGCGAGCACGATGACGCAGACCGATACGGCGATGAGCAGTGCCGTGTCGGCGTCCTCCCGTACGACATCGATGCCGTAGGTGTCCCGGACGGTCAGCCGGCGCCGGGAGATCTGGGCCAGCAGTTCCCCGTCGTAGTCGATGGCGAACTCGCGGTCCAGGATCTTGCCGCTGACGTCGAGCTCGGTGCCGTCGACCAGCGTGACCCGGTAGTGGTTGCGCAGCAGCGACAGCCGCTTGCGCTTGATCCTGGCGAGCTGTTCGCCGTCGCGCTCGATGAGCATGGTGTCGCGCAGGCTGAGCAGCTTCTGCCGGATCTCGACCAGGATCCGGCCCTGTGCGTCCTTCAGCTCGAAGGTGTCCCGCACTCGCATGGCCTTGCCGTCGACGAGGAACACCTTGCGGCCGTCCGTGTCCTCGATCCAGTAGTCGTCACCGACGGCGAAGAGTCGTTCACGCACCAGGAATCTCATGGCTCACAGGGTGCCCGACGACCCTCCGGAATGTGTGCATTGCGGTCCACACAATCTGTGATCTGTACCTGCGCCTGTCCCTTGACCGGGACGGCAAGACCGCAATCGAACGGCAGGAAGCCGACTGCCGTGCATGGGCCGAACGTAACGGTCTGACCGTACGCAAGGTCCACATGGACAGGGGGCGCTCCGGCTACAAGGCCGTTGAGCGCAAGGGGTTTCGACGCCGCACTTGCGGCAGTCACCGCCGGAGTGGTCGGCACGCTGATCGTCTGGAAGTTGGATCGCCTGTCCCGCAAAGGAATCGGCCAGGTGGGCAAGGTGCTCGACGACATCGAAAAGGCGGGCGGCCGTTTCGTATCCGTCATCGACGGTCTCGACACATCGAACGACTCGGCCCGGATGATCGTCGCCATGCTCGCGGAGCTGGCACGGTCGGAGTCCAAGAACCTCGGTACGCGCGTGGGCCACGCGAAAAGGTACCTGCGCAGCAAGGGGCAGTGGATCGGGGGACAGCCGCCTTACGGGCTCAAGGTGGACCCGAAGACGAAGAAGCTCGTCCATGACCCCGAGGACGCCGTGTACGCCCGCCTGATCGCGGATGAGGCGCTGGCAGGCGTGTCCCTTGTGAAGATCGCGCGGTTGCTCAACGAGTACGACATCCCCTCACCGCGCGGCGGGCAGTGGAATGCAGCGAGCATCATGCAGCTCCTGCGGTCACCTGCGCTCGCTGGTCTCATGCCGGAGACAGAAACCGTTGAGACGGACGACGGGGAGAAGAAGTACACGGGACGGGTCTTCCCGTACCAGGATCCCGAGACGCTCGACACGGTGGAGATCGGCGAGGGGATCATCACGGTTGGCGAACGGGATCGCATCATCCGCCAATTCGAGTCACGCACCTTCGTGCATGCGGGCAAACGCCGTCCGAAGTCACAGGGCACGGCGCTGCTCACGGGGCTGGTGTTCTGCGGCGTACCGGGGTGTGGCAGCCGTATGCACCGTGTGGGCAACAGCTACCAGTGCTGGTCGCACCGCTCGGGCAATCAGTGCATCGGAGCGTCCGCGCTGGCCGATGCGGTCGACGTCTACGTGACCGAAAGGTTTCTGACCAAGGTCCCAGCACTCGACCTTGACGACCCTCTCCTGATCGCGATTGCGGATCGCTGGGTTCATCGTGTCGATCCGGAGACGTTCGCGAAGCGTGACGCCATCGCAGTCGAAGTCCAAGACGAAGAGGCCCGGTTGGCGGACCTCGAAGACGCACGCTACGTGCGCGGCGAGTTCACCGGTCCTGCGGCGATTGACCGCTACAACCGGCTGACCGAGCGGCTGCGTGGCCGCATCGACGGCTTGCGTGATGATCTTGGCAAGCTGCCGATGCCGTCGATGGACGTAAGGCCGATGCTTGATGCTGTCCAGCTCCGTGAGGCGTGGGGTGACTTCACAGTCGATGACCGCCGCGATCGTCTGTCGCTCGCCATCGATCGCGTGGAAGTCAGCAAGGGCAAGCGTGGGGCTCGGCTCATTCCGGAGCAGCGTATCCGGATCCGCTGGGCCGGCCTGACGGAGGCGGAAGTCCTGTAGCCCCGGCTTGGAGCCTTTCGCGGCTCGTCGCTGAGAATCTTGGTGACGGGCCGTTCGCCTGCCTTGAGAGCGTGCGCAGCTCCTGCACGCCTTCCCGACCACTCGTCGGCCCCTCCAGCGCACGGGCGGGGCGCTCTGTCTTGTCCTCAGAAACGATGCCTGCGATGCCGCTGAGGCTTCCGCCTTGCTGGTGTCACCCATGAACGTGCGTTTCCTCTGTGGTGGCACTCTTGAACCATGAACGATGCGACTCCCACCCCCGCTCCGCGCCGAGCCCGCGTCCGTGCCCCCGAGCTGGTCGGGAAGGGCGGCTGGCTCAACACTGGTGGGAAGGATCTGACGCTCGCGGATCTACGAGGCAAGTGTGCCGTTCTAGATTTCTGGACCTTCTGCTGCGTGAACTGCCTGCATGTCCTCGATGAGCTGCGCGAGCTGGAGGAGAAGCATCGCGACACCTTGGTGATCATCGGGGTGCACTCGCCGAAGTTCGTCCACGAGGCCGAGCACCAGGCCGTCGTCGACGCCGTCGAGCGGTACGAGGTCCACCACCCGGTCCTCGACGATCCGGAACTGGCGACCTGGAAGCAGTACGCCGTACGGGCCTGGCCCACGCTCGTCGTCATCGACCCCGAGGGCTATGTCGTCGCCCAGCACGCCGGCGAGGGCCATGCGCACGCCATCGAGAAGCTGGTCGAGGAGCTGGAGGCCGAGCACGCGGCGAAGGGCACGCTGCGCCGCGGCGACGGCCCCTATGTCGCACCCGAACCGGTCGCCACGCATCTGCGCTTCCCCGGCAAGGCGCTGCTCCTGCCCGACGGCGGCTTCCTCGTCTCCGACACCACCCGTCACCGCCTGGTCGAGATCGAACGTGACAGTGAAACGGTTCGCCGTCACATCGGATCAGGGGACAGGGGGTTCGCCGACGGCGCCCCCGACGAGGCCCGGTTCTCCGAGCCGCAGGGCCTCGCCGTGCTTCCCGACGGCCGGATCGCGGTCGCCGACACGGTCAATCACGCCATCCGCGCCCTCGACCTCGGCACCGGGGTGACGACGACGCTCGCCGGCACCGGTCGCCAGTGGTGGCAGGGCTCGCCGCCGTCCGGGCCGGCCCGCGGGGTCGACCTCTCCTCCCCCTGGGACGTCGCCTGGTTCGCGGACCGGCTGTGGATCGCCATGGCGGGCGTGCACCAGCTGTGGACGTACGACCCCGCGACGGAGACCGTCCAGGTCGCCGCGGGTACCACCAACGAGGGCCTGGTCGACGGGGAGGCCGCCGAGGCGTGGTTCGCCCAGCCGTCCGGGCTCGCCACGTCCGCCGACGGGGAGCGGCTCTGGGTCGCCGACTCGGAGACGTCCGCCCTGCGGTACGTCGAGCGCGACGGATCCGGCTTCGCCGTCCGTACGGCCGTCGGCACCGGACTCTTCGACTTCGGACACCGCGACGGCGCCGCCGGGCAGGCCCTGTTCCAGCACCCGCTGGGGGTGACCGCGCTGCCCGACGGGTCCGTCGCCGTCTGCGACACGTACAACCACGCGCTGCGGCGCTACGACCCCGGGAGCGGTGAGGTCACCACCCTGGCCACGGATCTGCGCGAGCCGAGCGACGCCGTGCTGGTCGACGGCGATCTCGTGGTCGTCGAGTCCGCCCGGCACCGGCTGACCCGGCTGCGGCTCCCCGAGGAGGCCGTACGCGTCGCCGACCGCGCCCACCGCACCCGGCGCGCGGCCACCGAGATCGCCCCGGGCACGCTCCGGCTCGATGTGGTCTTCCAGGCGCCCGCCGGGCAGAAGCTGGACACCCGGTACGGCCCCTCGACCCGGCTGCTGGTCTCGGCGACCCCGCCGGAGCTGCTGGCCGAGGGCGCGGGCCCCGGTACCGACCTCTTCCGCGACCTGGTCCTCGCCGAGGGCGTCGCCGAGGGCGTCGCCGAGGGCGTCCTGCACGTGTCGGCCATGGCGGCGTCCTGCGACGACGACCCCTCGAACGAGTACCCGGCCTGCCATGTCCACCAGCAGGACTGGGGCGTCCCCGTCCGCGTGAGCGCACAGGGCACGCCCCGGCTGCCGCTGGTGCTGGCCGGAATGGACGAGCAGGCCTGACCTCCCGCAGTCTCCCGGGCGCTTTCCTGATCGCGTCCGGGAGGGGGCTCACCCGTTGTCGGTGAGCCGTCGGACCGCCTCCTCGTACCGCTTGCGGTACTCCGGCTCGGCCGTCACCCGCAGCAGCGCCTGGAGGGCCCGTACCGCGCCGGTGTCGTATCCGGCGGACTCCGCCTCCCCGGCCGCCCGGTCCAGCAGCCGGATCCCGTCGTTCTCCTCGCCGAGCGCCAGACGGGCCTCGCCGCTGATGGTCAGCAGCAGCACCCGGCGGGCGACCTCCTCGTGCTCGGGCCCCAGGTCGAGCGCCGTCCGGACGGATTCGAGGGCTTCGTGCGGCCGGTTCGCGGTGAGCTGCATCCGGGCGAGGTGCTGGAGCGCCAGCATCTCGGTGTGCGCGTCCCGTTCCTCACGGGCCAGGTCGACAGCCCGCCCGCAGCCCTCCAGAGCCGTGTCGAGCTCTCCCTGATCGGCCTGGACGACGGCGAGGTTGATCAGTGCGGTCGCCTCGCCGAGCCGGTCGCCGGCCCGCCGGGCCAGAACGGGCGAGCGTTCCAGCAGGGTGACGGCCTCGGTGGCCCTGCCCTCCTCGGTCAGCACCCAGCCCAGCAGGTTGAGCACCCTCGACTCGGCGTACGCGTCGTCGTGGGCGCGGGCGGAGTCCAGCGCCAGTTCCAGCAGCGGGGACCAGTTGTCCCGCACCCGCCACACCACCTGCGGCCACTGGAGCAGGATGATCCGCCACGCCCGGTCGTGGAATCCGGCGGTCCGGGCCGCGTCGGCGGCCAGTGCCAGATCGTCGCGTTCGGCCGCCAGCCAGTGCATCGCCGCCGCCCGGTCGACGAAGTCCCGTACGGCGACCGGGCGGTGGTAGTCCTCCGGCAGGACGAAGCAGGGCTCGCCGCCCGGCTCGGCCGTGTCGGCGGCGGCGAGCGCGGTGGCGATGTAGTGGTCGAGGACACCGATGAGCGCCTCGGACCCGCCCGCGGGGTCCATGCCGCGGGCGTAGAGGCGCACCAGATCGTGCAGCACCCAGCGCCCCGGCGCCGTCTCGGTGACGAGATGGGCGGCGGCGAGCCGTTCCAGCGCCGCCGTGGCGACGACCGGGTCGGTGCCGGCGAGCGCGGCGGCCGTGTACGGGTCGAAGTGGCTGCCGGGGTGGTGGCCGAGCCGGGCGAGCTGGTGGACGGCGTCCTGCGGCAGCTGCTGCACGGTCAGCCGCAGCGCGGCCGAGACACCGGTGTCGTCCACGTCGAGGTAGGTCAGCCGGCTGCGCTCGTCGGCCAGTTCGTCCGCGAGACCGGCCAGCGTCCGGGTCGGGCGCCCGGCCAGCCGGGCCGCGGTGACCCGGAGGGCGAGTGGCAGCCCTCCGCAGAGTTCGGCGAGCCGACGGGCCGCGACCGGTTCGGCGAGCACCCGGTCCTCACCGAGCACACCGGCCAGCAGGGCCGTGCCGTCCGGCGGTTCGAGCACGTCGAGCGGTACGGGACGGGCCGCGTCCGAGGCGATGAGGCCTTCCAGCCGGTGCCTGCTGGTGACCAGCGTGACGCAGTCGGTGCCGCCCGGCAGCAGCGGCCGGACGGTGGCGGAGTGGCGGGCGTTGTCGAGTACGACGAGCAGACGGCGCCGGTCGGTCAGTGACCGGAAGAGCGCGGCCGCGGCCGCGACGGACTCCGGGACGCGGCGGGGCGCGACGCCGAGCGCCAGCAGGAACTCGCGCAGGACTTCGACGAGTGCGGGCTCACCGGTGTCGCTGAACCCGCGCAGATCGGCGAAGAGCCGTCCGTCCGGGAAGGCGGCCGGGTTGCGGTGCGCCCACTGCAGGGCCAGCGCGGTTTTGCCCACCCCGGCCGGTCCGGTGACCAGGCAGACGGGTGCCTCGCCCGCCGCGGCCCGGGTGAGGGCGGCCAGTTCGGCGGTCCGCCCCTGGAAGCCGCGGGGCGCGCGGGGCAGCAGATCGGTGGGGTGCGGCTCGCCGGCGAGGGACGGCACGGGGAGGGGGCGGCGCGGCGCGGGACTGGGGGCGCCGCCAGTACCGCCGCCCGTATCGCCGCCAGTACCGCCGGGCCGCTCGTCCGGGCGGTCGGCCGGTGCCGCCGCGGTCCCACCGTCCGTTCCGGCCCGTCGGTCCGCCGCCGGGCGGGCCGCGGGCACGGCCCCGTTCCCGGAGCCGCCGCTGTCACCGCCGCCCGACCGGACCGGGCCGCGGGCTGTCGTCCCCGGACCGCCGGGCGCGTTCCGTCCGCCCTCCCGTCCGGCGTCCGGCCCGGGGTCGCCGCGCAGGATCAGCGCGTACGCGTCGGCGAGTTCGTGTCCGGGATCGATCCCCAGCTCGTCGGCGAGCAGCCGCCTCGTGCGGTGGAACCAGTCCAGTGCCTCCGACTGACGTCCCGCCCGGTACAGGGCCGTCATCAGGGCCGCCGCCAGCGACTCCCGCATCGGATGCGCGACGGCCTCCGACCGCAGTACCGCCGCCGCCCGGTTGTGCTCCCCCAGCGCGGCGTAGGCGCGCGCCAGTTGCTCGACCGTCGCCAGCCGCGACTCCTCCAGCGAGTGCGCGGCCGCCTGGAGCGGCCGTCCGGCGAACGCGCCGCTGAGCGCCGGGCCCTGCCACAGGGACAGGGCCTCCTTGAGCATCAGTACCGCGTCGGCGGGGCTGCGCTGCCCCCGCGCCAGCGTCAGCAGCTCCTCGAAGCGCTGCGAGTCCAGCAGGGTCTCCGGCAGCCGCAGCACATACGCGTCGCCGAGCGTGACCAGCTCCACCCCGTACGCCTCCGCGTCCGCACCCACCAGCAGGGCGCGCAGCCGGGACACATGCCCCTGGATGACGCTGCGGGCGTGCAGCGGCGGTGTGTCGTCCCACAGGGAGTCCGTCAGCCTGGTGATGGAGACGGGGGTGTTGGCGGACAGCAACAGCGCGGCGAGCAGACTGCGGCGTTTGGCGGGGCCGAGCGGCAGCGGCCCGGTGAACGTGTCGACGGAGACGGTGCCGAGCAGCCGGAACTCCACGAGCAGCTTCCCTTCCGGGCGGGATGCGCCCGGGGCCGGGCACGGGAAAGTCCCAGGATATCGGGGGTGCCGGGGAGTCGGCGACGGGTCGTGCCCGATCGGCGGGGTGCGAGCGGAACGGCGTCGTCGGCCGGGCCGGCGCGCCTCGCGCACCGGCCCGTCGATGGCCTCGCGGCGGGTGGCTCAGCCCGCCAGGAACGCCGTCAGCGCGTTGGCCAGCAGATACGGGTCGTCCGCCCCGCACAGCTCGCGGGCGCTGTGCATCGACAGGATCGCGACGCCGATGTCCACGGTCTGGATCCCGTGCCGGGCAGCGGTGATCGGGCCGATCGTGGTGCCGCACGGCATCGAGTTGTTGGAGACGAACGACTGCCACGGCACGTCCGCCTTCCGGCACGCCGCCGCGAACACGGCCCGGCCGCTGCCGTCGGTCGCGTACCGCATATTGACGTTGACCTTGAGGATCGGTCCGCCGTTGGCCACCGGGTGGTGGGTCGGGTCGTGGCGCTCGGCGTAGTTGGGGTGGATCGCGTGACCGGTGTCGGAGGAGAGACAGACGGTCCCGGCGAAGGCACGGGCGCGGTCCTCGTACGTCCCGCCGCGCGCGAAGACGGAACGCTCCAGGACGGTGCCGAGCAGCGGCCCGTCGGCGCCGGTGTCGGACTGCGAGCCGTTCTCCTCGTGGTCGAAGGCGGCCATGACCGGGATGTACGGAAGCTCCTCGTCCGGCTGCCCGGCGACGGCGCCGAGTGCGGCGGTCGCCGCGTGCACGGAGAGCAGGTTGTCCATCCTGGGACCGGCCAGCAGTTCGCGGTCCCGGCCCAGGTAGGCGGGCGGCTCGACGGCGTGCGGCATCAGGTCCCAGCCGGTCACGTCCTCGGCGTCGACGCCGGCCTCCTCGGCGACGAACCGGATCAGGTCGCCCTCCTCGACGTCCCCGAGCCCCCAGATCGGCTGCATGTGCTTCTGCCGGTCGAGCTTCAGCCCGTCGGGGTTGGCCGACCGGTCCAGGTGCACGGCCAGCTGCGGTACGCGCAGCAGCGGCCGGTCGATGTTCACCAGCCGGTGCGTGCCGTCGCGCAGCGAGATCCGGCCGGCCAGGCCGAGGTCCCGGTCGAGCCAGGTGTTGAGCAGCGTCCCGCCGTAGACCTCCACGGCGACCTGCCGCCAGCCGTGCGCCCCGGTGTCGGGCAGCGGCTTGACCCGCAGGTTCGGCGAGTCCGTGTGCGCCCCGACGATCCGGAACGGGGTGTGCGCCTCGGCGCCCTCCGGCACGTACCAGGCCACGATCGCACCGCCGCGCAGGACGTACTTGCCCCCGCTGGTCCCGTCCCAGGCCGCGGTCTCCTCGACCTGCCGGAACCCGGCCTTCTCCAGCCGGGCGGCCGCGGTCGCCACGGCGTGGTACGGGGAGGGGGAGGCCATCAGGAAGGCCATCAGATCGTCGGTGTGACCGCGGTCGAAGCGGAGGGAGGAACTCATGTTCCTCACTGTAACGAGACCGGACCGGGCGGCTTCACCACCGTCGCACGAGGGCGTCCGCTCAATGTCCCGGGAGGGCCGCCGAGGGCTTCTCGCCGTTCTGGGCCTGCTGCGCGCGCTCGGCGAACATGGCCGCGAACGCCTTGACCTCCTTGTCGGGGACGGCCGATTTGCCCTGGGTTCCGGTGCTGATGCCCAGGACGGTCGTCCCGACCCGGATCTGCGCGATCGTGCCCGGTCCGCCCATGGTGCCGACCGCGGCGCGGTCGGCCTCGCGCTCGGCGCCCGGACTGCCGAGGTCCACCTTCTCGGCGTCCTGGCCGACCCGGTCCCCGCCGTACCACTTGATCAGGACGTCGTACGCGGCGTCCGCGGCCTTCCCGTCCTTGTAGGCGAGGACCCAGAAATTCAGGGTGGTCGCGTCCGCCTTGCGCGCGAAGGCGGACGAACCCCAGGACGTGGCCGTGCGGCAGGCCGTCTCCCGCTGCTCCTTCGTCCTGGACACGCAGACCGGCGGCGGGTACTCGGGGACCGGCTTCAGGGCCGCCGGCTTCATGGACATCCGCCAGCCCGGTACGGCTTTCGCGTCCGGCAGCACCGAGGCGACCTGCCCCTTGCCGAGCGCCGCCGCCTTGGCGTCGTCACCGCCCCCGCCCCCGCAGCCCGCGAGCAGCAGCACCGCCGCCCCGGCCGCCAGGAGCCGCCCCCGCCCCGCTCGCGTACCCACGAAACCCTTGGCCCCCATGAGTGAACCCGCCCCCTCCGGCTACCGGACGTCCGATCTTAGAGAGGATCGGTGCCGTCGGTCGGGACCAGGTCTACAGCCGGTCGATGGCGGTCAGGTCGATGTCGATGTCGTACGGGACGGAGAGCTTCAACCGGTCGTCGTGGACGCCGGTGGAGACGTACTTCTTGTTGACCGGGTCCAGCGCGTACGTCCAGACCACGGGCCGGCCGCTCGCGGACATCTCGACGAGCCAGAAGTTCTGGATGCCGGCCCCGGCGTACTTGTGCGGCTTGGTGTCGCGGTCCCGCGACTCGGAATCGGGCGAGACGACCTCGACGGCGAGCAGGACATCGGCGGCCTGGTAGCGGGTCTGGCGCTGGTCCCCGTCCGCTTCGGCCGTCACCACGACGAGGTCGGGTTCCGGTGCGTTGCGCTTGTCGAGGACGACGGCCATTTCGCGGCGGACCCGCAGATCTTCCGGGACGTGGCCGCGCAGCCCCTGCTCCAGCAAATACATCGCCAGCGTGTGGAACTTCCGCCGCGGACTCACGAAAACCAGACTCCCGTCGATCAGCTCTGTGTGCGGCGGGAGGTCGTGAAGTGCGAACAGGTCGTCCACGGTGTAGCCGTCCGGCGGCGGGACCGGCCACCTGGAGCCGCCCGGCTGACGGTGCAGCGAGTCGGGCAGTGCCTCGGCGGTCATGGTTCCTCCCATGGACGGGATTCTGAGCCCTGCAGCCAGCGTACCCAGCTGATACGACAGCACCGTCACCCGAAAGCGTGTTCGGGTGACGGTGCTGTTGACGAGTCTCGGGCGGAGGCTAGAACGCGGCCTCGTCCAGCTCCATCAGCGAGTTGTCGACGGACTCGGCGAGCGCGCGCTCGGCCGAGACGCCCGGCAGGACGTTCGCGGCGAAGAACTTCGCGGCGGCGATCTTGCCCTGGTAGAAGGCGACGTCCTTCGCGGAGGCGTCCCGCAGCTTCTCGGCCGCGACGGCCGCGCCCTTGAGGAGCAGGTAGCCGACGACGACGTCGCCGGAGGCCATCAGCAGGCGGGTGGTGTTGAGGCCCACCTTGTAGATGTTCTTGACGTCCTCGCCGGTCGCGGTCAGGTCGGTGATCATCGTGCCGACGATCGCCTCCAGGTCCACGGCCGCCTTGGCGAGCGAGTCCAGCGCGCCGGCCAGCTCCTCGTTGCCCTGGGCGCCGGCGAGGAACTTCTTGATCTCCTCGGAGAGGGCGTTCAGCGAGGCGCCCTGGTCACGGACGATCTTCCGGAAGAAGAAGTCCTGGCCCTGGATCGCCGTCGTGCCCTCGTACAGCGTGTCGATCTTGGCGTCACGGATGTACTGCTCGATCGGGTACTCCTGGAGGTACCCGGAGCCGCCGAAGGTCTGGAGCGACTGCGCCAGCTGCTCGTAGGACTTCTCGGAGCCGTAGCCCTTCACGATCGGGAGCAGCAGGTCGTTGAGGCCGTGCAGCGCCTTCGCGTCCTCGCCCGCGGCCTCCTTCTCCTGGATCGCGTCCTGGACGGTGGCGGTGTACAGCACCAGGGAGCGCATGCCCTCCGCGTACGCCTTCTGCGTCATGAGGGAGCGGCGCACGTCGGGGTGGTGCGTGATGGTGACCTTGGGGGCGGTCTTGTCCATGAACTGCGACAGGTCGGTGCCCTGGACGCGCTCCTTGGCGTACTCCAGCGCGTTCAGGTAGCCGGTCGACAGGGTGGCGATGGCCTTCGTGCCGACCATCATGCGGGCGAACTCGATGATGCGGAACATCTGGCGGATGCCGTCGTGCTTGTCGCCGATCAGCCAGCCCTTGGCGGGGTGCTGGTCGCCGAAGGTCATCTCGCAGGTGTTGGAGGCCTTGAGGCCCATCTTGTGCTCGACGTTCGTCGCGTACACGCCGTTGCGCTCGCCCAGCTCGCCGGTGGTCCAGTCGAAGTGGAACTTCGGGACCATGAAGAGCGAGAGGCCCTTCGTGCCGGGGCCGGCGCCCTCGGGGCGGGCCAGCACGTAATGGATGATGTTCTCGGACATGTCGTGCTCGCCCGAGGTGATGAAGCGCTTCACACCCTCGATGTGCCAGGAGCCGTCCTCCTGCTCGACGGCCTTCGTGCGGCCCGCGCCGACGTCGGAACCGGCGTCCGGCTCGGTCAGCACCATCGTCGAGCCCCACTGCTTCTCGACGGCGATCCCGGCGATCTTCTTCTGCGCCTCGTTGCCCTCCTCGAAGAGGATGCCGGCGAACGCCGGGCCGGAGGAGTACATCCACACGGCCGGGTTCGAGCCGAGCAGCAGCTCCGCGTAGCCCCAGATCAGGGAGCGCGGCGAGGTGGTGCCGCCGATCTCCTCGGGCAGGCCGAGGCGCCAGTACTCGGAGTCCATGAACGCCTGGTACGACTTCTTGAAGGTCGCCGGGACCGGCGCGGTGTTGGTCTCCGGGTCGAAGACCGGCGGGTTGCGGTCGGCGTCGGCGAAGGAGACGGCCAGCTCGTTCTCCGCGAGGCGGTTGACCTCGTCGAGGATGCTCTTCGCCGTCTCGACGTCCATCTCGGCGAACGGGCCGGTGCCGTACGTCTTGTCGCGCCCGAGGACCTCGAAGAGGTTGAACTCGATGTCGCGGAGATTCGACTTGTAGTGCCCCATGGGAAGGCTCCGTAATCAATAGCAGTGGCGCGCAGCGCCCCGGGACGGGGTGTGGGCCGGGCGGGCGACGAGCTGGCGGTGCGTATATCAGCTGACCTCTCCGATGATGCTACCCGTCAGTAATAAGACGCAACCCCTCAAGGCCCCGATGTGTCCGATTACTCTTTGCGCTATGTACGGCTACGACCAGAACCCGGGTGCACAGCAGCAGATGGGTGGCGGCTACGGCGAGCAGCCGCTGTATCCCGAACCCTCGCCGCCGTCCCTGGGCGACGCGGTACGGGCCTTCACCACCGGCTCGCTGTCCGCCGAGGATTTCCAGCAGATCTTCGCGACGTCGAAGGTCTACTGTCCGCGCGGTGACAACCCCGGGTTCCTGGCGCTGCACAACACCCAGCAGCCGGTGATCCCGATGTTCACCACGCTCAAGGAGTTGCGGCTGTACGCGGGCAAGGAGTCCAAGTACTTCGTGATCACCGGGGCGGAGGTGATCGACCTGCTGCCGACCGGCTACGGCTTCGTCCTCGACATGGAGGGCGAGCACCGCATGGTCTTCGACGCGAAGGCCGTGGAGCAGATGGTCGACTTCGCGATGCGCCGCATGTACGGCTGAGATCCGATCCTTCGAAGGGGCCCGCACCGCTCGGTGCGGGCCCCTTCTGTTGCTCCGGACGGTTGAGGGAATGGATGACCCCTTGCGAGATGTTCACCATTCAACTAAGTTGAAGGGAGAACGATCCCGGAGGTGGCTCCCATGCCCGCAGTGACTGTCGAAAATCCGCTGACCCTGCCCAAGGTCGCCGCCCCGGGCGACGCAGCGGACCGTCCCGTGCTCGCCGTCACCACGGCGCCGAGCGGATTCGAGGGCGAGGGCTTCCCGGTTCGCCGGGCGTTCGCCGGTATCAACTACAAGCACCTCGACCCGTTCATCATGATGGACCAGATGGGCGAGGTGGAGTACGCGGCCGGTGAGCCGAAGGGCACCCCCTGGCACCCGCACCGCGGCTTCGAGACCGTCACGTACCTGATCGACGGAACCTTCGTCCACCAGGACTCCAACGGCGGCGGCGGCACCATCCGGAACGGCGACACCCAGTGGATGACCGCCGGTTCCGGTCTTCTGCACATCGAGGCCCCGCCGGAGTCCCTCGTGATGTCGGGCGGCCTCTTCCACGGCCTCCAGCTCTGGGTCAACCTGCCCAAGGCCGACAAGATGATGGCCCCCCGCTACCAGGACATCCGCGGCGGCCAGGTCCAGCTCCTCGCCTCCCCGGACGGCGGCGCACTGCTCCGCGTCATCGCCGGTGAGCTCGACGGGCACGAGGGCCCCGGCGTCACCCACACCCCGATCACGATGATCCACGCCACCGTGCGCCCCGGCGCCGAGGTGACCCTGCCGTGGCGCGAGGACTTCAACGGACTCGCGTACGTGCTGGCCGGCCGCGGCACCGTCGGCACGGAGCGCCGCCCCGTCCACATGGGGCAGACCGCGGTCTTCGGCGCCGGTTCCGCGCTGACCGTCCGCGCGGACGAGAAGCAGGACGGCAACGCCCCGGACCTGGAGGTCGTGCTGCTCGGCGGCCGTCCGATCCGTGAGCCGATGGCGCACTACGGGCCGTTCGTGATGAACAGCCAGGCCGAACTGAAGCAGGCATTCGAGGACTTCCAGGCCGGCCGCCTCGGCACCGTGCCCGCGGTTCACGGAATGTGACACCCGCAGTCGTAGTGTGACAGTCCGTCATTCATAGAGCCCCACAAGCGGGACATCGCACCCGCGCCGTGATTGGGTGGGAGGGTGCAGAACCAAAATCCCCTCCTGCCCGATGCCGCGCGGCGCACAGCCGCGTGGTGCGGCGTGGTCCTCCTCGTCACCGGGGTCGCCGCAGTCGCCATCTGGCTGTGCGTCATCTTCAAGACCGCGGTCACTCCCGTACTGCTCGCGCTGCTCGGTACGGCGCTGCTCGGTCCGGTGCACCGCTGGCTGACCGCCCGCGGACTGAAGCGCTCGCTCGCCGCGGCGCTCACCTGTGTACTGCTCGTCGCGGTGGTCGGCGGCGCCGGGTACATCGTCGTCACCGCGCTCGTCGACACCGGTGACCAGATCGTCCGGTCGCTGAAGGACACCGCGCAGTGGGTCGTCGACCACTTCGGGATCGGCAAGAACACCAGTGTGGACGACCTGGTGGCCAACGCCCAGAAGCTCGTCGAGAAGTTCGGCGCGAGCGCCGCGGGCGGGCTGCTCTCCGGGCTCAGCCTGGTCGGCTCGCTCATCGCCACCAGCGTCCTCGCCCTCCTGCTGACCTTCTTCTTCCTGCGCGACTCCGACCGGGCCGCGCAGCTCGCCCACTCGGTCGCCCCGCGCGGGACCGGGGAGCTGGTCGAGGCGATGGGGCGGCGGGCCTTCGAGGCCGTCGAGGGCTTCATGCGGGGCACCACGTTCATCGCACTGATCGACGCCCTCTGCATCACCATCGGGCTGCTGATCCTGCGCGTTCCCGGCGCGGTGGGGCTCGGGGCGCTGGTCTTCGTCGGTGCCTACATCCCGTACCTCGGGGCCTTCATCTCGGGCGCCGTCGCGGTCCTGGTCGCACTCGCCGACCGGGGGTTCGTGATCGCGCTCTGGGCGCTGGGGGTCGTGCTCGCCGTGCAGGTGCTGGAGGGCCATGTCCTGCAGCCGGTGATCCAGAGCCGTACGGTGCAGATGCACCCCGCCATGATCATGATCGCGATCACCGCGGGCGCCAGCGTGGCCGGCCTGCTGGGCATGCTGCTCGCGGTCCCGGTCTGCGCGGCGGCCTTCGGCATCCTCGGCGAACTGCGCGGAGATCGTCCGGTGCCGCCGTCCGGGGGCGAACCGGCGGGCGGCGCGTCCGGGTCCTGAGGCCCGGCTCAGCTCCCCGCCCCGGCTCAGCTCCCCGCTCCGGCCTCCGGCCCCGACTCGTACAGCTCGAACCAGATCGACTTCCCGGCCCCCTGCGGATCCACTCCCCACGCGTCGGCGAGCATCTCCATCAGCACCAGCCCCCGGCCGCTGGAGGCCATCTCCCCGGGACGCCGCTTGTGCGGCAGTTCGTCGCTGCCGTCGGACACCTCCACGCGCAGCCGCCGCTCGCCGTGCTCCCCCGTCGCCTGCGCGAGCATCAGCGCGTCCCCGTCCGTGTGGACGAGGACATTGGTGGCCATCTCGGAGATCATCAGCACCGCCGCGTCGACCTGCTCCGGATCCGCCCAGTCGTGCAGCAGGTCCCGCAGCTGCTGCCGGGCCGCCGCGATCCGCTCCGGCTGGGCCTGCGCGATGGTCAGGGCGGTGCGCCGCGGCGCCGGCTGTTTCCGGGTTCCCCCGTCGCACCGGAGCAGGAGCAGCGCGATGTCGTCCTCCCGGCGGTCCGCCAGCGGGCCCGTCGTGTAGTGCGAGGTCGGCCCGTGCACCGCCTGCACGAGGGCGTCGGCGAGCTTCTCCAGGTCGCTCGTGTGCTGCTCCAGGACCGGCCGCAGCCGGTCCCAGCCGGAGAACATGTCGTGGCCGCCGGTCTCGATCAGCCCGTCCGTACAGAGCATGATCGTTTCTCCGGGCTCCAGGGTGAGCCGGCTCGTCGGATAGTCGGCGTCCTCCTCGATGCCGAGCGGCAGTCCGCCCTCGGTCTGGCGGATCATCGCGGTTCCGTCGGCGGTGGTGACCACGGGGTCGGGGTGGCCGGCCCGCGCGATGTCGAGCGTGCCGGACTCCGGGTCGACCTCCGCGTACAGGCAGGTGGCGAAGCGCGGCCCGGTCGTCGCCCCGTTCTCGTACGCGTCGGTGAGCCCGGAGAGGAAGCGCGAGGCGCGCGAGAGCACCGCGTCCGGACGGTGTCCCTCGGAGGCGTACGCGCGCAGCGCGATCCGCAACTGGCCCATCAGCCCGGCGGCCCGCACGTCGTGGCCCTGGACGTCTCCGATGACCAGGGCGATGCGGCCGTTGGGGAGCGGGATCATGTCGTACCAGTCGCCGCCGACCTGGAGCCCGCCGCCGGTCGGGATGTAGCGGGCGGCGACGGTCATCCCCGGGATGTCGGGGCCGAGCGTCGGCATCATCGAGCGCTGGAGCCCCAGCGACAGCTCCCGCTCGGTCTCGGCGACCCCGGCCCGGGTCAGTGCCTGCGCGAGCATCCGGGCCACGGTCGTCAGTACGGACCGCTCGTCCGGCGAGAACGACACCGGGTGCTTGAACCCCGCCATCCACGCGCCCATGGTGTGCCCCGCGACGGTCAGCGGCAGGAAGGCCCAGGACCGGCGCCCGAAACGGCTGGCGAGCGGCCAGGTGACCGGGTAGCGGCGGCCGTAGTCCTCGGGCGACGGGAGATAGATCGCCCGCCCCGTCCGTACGACCTCGGCGGCCGGGTAGTCGGTCTCCAGCGACATGTCGGTGAACGGGTCCTCGTCGCCGACGCTGTGTCCGTGGTGCCCGATGATCGTCAGCCGCTCGCCCGCGATGCCGAAGACCGCCAGGCCGTCCGGCGAGAAACCCGGCATGGAGAGCGAGGCGGCGACCCGCAGCACCTCCGCGGTCGACCTGGCCTCGGCCAGCGCACGGCCCGCGTCCAGCAGGAAGGCCTCGCGTGAGCGGCGCCAGTCCCCGGTGATGGGGGTGTGCGCCCCGGCGGTGCCGGGCTGCGGTTCGGCGACTTCCTGAAGGGTGCCGACCAGTACGTAGTCCGCGCCGCTCGCCACCTCGACCGGGAGCGGCTTGGAGCGGCTGCGCACCGTGCGCAGCACCCGGCCGCTCCCGTCGACGATCCGCAGCCGGGCCTCGGCGAGGGTGCCCTCGGCGCGGGCGAGATTCACCACTCCGTAGATCTCGTTCCAGTCGACGGGGTGGAAACGGGAACGCACCGCGGACTCGCGGAAGACACCGGCCGCGGCGGGCAGCTCCAGCAGCCGGGCCGCCTCCGCATCGAGCGTGACGGTCCCGGCTGCGTTGTCCCAGCGCCATAGACCGGTCGCGGTCGCGGCCAGGACGTCCTCGGTGCGCATTGCCCCACTTTAAGAAGATCTGCTCCGCGAACGCCAGCGAGGGGTGGCCTCTTCGGCCTCCGGATGATCTTGAAATGTCAATGTCAATGATTCGGTGCGGGTGCGGGCGGTAGCCTGGGGTGGCTGAATCCACCCCGAACCGCGAAGACTGGATGAACGACGATGCATCGGTACAGGTCCCACACCTGCGGCGAGCTCCGCGCCTCTGACGTCGGCACCGACGTCCGACTGAGCGGCTGGCTGCACAATCGCCGAGACCTGGGTGGCATCCTCTTCATCGATCTGCGCGACCACTACGGTCTGGTGCAGCTCGTCGCCCGCCCCGGCACCCCCGGCAACGAGGCGCTGGCGAAGCTCACCAAGGAGACCGTCGTACGGATCGACGGCAAGGTCTCCGCGCGCGGCGCCGACAACGTGAACCCGGAGCTCCCGACCGGCGAGATCGAGATCGAGGTCACCGAGGTCGAGGTGCTGGGCGAGGCCGCCCCGCTGCCCTTCACGATCAACGCCGAGGACGGGGTCAACGAGGAGCGGCGCCTGGAGTACCGCTTCCTCGATCTGCGCCGCGAGCGCATGCACCGCAACATCATGCTGCGCTCGGCGGTCATCGCCGCCATCCGCGCCAAGATGGTGGCCCTCGGCTTCAACGAGATGGCGACCCCGATCCTCACCGCGACCTCCCCCGAGGGCGCCCGTGACTTCGTCGTCCCGTCCCGTCTGAACCCGGGCAAGTTCTACGCCCTGCCCCAGGCCCCGCAGCAGTTCAAGCAGCTGCTGATGATCTCCGGCTTCGACCGCTACTTCCAGATCGCGCCGTGCTTCCGCGACGAGGACGCCCGCGCGGACCGTTCGCCCGGCGAGTTCTACCAGCTCGACGTCGAGATGTCGTTCGTCGAGCAGGAGGACGTCTTCCGGCCGATCGAGAAGCTGATGACCGAGCTCTTCGAGGAGTTCGGCAACGGCCGCCACGTCACCTCGCCGTTCCCGCGCATCCCGTTCCGCGAGTCGATGCTGAAGTACGGCAACGACAAGCCCGACCTGCGCGCCAAGCTGGAACTGGTCGACATCTCCGATGTCTTCGCCGACTCGGAGTTCAAGGCGTTCGCCGGCAAGCACGTCCGCGCCCTCCCGGTCCCGGACACCGCGGGCCAGTCCCGGAAGTTCTTCGACGGCCTCGGCGACTACGCCGTCCAGCACGGCGCCAAGGGCCTGGCCTGGGTCCGCGTCGGCGAGGACGGCACCCTGGCGGGACCGATCGCCAAGTTCCTCACCGAGACGGACATCAAGACCCTCACCGAGCGTCTCTCCCTCGTCCCCGGCCACGCGGTCTTCTTCGGCGCGGGCGAGTTCGACGAGGTCTCCAAGATCATGTCCGCCGTCCGCGTCGAGGCCGCCAAGCGCGCCGGCCACTTCGAGGAGGGCGTCTTCCGGTTCTGCTGGGTCGTCGACTTCCCGATGTACGAGAAGGACGAGGACACCGGCAAGATCGACTTCTCGCACAACCCCTTCTCGATGCCCCAGGGCGGCCTGAAGGACCTGGAGGAGAAGGACCCGCTGGACATCCTCGCCTGGCAGTACGACATCGTCTGCAACGGCATCGAGCTGTCCTCCGGCGCCATCCGCAACCACGAGCCCGAGCTGATGCTCAAGGCCTTCGAGATCGCCGGTTACGACCGCGAGACCGTCGAGCACGAGTTCGCGGGCATGCTCCGCGCCTTCCGCCTCGGCGCCCCGCCGCACGGCGGCATCGCCCCGGGCGTCGACCGCATCGTGATGCTGCTGGCCGACGAGCCCAACATCCGCGAGACGATCGCCTTCCCGCTCAACGGCAACGCCCAGGACCTGATGATGGGCGCTCCGACGGAGCTGGACGAGACCCGCCTGCGCGAGCTGAACATCCAGCTCCGCAAGCCGGCCGCGTCGGTGAAGGAAAAGGCGGACGCCAAGGATTCCGTGGCGAGGGACACCGGCGCGAAGTAAGCGTCACCGGTTCCGCTTCGGTTCCACGTGAAACATCCCCCGGCCGCCCCAGGCCGGGGGATGTTTCACGTCCGGGGCCGCCTCATGTCGCGTTCAGGGCCACCGTCGGGTGCAGACGGGAGGCGCGGATCGCCGGGTAGAGGCCCGCGACCACGCCGATCAGGAGCGTGGCGGCCAGGCCGCCCGCCAGGGACCAGGGTGGGACCACCGCCGTCCACCCCTGGACCCGCGCGAAGCCGTACGTCGTCGCCGCGCCCAGCAGCGCGCCGGTCGCCCCGCCCAGCGCCGACAGCAGCAGCGACTCGGTCAGGAACTGGAGCCGGATCGCGCCCCGGGTCGCGCCCAGCGAGCGGCGCAGGCCGATCTCCTGACGGCGCTCCAGGACGGAGATGACCATGGTGTTGGCGACGCCCACCCCGCCGACCAGAAGGGCCACCGCGCCCAGGCCGAGCATCAGGGTCGTCAGGCCCTTGTCGGTGGCGGCCTTGGCGGCCAGCGCGTCCGAGGGCCGGGAGACCTTGATGCCCGCCTCCCCGCCGGGGCTGATGGTGCGGGCCAGGATCGCCCGTACGTCCGCCACCGAGGCGTCCGTGGAGCGCTCGAAGATGGTGGTGGGGTGACCGTCGAAGTGGAAGTAGCGCTCGGCGGCGGGGAACCCGACCATGGCCACCCGGTCCAGGTTGGGGAACAGTTCGAGCGGTTCGAGGATGCCGACGACGGCCACGCGGGTGTCGTTCATCATGATCGTCTCGCCGGTACGGGTGACGCCGAGACGTTCCGCGGCCACCGCGCCGAGGACCGTCGTCGGGAGGCGTTCGCCGGCCGGGTTCAGCCAGGCGCCCTTGTCGACCTCACCGCCGAGCGCGGACAGCAGGTCGGTGCGGACCGCCTGGGCGGTGACGCCCGCGGTGCGCTCCTCGGGGACCACGTCGCTGCGGCGGATGCGGGCGTCGATGTCCGCGGTGGCCGTGGCGTGCTGGACCGGGCCGACGCGCTCGACCATCGCGACCGCGTTCTTGGGGAGCTTGATCTCCTGCCCCATGGCGTCCTTGCCCGCCTCGGCGGTGAGGAGGTTGGTGCCGAGGCGGTCGAGCCGGGCCATCAGGTCAGCGCGGCTCGACTCGGACAGCCCGACGACCGCGACCATGGTCGCGATACCGATGGCGATGCCGAGCGCCGAGAGCACCACACGCGCTCGTCGCGCGCGCAGGCCGACCGAGCCGACGCGCAGGACGTCGCGGGGGGAGAGGCGGGCGGGCCTGAGGTCGTTCTTCATGGACCGGCCTCTTTCGTACGCGAGTCGAAGTGCGTGCCGGACTGCATGCCGGACCGCGCGCCGACGTGCGTGCCGGACCGCGTGCCGGACCGCGAGTCGATGTGCGCGCCGGACCGCATGTCCGAGACGATCTCGCCGTCCCTGAAGCGGACCCGGCGCGGCAGCGAGTCCGCGATCTCGTTGTCGTGGGTGATCACGCAGATGGTGGTGCCGGACGCGTTCAGCTCGTGCAGCAGCTCCATGACGAGCTCGCCGGACGCGGTGTCCAGTGCCCCGGTCGGTTCGTCGGCCAGCAGCAGCCGGGGGTCTCCCACCAGGGCGCGGGCGATGGCCACGCGCTGCTTCTCGCCGCCGGACAGCTCGTTCGGCGTGTGCGAGCGGCGGTGGTCCAGCCGCACCTTGGCGAGCGCCTCGCGCGCACGCGTACGCCGTTCCTTCAGCGGGACGCCCGCGTACAGCAGCCCGTCGGCGACGTTGTCCACCGCGTCGCGGCCCGCCGCCAGGTGGAAGTGCTGGAACACGAAGCCGATGTGGCGGGCGCGCAGTGCGGAGAGCCGGGAGTCGGAGAGCTCGGACACGTCGTATCCGGCGATCCGGACGGTGCCCGTGGTGGGCTTGTCGAGGGTGCCCATGATGTTGAGCATCGTGGACTTGCCGGAGCCGGACGGGCCGACGACGGCGATCAGTTCGCCCTCCTCGACGGTGAGATCCACTCCGCGCAGGGCGTGGACGCCGCCGGGGTACGACTTGGTGGCGTCCCGCAGTTCGATCACCGGGGGCGGCGTCATGACTTCGCCACTCCGACCTTCAGGCCCTCGCGCACGTCCGGGCCGCTGACCTCGATCTGCCCGTCGGCGGTCATGCCCGTCTCCACCCGCACCATTCGCGACGTGGCGCCCTCGACGACCTGGAGGCCGTAGCCGCCGTTCTCGCCGCGCAGGGCGACGACCGCCTCGACGGGGACCGCGAGGACCCCCTTGTGCGCCTCGCTGACGAACTTCACGCTCGCCGACGCCCTGGTGTCCTCGCCGGACGCGGCGCCCGCCCCGCCGTCCAGGACGACCTCGACGGTGATGCCGTCCTCGGCGACCGCGTCGCCCCCGGGCGCGGACGTCTCCGGGCGCACCGTCCCGGTGACCTTGCCGGCCACGGTCTTCCCGCTCGGCAGGGTGACCTCGACCCTGGTGCCCCGCGAGGTGAGCGCGCCGTCGGTCTGGTCGAGCTGCGCCCGTACGACGGGCTTGGTGGAGGCGACCGTCAGGACCGGCCCGTCCGGGCCGACCTGGTCGGCGAGCGCCGCGTCGGCGGAGACCACCTTGACCGGGCCGGGCTGGAAGACGACGTCGCCCCTGCCGACCCTGCCGGTGGCTTCGCGGTTCAGGGACTTCTGCCACTGCTCGACGGCGGCCTCGGTGTCCTTGTCGTACCGGACATCGACGTACAGCCGCGACCCGTAACCCAGGTCACGCAGATTGCGCTCCAGCTGGAGCACGTCGCTGCCCCGGTCGCCGGCCTTCATCTCGCGGAACATCGGGACCGGCCCGTAGAGGAGGGTGACGGGCTTGTCGTTCAGCTCGTACAGCGCCTGCCCCATGGTCAGCGTCCGCCCCTCGGAGGCGGCCACCGTGACGGTGCCCTCGACGGCGGACTTGACGGCTCGGCGCTGCGCGAAGTCGAGCCTGCCGTCGACCGTCTTGGACTGCACGAGGTCGGTGCGTACGACGGCCGCGGTGGCGGGCGGCAGGTCGCCGCCCTTCCCGGAGGCGCCCGCGTCGCCGCCGTCACCGAGGAACAGGACGCCCCCGGTGACGGCGGCGACGGCCACCGCGCCGAGCGCGAGGAGTGCGGTGCGGTGCTTCACTGCATGCCGTCCAGACCGTCGAGCAGCTTCGACCTGCACGCCTCGCGGGCCTTCTTGTACGTCGGCGAGGCCGTGTCGATGGCCGGGGACGCCGGGTTCGGGTCGCCGCCCGGCTGGGCGTTGCCGCCGCTCATGGTCGGGTTGGTGAACCGGGAGACGCCGTTGTCCCGCATGCACTTGGCGTGCGCGAGCATCGACTCGTAGGCCTTCTGCTCGTCGCGCTCGGGCTCGGCCGCCATGGCGGCCTGCAGCTCGGCCACGCAGGCACCGTTCCTGCCGCCCTTGATGCCCTCGTTGCGGCCCGGCTGGGAGCCGATCTCATTGACCTTGTCCCAGTTGAGGTAGCCGCTGAGCGTGGGGTCGGGGAAGTCCTTGTAGCCGCCCTTGACGCGCATGCACTGGACGTACTTCACCTGGGCGTCGTAGAAGGCGCTCTTGGCCGCGGGCGGGGCGCTCGGTTTGTTCCCGTCCTTCCCGTCCTTCGCCGTCGGCGCGGCCGGAACGTCGGCGATGGCGTCGTCCTTCTTCGCCGCGCCCGCGCCGTCGTCACCGCCGCCGCAGGCGACGGAGAGGGCGAGCACGGGCAGGGCCACGAGGGCGGCCATGCGCAGCCGGGCGGTGGCGCGGGGGTTCGTGCGGGGATTCGTGCGCGGGTTCGTCCTGAGGAAGGTCATGCGCCGTACGCTCGCCGCCGCAGATGATGGCCCGTCCATGGCCACATGATGGGAACGTAACAATGGCCCCGGCCTGCACCTTCGCCCCCGTGCACAGCAGACGGAAATGGTCCGGGCGTGCCCATAATCGGCCCCATGCCGCATGTATTGCTCATCGAGGACGACGCGTCCGTACGGGACGGGATGGAGCTCGTGCTGCGCCGGCACGGGTACGGCGTGGACACCGCCGCCACCGGCGAGCAGGCCCTCGCCCTGCTGGCCGGGGAGCGGGGCGCCCGGATCGAACTGGCCGTGCTGGACCTGATGCTGCCCGGCATGGACGGCTTCGAGGTGTGCCGCCGCATCCGCGCCCGCTCGGCGACCCTGCCGGTCATCATGCTGACCGCGCGCGGCGACGACCAGGACATCGTGACCGGTCTGGAGGCAGGCGCCGACGACTACGTCGTCAAGCCCGTCACCGCCCCCGTCCTGGAGGCCCGGATCCGGGCCGCGCTGCGGCGCGCGGAACCGTCCGGGCAGGCGCAGGGGGCCGACGCCGACCTCGCCGGGCTGGTGATCGACCGCGCCGGACTGACCGTCACCAAGCACGGCGTCCCGGTCCCGCTGCCGCCCACCGAGCTGCGGCTGCTGCTGGAGCTGTCGGCCTCCCCCTGCCGGGTCTTCAGCCGCGAGCAGCTCCTCGAATCCGTCTGGGACCACACCTTCCTGGGCGACTCCCGGCTGGTGGACGCCGCGGTCGGCCGGCTGCGGGCCAAGCTGGAGGACGTACCGGCCAAGCCCCGCTACGTCCAGACGGTGCGGGGCTTCGGCTACCGCTTCGGGCCGCTGTGAACCGTACGGACGCCGCTGTGAACCACGCGGACAAGGAACGGCGCGCCGCCGCCCCGCGGAGGCGCTCGTGGCGCCTCGTCGGCGGGCTGCGCACCCGGCTCGTCGTCACCTTCGTCGTCGTCGCCCTCATCAGCGCGGTGACCGCGACCGCCCTCGCCTACCGGGACGCCCGCACCGCCGTCCTCCAGCGCACCCAGAACGCGGCCGTGAACGACGTCCGGGAGCGGGTCGGCGCGGTGGCCGCCGACTTCGACGTACCGCCCGACCAGCGGTCGCTGTCCCGGTTCGCGGCGAAGGTGTCGGAGGGCATCGGCGGGAAGATCGTGGTCGCCCGCTACCAGGACCTGTCCGCCGTCTCCGACTCGCTCGCCGACACCACGTCCCGGATCACCGTCGAGCTGCGCACCGCCGTGATGACCGGCGACGACGCCAAGTTCCAGCGGGTGCGGTGGCGGGGCGAGCCCTATCTGGTCGTCGGCATGCCCGTGACGTACGCCGACGGGGACCGCAGCACCTCCGGTCTCGAGGTCTACGCGATCACCGATCTGCGGGCCGAGCGCGACGACACGGCCGCCCTGCTGGACTCCGTGCGGGCGGGCATCGCGCCGGTGGTGCTGCTGGCCGCCGTCCTGGCCCTGCTGGCCGCGGGGACGGTCCTGCGTCCGGTACGGAAGCTGGGCCGGGCCACCCGCGAGCTGGCGGCCGGAGACCTCGGCACCCGGGTCGCCGTCACCGGGCACGACGAACTCGCCGACCTGGCGCGGACGTTCAACGAGACCGCCGACGCGCTCCAGGCCTCCGACACGGATCTGCGCGAGCAGGAGGCGAAGGCGCGCCGCTTCGTGGCGGACGTGTCGCACGAACTGCGCACGCCCCTCGCGGCGATGACGATGGTGGCGACGGTCCTGGAGGAGGACGCCGACCAGCTGCCGCCGGACGCGGCACGGGCGGCCCGCACCGTCGGCGCGGAGACGGCACGGCTGTCCCGGCTGGTCGAGGACCTGATGGAGATCTCCCGCTTCGACGCCAAGGCGGTACGGCTGAACGCGGCCGAGACCGACCTCGCCGACACCGTACGGGCGTCGCTGGCGCTGCGCGGCTGGACGGACCGGGTACGGACGGACCTCGACGAGGACGTACGGGCGGTGGTCGACCGGCGCCGGATCGACGTGATCGTCGCGAATCTGGTGGGCAACGCGCTGCGGCACGGCGCCCCGCCGGTCACCGTGACCCTCACGACGGCCCTCGCGGCGGACGGCGAGTGGGTGGTCCTGTCCGTCGCCGACCACGGCCCGGGGCTGCCGCCGGAGGCGGGCGAGCGGGTCTTCGACCGGTTCTACAAGGGGGACACGGCCCGCACGCGCGGCGCGGCCGACGACAGCGGACAGGGAAGCGGCCTCGGCATGGCGATCGCACTGGAGAACGCCCGGCTGCACGGCGGCACGATCGAGGTGGCCGATGCGGCGGACGCGGCGGATGCCGCCGATGGGACGCGGCGCGGCGCGGTGTTCACACTGCGGCTGCCCCTGCGACGTACCGGAGAGGACACGGAGTGAAGTTCCGACAGGGGATCGCGGTCGCCGCACTGGGGACCGCCCTCATGGGCTGCGGCGTCCAGCCGACCGGGGTGATAGGCGCGGGCGAGCCCGCGTCCGGGCTGACGCGCGGCATGCGGCTGTACTACGCCTCCGCCGACGGGCTGCGCGCGGTGCCCCTGATCGACAAGAAGGTCGACGACCTCAACGGCGTGCTGAAGCTGCTCGGCGCGCCGCTGCCACCCGCCGAGCAGAGCGGCGGGCTCACCTCCCTCGTCCACCTCGGCGGCTACTCGGTGACCGGTTCGGGCACCCGGGTCACGGTGCGCCTGGAGGGCTTCTACGGGGAGTCGGGACGCGACCAGGCCACGGGCCAGCTGGTGTGCACGCTGGCGCGCGCCCAGTCCGTGCTCGAACCGAAGGTCAGGACCGACGACGTCGAGGTCACCCTGCGACCCTCCGAGGGCGCCGCGCTGGGTCCCTACCGGTGCGCGGAGTTCCTCGACGGGTGAGGCGGGTCACCGGTTCCGCACGGGACGACGGAGGAGACGAACCGTGAGATCCGGCCGCGCAAGGGTCGGTACGCGACTGCGGCCGGCATCGCCACCGATCCCTGACCCGTGATCAGACCTAGTTTCCCCACGGAGAGGAAGGGCCCGGAACCTACACGCAAGAAACGGTTCCGGGCCGCTTCGGCGCGCGTGTCCGGCGGACGGTACAGCCGTATGGCCCCCGTGCGGATTCGCGCTCGTGCAGCGCGGCGTTAACTGGGGTCGGCGGCAAGAGGCGTGACGGGGAGCTCGCCCGTGCTGCCGTCACCCCACCGATGCTGAGGAGTTCCCGTGTCCGTTTCCCGCCCGTCGGCCGTCCGGCGTCCCCCGTACGCCGTCCAGGTCGGTGCCTGTGCCGCCGCGCTGCTGGCGCTCACCGCCTGCGGCGACACCCCCGGGACCTCCGCCCCCCGGAGCCCCGCCGTCCGGGCGAGCGCCACGGTCTCCTCCGGTGTCGCGGGCCCACCGGCCGAGCGGGCACGGAGACGGGCCGCCCCGGCGCCGCAGGCACCGGTCGTCCGGCCGCGCGAGATCCCCGCGCTGGGGCCGAAGACCCGGGCCGCGATTCCGGCGGGCGCCAAACAGGTCTTCGTCGTCATCGGTGACGCCTACAACTCCAGCCTGTCCACCGCGGTCCTCTACACCCGCGACAACCCGGCCCTGGGCTGGCTGCCCGTCACGACCCGCTGGCCGGCCCACAACGCGCTGAACGGCTGGACCGACGAGCACTGGGAGGGCGACCTCCGCACCCCGGTCGGGGTCTACGGGCTGACGTACGCGGGCGGTCTGTTCGACCCTCCCGAAACGGCGTTCCCCTACGACCGGAATCCGATGTTCTCGGTGAGCGGCGAGGGCTTCGACGGGGAGCCGCTCGAAGGGTCCTTCGACTACGTCGTCGCCGTCGACTACAACCGGACCCCCGGCGTCACCCCCCTGGACCCGGAACGTCCGCTCGGCCAGGAGCGCGGCGGCGGCATCTGGATCCACGTCGACCACGGCGGCCCGACCCAGGGCTGCATCTCGCTCCCCCCGGACCGGATGCGGGAACTCCTGAGCACCCTCGACCCGGCGAAGAAGCCGGTCGTCGTGATGGGGGACGCGGAGGCACTGGAGCGGTGAACGGGATACGGGCCGTGAGACGGGCCCGTACGCTGGAGGCCCGCCGGGTTCCGTAGGAGGCAGTGATATCACCGTGGTCGAGAGTCCGCTGACCCGGGACGGAGCACACGCGGCAGCACGGCGAAGGGCGGGACCGACAGCGCGGTCCCGCCCTTCGCCGTATGTGTGTCAGCGCTGCTTACGCCGACTTCTCCTCCAGGCGCGGGAAGAGCACCGCGCCCTTCGTCACCGTCGCGCCCGCCGGGAGCCGGCCCCAGGTGCCCGCGTCCTGCACGCGCTGCTCGGCCAGCGCGCCCAGGGACTCCTCGGCGCCCAGTGACTCCCACAGCTTCTGCGAGGTCTCCGGCATCACGGCGTTCAGCAGGACCGCGACACCGCGCAGCGACTCGGCGGCCGTGTAGAGGATCGTCGCGAGGCGGGCCTGGCCCTCGGGGGAAGTGTCCTTGGCGACCTTCCAGGGCTCCTGCTCCGTGATGTAGCCGTTGACCTGCTTCACGAAGTCGAAGATCGCCAGGATGCCGGCCTGGAAGTCCAGCTCCTCGCCGATCTTCTCGTCGGCCGTGGCGACGGCCTTCGCCAGACCCTCCTGGACCGCCGTCTCGGCGTCACCCGACGCGGTGGCCGCCGGGAGCGCTCCGCCGAAGTACTTGCCGACCATGGCCGCGACGCGCGAGGCGAGGTTGCCGTAGTCGTTGGCGAGCTCGGAGGTGTAGCGGGCGGAGAAGTCCTCCCAGGAGAACGAGCCGTCGCTGCCGAACGCGATGGCGCGCAGGAAGTACCAGCGGTACGCGTCCACGCCGAAGTGCGAGGTCAGGTCCTGCGGCTTGATGCCCGTCAGGTTCGACTTCGACATCTTCTCGCCGCCGACCATCAGCCAGCCGTTGGCCGCGACCCGGCCCGGCAGCGGCAGACCCTGCGCCATCAGCATCGCGGGCCAGATCACCGCGTGGAAGCGGAGGATGTCCTTGCCCACCAGGTGCACGTTCGCGGGGAAGGTGCCGTCGAACTTCTCCTGGTTGGCGCCGTAGCCGACCGCCGTGGCGTAGTTCAGCAGGGCGTCGACCCACACGTAGATGACGTGCTTCTCGTCCCACGGCACCGGGACGCCCCAGTCGAAGGTCGAGCGGGAGATGGAGAGGTCCTGGAGGCCCTGCTTGACGAAGTTCACGACCTCGTTGCGGGCGGACTCGGGCTGGATGAAGCCCGGGTTGTTCGCGTAGAACTCCATCAGCTTCGGGCCGTAGGCGCTCAGCTTGAAGAAGTAGTTCTCCTCCTTGAGGATCTCCACCGGCTTCTTGTGGATCGGGCACAGCTTGACGCCGTTCTCGTCCTCCACGAGGTCGCCGGGGAGCTTGTACTCCTCGCAGCCCACGCAGTAGGGGCCCTCGTAGCCGCCCTTGTAGATCTCACCCTTGTCGTACAGGTCCTGCACGAACTCCTGCACCCGGTCGGTGTGGCGCTTCTCCGTCGTACGGATGAAGTCGTCGTTCGCGATGTTCAGGTGCTCCCAGAGGGGCTTCCATGCCTCCTCGACGAGCTTGTCGCACCACTCCTGGGGCGTGACGTCGTTCGCCTCGGCAGTGCGCATGATCTTCTGACCGTGCTCGTCCGTGCCGGTGAGGTACCACACCTTCTCGCCGCGCTGGCGGTGCCAGCGCGTGAGCACGTCGCCTGCGACGGTCGTGTAGGCGTGGCCCAGGTGAGGAGCGTCGTTGACGTAGTAGATGGGGGTCGATACGTAGAAACTCTTCACGCCGTCGCCCCCTTGCTTCTCGGATCCAGTGGCCGCCATGGTCGAAATCCTAACGGCCTGCGGGAGATCAACTCACACCGATAAACCCGGCCACGGGCATGGAGACCTTTGCGAAACATCCCTTCCCGTAACAAAGACGCATCCTGGGAGGGAGTGGACACGCGTGTACGAGGCAGGGGACATCACGATGCGGGTACTGGTCGCCGAGGACGAGGAAATCCTGGCGGAGCTGGTCGCGACCGGACTGCGGCGGGCCGGTTTCGCCGTCGACACGGTGTACAGCGGTGACGCCGCCCTCGCCTACCTGGGGCTGCACGACTACGACGTCGTCGTCCTCGACCGCGACCTGCCGCGGGTGCACGGCGACGACGTGGCGCGCGGCCTCGTCGCCTCCGGTTCCCGGACCAGGATCCTGATGCTCACCGCCGCCGGCTCCATGGAGGACCGGGTCGCCGGGCTCGACCTCGGCGCCGACGACTACCTGGGCAAACCCTTCGAGTTCCCCGAGCTGGTGTCGCGGGTACGGGCGCTGCGGCGGCGCAGTGCCCGCCCCGTGCCGCCGCAGTTGGAGCGGCACGGCATCCGGCTCGACACCGTGCGGCGGACCGCCTCGCGGGACGGGCGGGAGCTGGACCTCTCGCCGAAGGAGTTCTCGGTGCTCCAGCTGCTGCTGGAGGCCGACGGCGGGACCGTCAGCGCCGAGGAACTGCTGGAGCGGGCCTGGGACGCCAACGCCGATCCGTTCACCGGCGCCGTCCGCGTCTGCATGAGCAAGCTCCGCGGGAAGCTCGGGGAACCGGCGCTGATCCGTACGGTGCAGGGCGTGGGGTACGCCCTGTGAGGCGCCCGGCCCAGGTGCCGCACTCCAGGATCCGGACCCGGATCGCGCTCGTGTACGGGGGAGTGTTCCTGATCCTCGGCACGGCGCTGCTCGTCACCGTCAACCTGGCCTCCCGTGCCGGTACGGACTCCCAGGCGCGTGACATCGCGCGCACCGCCGCGGTGGTCCAGCCCGGCTACGCGGTGAACGGTCCGCTCGTCACCCGGCGGAGTCTCGGGCCGCCCACCGTCTACGACCTCACCGACCACGTCAGCGACGCGGCCGGGCATCAGCTGCTCGTGTGGTCCGCGGCCTCGCTGCTCGTCATGACGGCCTGCGCGGTCGCCGTGGGCTGGTGGACCGCGGGGCGGGTGCTGCGGCCTGTCCACGCCATGACCGCGAAGGCGCGCCGGCTCTCCGAGCACAATCTGCACGAGCGGATCGCGTCCAGCGGCCCCGACGACGAGCTGAAGGAGCTCGGCGACACGCTCGACGCGCTGCTGGCCCGGCTGGAGAAGGCGTTCGACAGCCAGCGGCGGTTCATCGCCAACGCCTCCCACGAGCTGCGGACCCCGCTCGCCACCCAGCGGGCCGCGATCCAGATCGGTCTGGACGACCCGACCCCGGAGGATCTCGTACGGACCCGGCAGACGCTCCTGGACAACAACCGGCGCAGCGAGCGGCTCATAGAGGGGCTGCTGGTCCTGGCGCGCAGTGAGCGCGGGCTCGCGGAGGGCGAGCGGGAGACGGTGGATCTCGCGCAGGTGGTGGCGGAGGAGGCGGCCCGGCACCCGGGCGTGCGGGCCGATACGCACTTCTGCACGGTGCGGGGGAACCGGATGCTGCTCGCGCAGGTGGTGGCGAATCTGCTGGCCAACGCCGTCACGTACAACGTGCCGGACGGGACGGTGGACGTGTCACTGGTGACGGCCGGTGGCGGGGCGCTGCTGGAGGTGCGCAACACCGGCCCCGTGGTGGACGCGGCGGACATCCCCGGGCTGTTCGAGCCGTTCCGGCGGGGCGAGGGCAAGGACCGGATGGGGCGCGGGTCGGGGCTCGGCCTCTCGATCGTGCGCTCCATCGCCGTCGCGCACGGCGGTACGGTCACGGCGGTGCCGGGCCCCGGGGGCGGGCTCGCCGTGACCGTACGTCTGCCGGTGGATCAGGCGTCGGCCGCGGTGTCGCGGGCCGCGATCCACGCGGGGAGCGCGGCGAGGACCTCGCGGTAGAACGTGGTGTCCGCGACCTCCCGGGGCGCGGGGCCCGCGTGGAAGAACCCAGCGTTCGGGGCGTCCAGCTTGCGCAGGAAGTCGAAGCCCTTGGCGTCTTCGTCGCCGAACGCGACGAACTGGAAGAACAGCGGCAGCCGCGCCGCGTCGGCCAGCGCCTGCTTGGCGGCCTGCTTGGCGTCCGGCGGGCCGTCCGTCTGGAAGATCACCAGGGCGGGGCCGGTCGCCTCCGACTTCTCGTAGTGCGCGACGACCTCTTCGACGGCGCACTGGTAGTTCGTACGGCCGAGGCGGCCGAGGCCCGCGTTCAGCTCGTCGATCCGGCCCTCGTGGTCGGCGAGGCCGACCGTGCCGGTGCCGTCGATGTCCGTCGAGAAGAAGACGACGGGGACGGACGCGTTCTCGTCCAGGTGCGCGGCGAGTGCCACGGTGCGGTCGCCCAGGTGCTGGGCGCTGCCGTCCTTGTAGAACGGCCGCATGGAGCCGGAGCGGTCGAGGACCAGGTAGACGGTGGCGCGCAGCCCGGTCAGCCCGTGCGCCTTCAGCCCGGCCTGGGCAGCCTTGTACGAGTCGACGAGCCCGGGAGCACGCGACTTGACCTTGGCAAGGGTGAGCGCGGGCTTGGAGGTGGGGGCGGTGGCGGGGGTGGACGCCGGGGCCGGGGCCGCCTCGGGGGTGGGCTCGGGCGCGGGTTCGGCCTGCGCCTCGGGTTCGGCGGGGGCCTCGACCTCCTCCTCGGCCTTTACCGGCTCCGGCTCGGGGGTGGGCTCGGGCGCGGGTTCGGCCTGCGCCTCGGGTTCGGCGGGGGCCTCGACCTCCTCCTCGGCCTTTACCGGCTCCGGTTCCGGCTCGGCCTCAGCGGCCACGGGCTCGTCCTTGGCCACCGGCTCCGTCTCCGGCTCCGTCTCCGCGACGGCCGGCTCGGCCTCGGCGGGAGCCTTCACCCCGGCGGGAGCCTCGACGACCTCCGCGGCCTTCGGCTCCGGCTCCGTCTCCGCGGCCTTCGGCTCCGCAGTCTCGACGACCTCCGGCTCCGTCTCCGCGGCCTTGACGGTCTCCGCCGACTCCGGCTTCGGGGCCGAGCCCTGCGACGGGATCGTGGGGAGGGACGCCTTGTCGAAGGCGGCTGCCACCAGGTCCGAGGCCAGACCGCTGTCGTCGACGGACCGGGGAGAGGCGGGGGCCGGTACCGGAGCCCTGGTGGCCGGGGCGGTTTCGAGCACCGGGGCGGGCTCCGCGGCCGGCTCGTCCGCCGTCACCGTCTCCGTCGCCGTGACCGGCTCCGAATCCGCGGGCGCGGTGCGTTCGGTCTGGGGCGGGACCGTGGCCGTCGACGCGTCCTGCTCCGCGCGGTCGCGGCCGAACACCTTGCGCAGCAAGCTCCGAATGCCCATGGGCGAGGCCTTTCGCGTGAGTTGGGTGCGAGAAATGTCCGACCTGCGGGAATTGATCCCTGGCCAGGGCGGATACGTAAGGTTAGCGGCCGGATCCGGCCCTTCGGTGGCGCGGCCCGCCCGTGTGGGAACTGAGACCGACCGATCCCTGAATGACTCCCGTGTGCATGCCGTGCGGGCCTGATGTGCGTCGCTCAAATGTGCGTACCTGGTCCCGAGTTGCCTCGTTAACGTGAACGGACGGTGTGCCCGACGCGAAGTCGGGCGCACCGTTGTCCGCTGTTTGCCTGCGTTGCAGAGAAAGGCTCCGCCATGGGAAAACCATCCCGTAGAACGCGTTTTGCCGCCTGCGCCCTTGCGGCAGGGGCGATGCTTTCCGGCCTCGCTCCGACGGTCGGTGCCGCCGCCGCTCCGGCGTCCGCCTCGCCGTCCGCGGCGCAGGCAGCCGACGACCCCGTACCGGGCCACGAGGGTATGCCGGACGACGGATTCGACAACGAATCCGAGGCCGAGCAGGACGACTTCGCCGGAACCGGAACCGGAACCGGAACCGGAACCGGAACCGGAACCGGACCCGGAACCGCAACGGGCAACGAGGCCGCATCCACCGCCCCGCGCGTCTCCGCTTCCGCCCCCGTCCCCGGCCGGGCCGGCGACTTCAAGCTGGCGAAGAGCACCGAAATGTCCGGTCTCGTCACGAAACTGGACGCCGCGCTGCCCAAACAGGGCCTCACCGAGCTGATGGAGCAGGCCAATCGGCCGGCCGGCTGGGAGAGCGCCTGTGGAACCGCCGGTATCTACGGCTCCGATCTGGCGGTCAACCACCGCGTCTGCTGGAAGAGCGACGACGCCACCTCCTCGGAGTGGGTGCCGCAGGCCATCACCGGCGTCTCGGACGCGCAGGAGGACGAGGACTGGGGCACGTCCAACGCCGAGCCGATCGCCGTGGCCGGTTACGACGCGGAGAACCCGGGCCGCAGCAACTACGCCTCGGGCAGCGACAACTGCGTCCAGAGCTCGGCATCGGACGCCTGCAACGAAAAGGGCATCCGGGTCAGCTTCTTCAACCAGGCCACCCAGATGTACCGCCATGTGCTGCTGGTCTGGCCGTACATGAACTCCAAGGACCACATCTCCTTCGACGCGCTGCACGCGCGCGAGGGCAGGTGCACCACCGAGGTGACGCCCTCCTGCGCCGCGCAGAACGGCATCCACGCCGGTGGAATGGTCTGGTACGGCAACTACCTGTACGTCGCCGACACCGCCAACGGCATGCGGGTCTTCGACCTGCGCAAGATCATGGATCTCAACCCGGACAACAAGGCAGACATCGACGACCCGACGCCGGACGGTCTGGTCAGCAACGTCGTGGACAAGAAGCGGGTCGGCCGGCAGAACAACGTCTGGTACGGCTACGGCTACCGCTATGTCATGCCGCAGGTCGCCACGCTGAAGTTCACCACGGCGAAGAACGGCGGGACCACCAGCGGGAACCAGTGCTACGCCACCGGTCGCCCGAAGGCCTCGTACATCTCGCTGGACCGTACCGACACCGACCACATGGTTCTCGGTGAGTACTGCAACACCAACAACGGCGGCACGAGCCCCGGCCGCGTCGGCACGTATCCGATGACCGCGCTGACCGCCGCGGTCGAGGGCGCGACCGGTACGGCCGCCGATGCCGACCTGGCCTACGGCCTGCCGACCGGTGCCACCTTCGACGGCGAGGCCCTGTGGCACAAGATCCAGGGCGTCACGCGGTACGAGGGCAAGTGGTACTTCCACCGCAGCAACGGCTACGACAACGGCAGGCTGCTCCAGGCCACGCCCGGCACGGTCGACGGAACGTCCCGGCTCGTCGGCAACGCGAAGACGCTGGAGTCGGCGTTCGGGCCCGAGGACCTCTACCTCGCGCACGGGCGCGGAGACGGCTTCGCGCCGCAGCTGTGGTCGCTGAGCGAGCACGCGTCGAGCAAGTGCGGGGCGTGCAAGCGCGAGGTGTACAGCTACAACATGTCCGAAGTGGTCAGCGACTTCGGCTGATCCGCGCGACCTGACTCACCGGACCTGACCCGGAGCGTGCACCGCACTACAGTCGGATGCATGGTTTCCGGTGAGGCGCCGCAGGCGGAGGGCAGTGTTCGGGTCGATGTCTGGATCTGGTCGGTCCGGCTGACGAAGACCCGTTCGCAGGCCGCTGCCGCCTGCCGCGCGGGTCATGTGAAGGTCGCCGGCGAGCGCGCCAAGCCCGCCCAGGCGTTGCGCGTCGGCGACGAGGTGCGGCTCCGGCATGCCGGCCGCGACCGGATCGTGGTCGTGTCGAAGATCGTCAAGAAGAGGGTCGGCCCTCCGGTGGCGGCGGAGTGCTTCATCGACAACAGTCCGCCGCCACCGCCGCGCGAGGCGGCGATCCAGGTTCCGGTACGGGACCGGGGCGCGGGGCGGCCGACGAAGCGGGACCGGCGCGAGATGGAGCGGCTGCGGGGGCCCGGCCCCACGGAGTGACGGCCGGGCGGGCCGATTGCCCCCGCTACGGCTGGGGGGACGCGATGGCCCTGGCCGCCGCCACCTCCTGGCGCAGCGGGGCCAGTACGCCTTCCTCGTCGCCCGGGAGTTCGGTGCGCACCTCCACCAGGACCTCGCTCGCCCGTATCCCGTCGGCCAGCTCCCGCAGCTGCCGCTGGACCTCCGCGACCTCCGCCGGCGGCGGCTCGGGTGCTCCGTGGTTGACCCGGACCCGGGCCGCCGTCGTCGCGTCCACGATGCGTTCGACCGCGACGACCAGCGGCCACCAGGCGGCGGCCCGGGTGCCGACCGGGGGCGGCTCCGTCAGGGCGCGCTGGAATTCGGAACGTACGACCGACAGATCGCGGTAGATCCGGCGCCGGGCCCGCACCCGTTCCGCGTGGTCGCCGGAGCGGCCCGGCTCGAAGGCGTACGCCACGTAGTCGGCGATGTCCGTCACCGCGTCCGCGAGCCGGTGGCCGATCCGTACGTGCCAGCTCTCCGGCCACAGCAGGTAGCCCGCCACCAGCACGATCGCGCAGCCGATCAGGCTGTCCAGGAAGCGCGGCCAGACCAGATGGAAGCCCTGGTGGTTCAGCAGGTCGGACAGGAGCAGGATCACCGGGGTGATGGCCGCGGTCTGGAAGGCGTAGCCCTTCGCGGTGAGCGCCGGGATCAGCGCGGCGAGCACCACCATCACCGGCACGTCCCACCAGCCGATCGGCACCGCGGCGAGCACCGGTGCGGCGATCACGAGACCGGCCGCGGTGCCCACCGAGCGCAGCACGGCCCGCGAGAACACCGAGCCGAAGTCGGGCTTGAGGACGAACGTGACGGTCAGCGCGACCCAGTAGGAGCGCGGCACCGGGATCAGCGAGGTCAGTGCCTGGGCCAGGCCGATGCAGAGGGCCAGGCGCAGCCCGTACCGCCACGAGGCCCCGGAGAGCAGTACGTCGCGGGTGGTCCGCCGGATCCGTACCCCGAGGACGGCGGGGCGGCCGAGCCGGTCGTCGACGTTGTACGGGTCGGGGTCGGCCTTGTGCACGACGACCGCCGCGTGCCGCAGGGCGCTGTCCACCGCCCGGGTGGCGGGCGAGTCCGGTGCGGGCAGGGTGAGTTCGGGGCGGCCGGTGCGGCTCTCCTCGACGGCGGCGGCCAGTTCGCGCACCGCCGCCGGGATCTCGTCCGGGAGCGTGAGCCGGCGCACATGGACGGCGGGCGCCGCTTCGACGAGCGGGATGACGACATTGAGCTGGGCGAGCAGCCGCACCATGGCGTTGCTGCGGCCGTGGTAGCGGGCCCGGCGGGCCAGGATCAGGTCGTAGGAGGTGTTGAGGGACTGGGTGACGGCGTGGCGCTGGTCCTCGTACGCGTGGGTGCCCGCGGCGGCGAGCAGGTCGGCGACCGCGAGATAGGTGCCCGCGACCGCGACCCGCTCCGGAAGCTTCCGCCGCAGCGGCCAGGCCAGCAGGGTCAGGGCGAGGACGAACAGACCGCCGACCGTGAGCAGCAGCGGCGCCACCCACCAGGGTTCCGGCATCGGGAGTCCGGCGCCGACCACCGCGTTGAGCAGGAGCAGCAGCCCGGACACGGAGGCGACGGCGCCGATCGTCGACATCATTCCGGAGACCAGGCCGACCAGGGTCAGCGCGGCGACGGCCGCCCAGCCGGTTCCGTACACCAGCGTGCCGAGCATGATGCCGAGCGCGCCGAAGAGCTGCGGTACGGCGATGTTGAGGATGCGCATCCGGTACGCGTCGGCGGTGTCGCCGATGACGCCGGAGAGCGCGCCCATGGAGACGAGCGCGCCGTACGCCGGCCGGTCCAGCGCGAAGCCGACGGCGAGCGGTGCGGCCAGGGAGACGGAGGCACGCAGGACCGCCGCCCAGGCGATGGGCGTGGACGACTGCGGGCGCAGGCCGCTGAGCAGCCAGGGGGGTGGCGTCGCGCGCCGCCGTCCGGATGCGGCCTCCGTGTCGGTCAACGCGTCCCCCTGAGTCGTACGGTCAGCTGCGGTAGCCCTCGACCTCGTCGGCGGGCCGGACCTCCGCCGTGGACGGATCCTCGCCGAACTCGCTCAGTGCACGGCGCTGTCGCAGCAGGTCCCAGCACTGGTCGAGCCGTACCTCAACGGTACGCAGCCGTGACTTCTCGTCCGCGCTCAGGCCCATCTCCCGGGTGGAGCGGTCGCGCAGGCTCCGTTCCTCGGAGATGAGCCCGCCGATGTCGTCGATGATGTCGCGTTCGCGGTCGTCCATGACGTCTCGTCTCCTTCGGGGGAGGTGGGCGGTGTACGGGAGGGGGCTCAGAGCGCGATGACGGTCTTGCCACGTGCGCCACCCGTCCGGTTCCGGTCGAGGGCCTGCGGGGCTTTCTCCAGCGGGAGTTCGATGTCGATGGGCACCCGCAGCACACCTTCGGCGGCGCCCGCGGCCAGGACGTCGAGCAGGACCGGGGTGGGTTCGAGCCGGAAGTCGATGCCGGTCACGCCCGCGGGCAGGGCGGCGCCGACGGCGACGCCCCGGGTGGTGAGGGCGATGCCGCCGCCGCGTACCAGGGCGGCATGGGCGGCGAAGGATTCCGGGGTGGTGGAGACCAGGTCGACCAGCGCGTCGACGCCGTCCGGGCAGCTCTCCCGTACCGCCGCTTCGAGCGGGCGGTCGGTGACGTCGATCGTGACGGCGGCGCCCAGCTCCGTCATCCGCCTGCGCTCGTCGCCGCGCACGGCGGCGATCACGCGTATGTCGCGGGCCGAGGCGAGCTGGGTCAGATAGCTGCCGACGCCGCCCGCCGCACCGACGATCAGCAGGCTCTCGTGGCCGCGGAACACTGCGATCTCCAGGATCTGGGCGGCCGTCATCCCGGCGGAGGGCAGCGCGGCCGCGGCCCGGAGGGGGAGGCCGGGCGGGACGACGGTGATGGCGGAGTCCTGCGGCACGGACACGTAGTCGCAGTACGTGCCGCCCCCGGCCGCGTTCGGCCGGGCGACCCGGCCGAAGACCTGGTCGCCGACCCGGAAACGGTTGTCGCCGCTGCCGATCATGTCCACCCGGCCGGCGAAGTCCACGCCGATGACCATCGGGAACACGCGCTGCGCCGGTCCGTCGTCCGGGGAACCCTGTGCGGCCTGCCAGTCGGACGGATTGAGCGCGGCGTACTCGATCCTGACCCGTACCTCTCCGGCTTCCGGCTCGGGCTTGGGTATCTCCACCAGTGCGGGGTCGGCCCGGAACGCGCCGACGGCTATGGCTCGCATGCGGAAGACCTCTCAGTCGCCCCCGATCCGGCAGTCATGAGATCCACTCTTCCCCGGCCCGCCCGCCGCCGCACGTCGAGCCCGGGGCGGGCCGTCCCCGGCCCGCCCGCCGTCGTACGAGCCCCGCGCACAGCGCCACCGCCAGCCCCGCGGCGCACACGATCCACACCGTCGTGCGCAGCGAGCCCGTCAGGGCGTCGTACACCGCCGCCGCCCCCGCCGTCTCGCTGTCCGGCACCTCGGACAGCACCCGGTCGCGGGTGTACGCGATCACCGCGCGCAGCAGGAGCGCCCCGAGCGCGAGGCCGAGCCCGGCCAGGGCGGTGGCGGAGAGTGCGGCGAGCCCGGAGCGCCTGCGCCCCGGGCCGCCGCCGCGCGCCCAGGCCACGACCACGGCCAGGACGGCGACCACGAGCGTGCCCACGGCCGGCCAGACGCTGCCGGTCCGCAGCAGGCGGAAGGTCTGGCGCAGCTGGTCGGCGCGGTCGGCGGAGATGAGCGTGATGTCGGTGTGCTGGACCGGGATCCGGTCGGCGAACGGCACCCCGTTCTCCTGCAGATTCTGTTTGACCCGCTCGGTCACGGGCGCCAGATCGATGATCACGGCCTCGCCGGTGTTGCCGTTCAGAGCGGCGGTGACGGCCTTGTGGGCGGTGCGGTTGGCGGCGTTCCACGCGTCCTGGAAGGCGTCGGTGGTGGTGAAGGACAGCACCGCCTGGCGCAGGAAGTCCCGCACGGTGTTCTGGAGCGGCCCGGCGTCGATCTGCTTCATCGCCCCGTCGGTGATGAGGTCGGTGACGGTGTTCTGCACATCGGGGTCGGAGGCGAGCGGGGCCACCGCGCCGACGTAACGGTCCGTGTTGTCGATCTCCAGATCCACCCAGGCGGACAGCGCGCCGACCGGGACGAGGACGGCGAGCAGCACCACCAGCACCACCGAGAGACCCGCCGAGAGATACGTCCGCACCCTCCCAGGGAATCCCGTGGACGGGCGGCGCGCCCCGGGTTGTGGGCCATCCGAGTTGCCGGGCGGCACGGCCGGGTGTGCCCTGGAAGGAAACAGGGGCGACGGAAGGAGAACTCCGCCATGTCCACACACGCAGCAATGCCGACCCGCGGACGGACCGGGCCGAGGGCACACGCACGCGGGCACAGCACGCTCTCCTGGGCGATACCCGTCACGCTGGGTGCCGCGTACGGCCTCTACGCCTCGTTCATCCTCCGCAACAACGGCGCGAGCGGTGGCCGGCAGTTCTGGTACGGCCTGATCACCGCGGTGGTGCTCGCCGCCCTGTGCTTCGCGCTGGGCCGGATCCAGCACGCCATGCTGCCCCTGGTGCGGGCGGCGGCCTACGGCGCGCTGACGGCTGCGGCGGTCGGCCTGCTGGTCGGGCTGACCGATTCGAGCGTGCTGCGGTCCTCGGCGCTGGGACTGGCGGTCGGCCTCGGCATGTTCATCACCACCTTCTACATCTTCTACACGCACGAGGACATCCGCCCCCGTGCGTGAACGCGGGCGGCACGCACCGCACGTGCCGCCCGACGACCTGCCGCGCCCCGCTGTCAGCCGTTCGCCGGCGGCGGGGCGCACGACATCACCGCGTGCACCGTGGTGGCCCGGGTCAGGTCCGCCACCACCTGGCCCGCGTCGGTCCTGAGCGTCATCCGGCCCCCGCGGGCGCGCAGCGGTTCCCCGCAGACCGTTCCGGCGGGGGTGGTGACCGAGACGCGGGGGCCCTCCTTCGACGGCCCGTACCAGGTGATCCCCACGGCCGCGATGAGCAGCGCGGCGCAGCAGAGAGTGAACGGCACGCCCCGTCCGAGGGCCTGGGCGGCGCGCAGCGCCTCGGTGTGGTCCTCGGCGACGTGGTCGACCCGGAACGCGCCGGTGTCGCCCGCGGCCGCCGGACGGCCGTGGGCGGCGCGCAGCAGCGACAGGCTCCCCGCGGCGCCGCAGAGGAGCGCGAGGAGCAGCACGAGGCCGACGGCGACGGCGTACGGGGCGGCGAGCGAGCCGATGTCGCTGCGGCCCCGGAGGAGGCCGAACCCGACCAGCCCGGCCAGGAGCGCGGCGAGGCCGTTGCGCCAGGCCAGTGCCGACTCCCGGACCCGGGGCAGCTCCCGGCGCAGCAGGGCGCGGTGATGGCGGGCCGCGAGCCGGTCGGCCGGGACCCCGGCCGGTCCCGGTACGGCACGCCAGGTCATCTCCGCTCCCTCTCCAGCAGGATGTTCCAGTACGCCCCGCAGCCCTCCTCGTCGCCGGGCCGGCCAGGATGCTCGGTCGTGCAGACGCAGAGCACCGGCACCGGGACGAGCCCCGTGCCGGTGCGCCGGGGCCGGCCGGTGCGCGGCGCGGCCCGGACGACGGAACGCGTCCAGGTGTAGACCGTCGCGCAGTGGCAGCGCGGGCAGGTGCCGGTCAGGACGGCTCCGTCCCCGGTGGCTTCGATGCGCAGGCCGGCGGTGTACGAGGAGGGGTAGCCGGGCTCCGTGACCTCTTCGTACGGGAGGGCGGACGCACGCCCCGTACGAGCGGGGTCCGTCGGGGGGTTTCGCGTGGGCGGGGCGGGCTCGGGCATGAGGCGTCTCCCGTGGGCGGGGCGGCGGACGTCAGTGGCTCGCGTCCGGTTTCCGATGCTGCCAGAAGGCCGGGCCCTGTTCGGGCGCGGAGGCTTCGGCGCGGTACGCCGTCGGCGGCGCGTCGGTGTCGTGCCGCCGCTCGGTGCCGGAATCACCGCTGGCCGGAGGGTTGTTGTCCGGTTTCCGGTCGATTATGGGACGTATTCCGGCGGCTGCCGCGAAACGGTCCTGGCGACCGGTGCCCGTGGGCATCATGTCCGCAACAGGGCCCCGCATCGACTCGGGGGGCGCCGTGACTGCCCGAACGGGCGGCGGGAGGAGGGGTGTTGAACGACACCGACGACGCCGGGCTGCGGGAGCGGGCGGCCGACGCGATCCGCCGGACGGCGGGAGCGCGGGCACTGCCCGCGGCGGTCGCCGCGCCGACGGGCCCGCAGGGAGCGGAACGTGACGCGCTGATATCCGAACTGCGTGCTCTGAGCGCGGAGTTCGAACGGGACCTGCCGGGCGATCCGCTGGGGCAGGCGGTGACGGCCCGGCTCGGGACACTGACCGGCTCGCGGTGGGCGGCCGACGGGGCGGAGTCCGACCGGCACGAGGCGATACGCCTGCTGCGTGGGGCCCGCGCGTCCGGTCTCCTCGCACCGGACGACCACCTGGGGGCCGCGCGCGAACTCGTCGCCCTGCTGCTGGGCCCGGCGGTGCGCGTCGCTCCGGGCCGCTTCGACAGCGCGATCGGCCTGGACGGGTTCTCGCTGCTGATGCAGATGGGCAAGCCCGAGAAGCTCGGCGGTGCCGGCGTCATCGAAGCCCTTCCCGAACTCCAGCAGTTGGTGGAGGAGATCGGCGGCGCCGCGCCTCCCGTCCTCCAGGGCCTCTCGATGATGAGCGCGTACGCCGAGGCGCTGAACGGGGGCGATGCCCGGGGTCTGGCGGCCATGTGCGAGCAGATGCTCGCCGGTGACCTCGGCCCGATGATGCCCTCCGGCCCGTTGGGCTCCGTCGTGCGGACGCTGATGCCGTTGGTCAGATCCAGCGCACAGGGACTGGCTGACGAGGGCCCGGCATCGGATGCGACGGACCTGGCGGGCGAGGGTCCGGCATCGGATGCGGCGGACCTGGCGGGCGAGGAACCGGCATCGGATGCTACGGACCTGACGAGCGAGGAACCGGCCGCCGTGGGCGGCGGCCCGGCGGCGCAGGACGGGCGTCCGTCGGCCCTGCCGGAACTGGCTCGGGCCGTCTCCGCCCTGTCGGCACCGGATTCGGACGACAACATGCGCGACATCGTGGCCCTGCTCGCCGAGATGGACCGGCCGGGCGTGCTCGCACCGGACGAATTCGCCGAGCTGCTGACCAGGCTGGGTGACCCCGGGCAGGGGGCGGAGCCCGGTGACCAGGTCCTGTCCGCACTCGGCGCGATGGGGCTCGGAATCCGCACCGGCCGTCCGGAGGAATTCCAGGAGGCGCTGCGGCTGATCCGCGAGGCCGCGGCGGCGGCGGGCCCGGACGACAAGATGGCCTGGATGGCGCGGAGCATGCTGCCCGGTGCCCTGGTCGGCGCCATGCTGGTCGGCGGGAGCCTCCAGGACCTGGAGGAGGCGCAGGCGATTCTGGAGGATCTCCTGACCCCCGGTGAGGGGCTGTCGGCCGATGCTCTGCCCGAACTGCCGGGCTTGAGCGAAGCATTGATGGTCAATCAGTGTCTGCGGATCCACATACGGGCGACCGGGGCGGGCGAGGTCGGCGATACGGAGACGCTCGAAGCGCTGGTGGGAGAACTCCTCGACATTCTGGACGCCTGTGAGGACACCGAGTGGTCGTTCCTCCCGCTCTACGAGCTGGGCGTGGTCCATCTCTCCCTCGCTTGGCTCACCGGCAGCATCGACTCGCTGCGCAGTGCGGTGCACTACCAGGAACAGGCGCTGACGAGCCCGGACGTACCACTGCTGGCACAGACGATGCTCGACATGAGCTGGGCGCCGCTGCTGACCTTGAGCTCCTTCCTCGAACCCTCCGTCGACCGTATCCAGGAAGGCATCCGGCGGACCCGGGCGACCTTGCTGGGTGCGCCCGTCATGGTCGATCAGCGGGTGCGGGCACGGCAGGCGATCGGGCTGGCCCTCGACGCGGTGTACGGCATGACCGGCGATCCGTCCGTCCTGGACGAGATGATCACCGAGCTGGAGTGCACCGAGGAGGAGCTGACGGGGGTGAGCGGGGGGTCGGCCGCCGCCATGCACTGGCAGCTGGCCGACGCGTACGGGCGGCGAGCCGCCCACGGAGGGGACGACCTGGTCAGGGCGGTCGAGAGCGCCCGGCACTCGCTCCGCACCATCGCCGACGACGTCCTGCTCCAGCAGGGCGTCCAGCACGGCCTCCAGGTCGCCAGGACCGGTGCCAGCCGCGCGCTGGCCGCCGCCGGCTGGGCGGTCGGTGCCGGGCGGCCCGCGGACGCGGTGGCCTGTCTGGAGGAGGGACGGGCACTGGTCCTCGGGGCGGCGGCGGTCTCGGCCACGGTCGCCGAACGGCTGGCGGAGCGCGGCGAGCACGAACTGGCCGACAGGTGGCGCCGGGAAACCTCCCGGAGAACCACCGGCCCCCGCGCGGGAGGCAGCCGGTCGGAGCTGGCGGAGGTCGTGCTGGGCGCGTCGTTCGGTAGCCCGGAACTGCCGAGCGCCCTGCGCCGCCGGGCCCTGGAACTGCTGCGTCCCGCCGACGGGGAGGACGTCCCCGGGCGGATTCCCGCCGTGTCCGAGCTGGTCGCCGCCGCCGGGCGCGCGGGGATCGACGCGTTGGTGTACCTCCTGCCGGGGCAGGGAGGCGCGGACGGCTCCGCCGTGCTGCTGGTCCCGGGGCAGCCGCCCCGGTCGCTGCCCCTGCCCGGTCTGTCGGCCGAGGGCCGGGCCCCGCTCGACGGCTATCTGGACGCCGCGGCCCAGCACGCCACGGCCCGGCGGGGGCAGCAGCGCTGGGAGGCCGCACTGGACGCGCTCTGCGCCTGGGCGGGCGAGGCCGTGATGGCCCCCGTCCTCGACGAACTCGCGTTGTGGGAAAGGGGACTCACGGAATCGGGCCTGGTGGGCGGCCCCGCGACGCAACCCGCGCCACAACCGGTCCGGCTGACCCTGATCGCCTGCGGGAACCTCGGTGTGGTGCCCTGGCAGGCGGCCCTGCTCACGGTCCCCCCGGCACCCGGGCACGGCCCGGCGCCGGACGGCAGGCCCGGCACGGTACGGGCGTGTGAGCTGGCCGTCCTCTCGTACGCCGCGTCCGGACGGGAGTTCGCACGGGCGGCCGGCCGGGAACGACTGCCGGCCGCCCTGGGACAGGCGCTGGTGTGCGTTCCCGGCTGGGACCTGGACGGTGCCGAGGACGAGATTCTGGCCCTGGCCGACACCTACTACCCGGACGCCGCCCTGTACGGAACCCTGATGACCCGCGACCTGACCCCGGAACCGCCCGAGGGCACCCCGCAGGAAGTGCTGGCGCTGCTGGGGGCGGGGCCCGGACGGGACACCGGGCGCGTCGCCCTCGTGCACCTGGCCTGCCACGGGGTGGCGGGTTCCGACCCCACCGCCTCAGCGCTGGAACTCGGCTGGCCGCAGGGCACGGAACCGGAGGCGGGCAGACTCACGGTCACCGCGCTGCTGGACACACCGTTCGACCGTACGGAGGGGGCGGGCGGCCCCCTGGTCGTGCTCAGCGCCTGCGAGACGGACCTCAGCGCCCGCGACCACGACGAGGCGCTGACACTGACCACGGCCCTGGCGCACCGGCTGGCCGCCGACGTGGTGGGCTCCCGCTGGACCGTCCCGGACGTGGCCAGCTCGGTACTGATGACCGTCTTCCACGACCGTCTCGGCGCCGGGCTGGCCCCGCCGGACGCGCTGCGGGCCGCCCAGCGCTGGATGCTGGCGCCGCCCGGCCGACGGGACACCGTGCGCGGTCTGACGCCCGAACTCGGCCGTGCGGCCGCCGAGCTGGACCTGTCGGTGCCGTTCGCCTGGGCCGCCTTCATCCACCAGGGCAATCCGGGAGCGGCCGGCCAGGACGGCGCCCCCGGCACGCATACGTCCGCCCCGTCTGCCCCGCTCGCCCCGTGAAAGGAGAAGCACGGAGATGACCCCTGACGCGTTCCTTTCCCTGCTCCGCACCCACTGGCCGATGACGCTCGCCGCTCTCGACGGCGGCCGGCGCGCACGGCTGTGCGACGGTCTGAACGACCTCGCGGCGGCCGGTGACCGCAAGGCCGTCGAACGGGCCCTGCGCGGCCTGCGGCTGCAACTGCGCGCCCTGCCCTCCGACCACCCGGTGGCCCGGGAGCTGAGCGGCACGGTCCGCTACGCGGACGCCCCGTCCGCCCCGACGGTCGACCGGGCGCTGCTCGGCGAACTCCTCGACCTGTTCGCCGACCCTCCGCCCGGCCCCGCGGAGTTGCTCCGTACCGCTCATGAACGGCTGTGGGAGACCCCGGCCCTGGGCCCGGCGGAACTCGCCCCGGAAACCGCGGACGACCCCGCGGCCGCCGGTCTCATCAGACTGCGCCATCCCGGGGCCGGGGACCGGTATCCCCGGTTCCAGTTCGCCCCGGGCACGACCGAACCGCTGCCGGTGGTGCGTCGTATCAACCACATCCTGATGGCCGACAAGGACCCCTGGGGCGCCGCGGACTGGTGGCTCGGCGGCAACGGCCGGCTGGCGGGAATCCCGGCCGAACTCCTCGGCGCCGTCCCCGACGAGGACCTCGCGCGGGCCGCACTCGAACTGGTGGCGGGCTGATGGACCAGATCCCGCCCACCGGCGTCGCCATGCGGCCCCTGCTGCGCGTCCTGCCCGCGGGGACCGAGCTCTGGCGCTGCCACGAGAACGACTTCGGCCCCGAGTCCTTCAACCCCAACCAAGCCCACCCGTACTTCCGCGGCAACCGGTTCGACGCCACCGAACAGGACCCCTACCCGTTCCTCTACGCCGCGCTCGACCCGGTCACCGCGCTCTGCGAAGTCCTGCTGCGCGCGGTCGACTTCGAGGACCGCACGGCGGTGCGGCTGGTCCCATGGGCGCAGGCGTCCCGGTACACGCTCTCGGTGGTGCGCACCACCCGCGAACTGTCCCTCGTCGAACTGGCGACGGCCGAGGGCCTGGCCGCCGTCTGGCAGGACTCCTGGCTGGTCGACTCCGAGGCCGGGGACTACCCGAAGACCCGCTACTGGGTACGGCTGATGCGTGAGCACGCCTCCGAGACGCACGGTCTGGTCTGGGAGTCGAAGCGGTGCCGGCCCAGGAGCGCCCTGCAGCTCTTCGGTGACCGTTGCGGGGAGGCACCGCTGGACACCGACCCGGACCGAAGCCTGCGGCTCGACTCCCCCGAGGGCCTGGCCGAGGCGAACCGGCTGCTCAACCCGCTCCGGGCCGTGATCTCCTCGCCCTGGCCGGACTGACGCCCCGCCCCGCCCCGGTCGGGACGGAGCGGCGCCGCCTCAGCAGGGCCCGTCCCCCGTGATGCGGACGGTGCAGCCGACCCGGTGGCTCAGCTGGAGGCGGTCGCCGTGGCGCAGCCGGTGCCGTTCACCCGGCAGGAGGTGACCGCCGTTCACCCAGGTGCCGTTCACGGTTCCGTCGGTCTCCTCGGTGACCCAGACCGTGCCGTCGGGATCGACGCTCACACTGGCATGCCGACGGGACACGACGGACAGGTCCTTGAAGGCACCGGCCGAGGCGGGGGCCCAGTCCGGGTCCCTGCCGAGCCTCAGTGGTTCCCCGGGCTGGACGGGCAGCGACAGGGCCAGGGTGTCGAAGTGCAGCACCACCCGGGTGCCGGGCGGCGCCGTCCCGCCGCCCTCGCCGCCGATCCGGGCCAGACAGCGTGGACAGCGCGGGGTCCCGGGCGGCACGAGAGCCGCACAGCCGGGGCAGCGCACGCCGGCGGCGGTGTCCGGGGGAGGCGGGACCGGCCCGCGCACCTCCTCGTCCGGTACGGATTCCCAGTCGTCGTCGTACCCGTCGTACCCCTCGTAACCGTCGTGTCCCTCGTACCCGTCGTCCCGGTCCCCGTCGGTGCCCCGGACCGGCGCGGTCATCGCTGACCGGGCACGAAGCCGGGCGACGTATCGATGCGGATCTCCACCCGGCCGTCGTCGCGCTCGTGGACCTCCCGCACCGACACGGTCCAGCCCGCACCGATCGCCGGATCGGCGAACAGGGCGCGGGCCAGCGGGTTGATCAGGTGCGTCTCCAGCGTCATGCCGATGCCCCGGCCGCCGTTCCACTGGTCGTGCGTGCAGTACTCGGTCAGCTGGGCCCGTGCGTGCGGGGAGAGTTCGAGGGAGATGCTGTGCTCGGCCAGCAACTGGCGCCGGATGTTGTCGATCTGGAGCTTCATGATCCGTTCGGCCACCTCGCCGGAGATGAAGTCGAAGACCACCACATTGCCGCCGAGCCGGTTCATCAGCTCGGGCCGGCCGATGACGTGCTCGAAGTGACGCTTCACGTTCAGCCGCACGGTCCGGGCCAGTTCCCGGTACGGGGTTCCCGGGCGGACGATCCACTCCCGTTCCTCGGTCTGCGGGTCGGTGCGCTGCACCCCCAGATTGGAGGTGAAGATCAGCACGCATTCGCTGAAGTACGTGGTGACGCCCTGCCCGTCGGTGAGCCTGCCGTCCTCCAGCACCTGGAGGAACTTGTCGAGAACTCCCTTGTCGGCCTTCTCGATCTCGTCGAACAGGATCACCCGGAACGGATTGCCGCGCACCGCGGTCGTCAGCTCTCCGCCCGCCTCGTACCCCACGTATCCGGGCGGGGCCCCCACCAGGCGGTCCGCCGAGTGCGAGGAGGAGAACTCACTCATGTCGAAGCGCAGATACGCCTGGTCGCTGTCGAACAGCACCGAGGCGACGGCCTTGGCCAGCTCGGTCTTGCCCGTGCCGGTGGGGCCCGCGAAGAACAGCACGCCACGCGGCCGGTGGCCCGGGTTGGTGGCCTGGGAGCCCGAGAGCCCCATCGCGGCCCGCTTGAGGATGTCCAGCGTCATGGAGACGGCCGCCTCCTGACCGAGCACCCGCTCCGGCACGGTGCGTTCGCCCTCGATGATCCGCTGCCGGATCTCGTCGCGCCGCCACGGGTTCTTCTCCACCCCCAGCCGGTACATCCGTACCGCGTCGGCCATGGCGCCGAACGGAATGCCCCGGGAGAGGGCCAGGTCGAGGGATTGCCGCATGGCCCGCAGCGGCAGCCCGACGGACGCCCGTGCGAAGGCGTCCACCGGGTCCTTGCCCGTCACCCCGCCACCGGTGCGGTGCCCGTCGTCGTCCGGCCCGGTGTGCTCGTGCCGCAGGAGGGCGGCCATCCGCCGGCGTTCGTCGGCGTCCGGGTCGGGCACCGCGATGGTGCGGATGCGTTCGCTCCCGGAGACCAGCCAGTTCGGCAGATCGCGTTCGCCCTCGGTGAGCCAGATGACCGGGTTGAACAGCGGTGTGGCGCCGCGGCTCGCGGACGGCGACAGCACGCCCGGCGGCAGCGGGACCGGCGCGGCCTGCTCGGCGAGCTTGAGGCAGGCCACGAAGAAGTCGCGCTCGGACTCGGTGAGCCGGGTGACATCGGTGGTCAGCCGGGCGGCGTGCTCGACGAGCAGGGCGACCCGGAGGGGCGCCGCCGACCGGCCGTTGCCGTGGCCGGCGCGCCGGTGCTCGGCCCAGCCCGTGACGATGCCGTGGAGCAGCGGCTCGATCTCCATCAGGACCGGCGGGCGGTGCCGGTCCCGGCCGCCGGACTGCCGGGTGACATGCAGCAGTTCCTCGACCATCAGCTGTTCGGGGCCCGTGACGACGCGGAAGCCCCGGATCTGGTCGTAGCGGATCAGCGCCTGGTACCCCAGCCTGCGCAGGGCGTTCCACACGACCTCGACCAACGGGTGGTGGGCGTCCCGGGAACGGTGACGCACCAGGTGGAGGTCCTGGATGTTGCCGTGCAGGACGTACTGGGAGTGCACGCCCAGCGTGCTCGTCAGCTCCTCGACGAACAGCGGCACCGCGCGCTCCGGCCCGCCCTCCTCCGTGCCGTCCCGGACCTCGGCGGGCGGTCCGTCGTGGCCCGGACGGTGCTTGCGGTAGTCGTAGGACCGCGTGTCCTCGGTGCCGTGGGTGTCCACACCCTTCCTCCGCATCCTCGATCGTGTTCACGTCTTCCGCGACGGCGGGGCGTCGGCCGGACGGCCGGTGGCGTCAGCGGTCGCCGGTCGGAGCCGTGCGGTACCTGGGCCGCCGGTCCTCGCCCCGGAGCCCTTGTCCTTCGCGCGTGTTCCCGGACGTTTCCGGCCGCGCGCCCACGGTGTCCTCGCCGAGCACAAGAACGCCTTCCTCGCCCCGTGTCCCGGGTACGGTGCCGCTCTCCTCGAAGACGAAGTCCAGGGCGACGCCGAGTTGTCGGGCGATCTCCCGCAGCCGGTCCACGTGGTCGCCGGCCCGGTGGCACCGTTCGGCGTCCCGGGCGAGCGCGGCGCCGTCGCGCGCACCGGGCTGTTCGCGGCGCATGGTGGCCACTCGCGCGTGCTCCCCGTCCAGGACGATCCGCAGCCAGTGCTCCTCGCCCCAGTCGGGCGGCGTCCAGTCGAAGCGGACGAGCCGGTCGCGCGGGTGCGACGAGTCGGCCCCCCGGCCCTCGGAGCGGTCCGTGCCGGAGATCGCGAGCCGCAGCATCCGCTCGACGTACCGGCGTTCCAGCTCCGCCAGCCGCTCCGACACCCGGTCGTCCACCTGCTGCTGCTCATGGGGTTCCAGCGGGCGGCCCTCGTCGAGCACCCGGCGCAGCAGCGCGGTCTCGGCCGGGGCCGGCGGAAGTGGGTCCGTGCCCTGCGGGGCCGTGGTCTCCAGGAAGTGGAGCTGTGCGGCGGCCCGTTCCTCGGCGGCGCGGCGGGCCCGGACGGCACGGTTGGTGTCGGCGACGAAGCGGCGTGCCTCGCGCAGATGGGTGCGGGCCTTGAGCGGGCGGGTCGCGGCGGCGGCGAGCGCGTGCCGCACCGCGGCGGCGGCCGGTGCGGCGTCCTCGGCGGTGGCGGCCACGTCGAGCCGGGCGAGCAGTTCGGCCCCGATCCGCACGGCGTCCTCGTGCCGCAGTTCCTCGGCGGCGGGCGGCTGCGGCAGGGCCTCGTCCTCCCGGCGCGCGACGGAGGGGTCCGCGTCCCGCGCGGCGTCCGGCCGCGACCGGTGCTCGTGCAGCACCGAGGCGCGCCGGGCCCGCAGTTCACGCTGCCAGGCGTCGTCCTCCGGTCCGGCGAAGACGTTCCGGCTCGCCCGCTGCACCCAGTCGGCGTGCGCGGCCTCGGCGTGACGCATCCGCTCGTCCAGGACGGCCAGTCGCTCGCGCAGCCGGGCCAGGGGCATGCCCACCGGGCTGAGCGGGCCGGGGAGGCCGGGGGGCGGCGGCGGGGGAGTGCCGGGCGGGGCCGCCCGCCCTGCCCGCCGTACCCGTGCGAGCAGTGCCTCCCGCCGTGCGTTCGCCCGCGCGGCGGCGAAGGCGGCGACCTCCCACTGTTGGGCCGCGGCGGCGGAGGCCTCCTGCCGGCGTTCGAGGCACGCCTGTTCCTCGGCGGCCCGTACGGCCGCCGCCGCGAGCACCTGGGTGGTGACGAGGGCGGCCCGGCCGGCCAGCAGCGCCCCGCTGAGCGCTCCCAGGGCGACGGCCGCCGGGGCGAGCAGCTCGTGCAGACCGTGGGCCGCCGCGTCGGTCAGGTGCCCGGCGGCCTGGTGGACGGCGTCCGCGGCCCCTGGCACATGGGCGACCCCGGGGTGTGCGAAGGCCTGGGCGTGCGGGACGAGATCGCCGACCGACTGGCCGGCCGGTGCGTAGTCCACCGCGGGGAACACCTCGCTGATCGAGGGCAGGGCGACTCCGGTGCTCATCGGTCTCCTCCGGGCGGCGGCAGCGGATGGTGTGGCCGGTACGTGCGTGCCGGGCCCGCGGGCACGACGCCCCGCGGACGGCCGGTGCGGTCCGCGGTCCGCCCGGCGCGCAGCCGGCTCAGCTCCCGGCGCCAGGAGACCGTGCGGTGCACCGTCCAGACGGTGAGTGCCACGACGGTGCCGATCGGCCAGGCCCAGGGCGCGACGGTGACGGCGTAGATCCCCAGGGCCACCGCCGCGGCCAGCAGCGCGGCCGACGGCAGCAGGGTGCGCAGGCCGCGGGACCGGGCGAACCGGGCGGGGCGCTCCGACGTGGCGATCAGCCGCCCGGCGAGCGACCGCCGGGGGTGGTAGTGGGGCGGGCCGATGAACGCCGCGGCGGACAGCTCCAGGGCGAACACCGCGGCGGCGGCGGGCAGGGCCTGTGCCCAGGCGAGTACGACCGCCTGCTGGGAGGCCCGTCCGAGGACATCGGCGAGGCCGATCACGAACCCCCACGGCACGGTGGCCGTAGTGGCCCCGAGCAGCGCCCAGCCCAGCATCGCCGGGCGTTCCAGCCGGCGCAGCCAGACAAGGGTGGCGTCCTGGTCGGCGGCCAGCAGCCGGGCGGCCTCCGCCTCGGCCAGCTCCCCGTGGCGCGCCGCGGCCTCGTCGGTGGCGACACCGGCCAGCAGCCGGGCGGCGATCAGCCGCAGGGTGTCGTCCGGATCGGCGGCGAGCCGGGTGTACCAGTCGACGGGCACGGCCAGGGCGGCCCGCACCGCGGCGGCCCCCCGTGCCAGTTCCGCCGTGACCCGCCCCGGTTCGTGGGCGAGCCGGAGCAGCATCGCGTCGACGGCATCGGTGCTGCGCAGCCGGGCGCGGGCGGCGCCGCGGTCGCGGGGTCCGCCGCGCGACAGGATCTCGTCGGTCAGCGGCCGCCAGGCGGCCCGGTGCGCGGACCACCGCCGGTGCACCTCGTCGAGTCCGGCGCCGCCCGGACGTTCGGCGAGCAGGGGCAGCAGTTCGTGCCGCAGCAGATCGGTCAGTACCGCGCGGGCCTCGGCGTCGCCGTCCGTGACCGCCTCGGTCAGCTGCCGGATGCCCAGGGTGTCGAGGGGGACCCCGTGGTAGGAGACCTCCAGTCGCGGGCCCAGCCAGTTGATCAGCCGTGCGGTGGTCCGGGCGTCCGGCGGTTCGGCGAGTTCCGCGCGCAGGGCGACGAGCCGTTCGTTCTCCTCGGAGCTGCGGCCGGGGGAGTCGATGAACTGGCCCAGCCACTCGACCAGTTCGGCCCGCCGGTTCCGACGGCCCAGCAGCCGTCCGGTGGCGAGGCGGTTGACGTCCAGGAGCCGGGCCAGTTCCTCGGCGCCGGTGACCTCCCGGCCCATGAAGGGGAAGGGGCGCAGCGTGCGCCGGGGCGGGAGGTCCTGCGGCGCGGCACCGGACGTGCGGGGTGCCGTCGGTGGGGATTCACCCCGCAGCCAGGCCGCCACCTGATCGCCGCCCCAGCGGTGCTCCGGTGCCCGGGTGAGCAGTCCTTGACAGAGCATCAGCAGGCGGGGGTCGGTCAGCAGGGGCAGTTCGGGGTCGTGGGTGGCGACCTCGGTCAGCACCTCCTCGTCGCCGCGGAAGTCGATCGGGTGGCTGCCGCCGGCCAGTTCGGCGACGACCATGCCGAGGGACCACCAGTCGACGGCGGGGGTCACGGCCTGCCGGTGCGGGGCCGCCTCCGGTGCGAGGTAGAGAGGCTTGCCCACCCAGCCGCGCCGGCGCGACCGGTCGTGCTGCGGCTCGTGCACCGCCGCGCCGAAGTCGATCAGCACCAGTTCGGGCCGGTCCTCGTTCTGGATCCGCACCATGATGTTGTCGGGCGTGACGTCGCGGTGCACGATGTCCCGCGCGTGCACCGCGACCAGCGCCGCGTGGAGCTGTTCCACGACGGCCCGGACCAGGGCGGGCGGCAGCGGCCCGGGGTGGTCGGCGTGGTAGCGGGCGAGGTCGGTCTCGCCGTACGAGAGGGTCAGGTCGTAGGGGTGGCCGTCGGCGGTGCCGCTCTCCAGCAGCCCGGCGACCGGCCCGCCCGGCCCTTCGGCCAGGACGCGGCGGACGCCGGGGTCGGGGCCGAACCGGTGGTGGTACCACTTCAGTACGAGGGGGACGTCGGCGGACGCGTGCCGGGCCTCCCGGTCCTTGACCCGCAGCACCACGGCCTGGGACGGCCGGTGGGCGCTGCTCAGCACCTGGGTGAGGTCGAAGCGTCCGCCCAGTGCGGCCGGCACCCGGTCCAGCCCCTTGCGGGTCTCCGCGTCGCGCGGATCGCGGTAGCCGGTTCCGGCCTCGTCGACTTCCACTTCCGTGGGCGGCGGAACAGTCATGCGACATGCCTTCCGGTGACGGGGCCGGGCAGGGCGGGGACGGTGGCCGTACCGCCCGGCCGGACAAGGTTGTCCAGAGGCCCTCCCGCGGGCGGACGGGCGGGCATATCGTGTCGGCCATGAGCCAGGAGACCCAGCCCTCCTCGTCCGCTCCAGAACCCCCCGGGCCCGCGCCCGGAGGCCGGGCGCTTCCGCCGCTGCCCGGCGCCGAGCGGCTGGCCGCGGAGCTGCGTGCCCTGCGCCGGCCCGGTCTGGCCGGCCTGCGCACCCTGCGGCCCGAGGCCCTGATCAGAGTGGCCGTCGCCGCGGGCCTGAGCGGGGGTTTCGACGACGAGGCCGCCGGAGTGGAGACGCTGCTGAAGGCCGGAGTGCGGCATCTCGGCGGACGCACCCTGTCCGCCGACGGCACCCGGGGCGACCCGCTCGCCAGGGCGGCGGCCCACACCTTCGGGCTGCTGCCGGACTGGCGGGGCGTTTCGGGCCAGGAACGCCGCAAGGCCGCGGCAGCCGTCTACGGCGTCACGTCCGAACGCTTCCGCAAGAGCCAGGAGCAGGAGGTGATCGCGGAACTGGCGCTCGCGGTACTGGCGGTGGCGCGGGCGGCCATCACCGGACCGCCTCCGTCCGGTCTGCCCGGTCTGCCCGGCCCGTCCGGCCCGGACAGTGGCGGAGGCGGTCCGGTGACGCGGACACCGGAGCCGGTGCCCGACCCGCCGACCCGGCTGACCGGACCACCGCTGTCGGCCGCCGCCGTGCACCGGGTCACCGTGCACGTCGCGTCCATCGAACTGCTGCGGGACATCGACATCCTGGTGTCCTCGGAGAACATCTATCTGGAGATGTCCAAGACGTTCCGCTCCACCGTGTCCGGATCGCTGCGCAGGGCCGCCGCGATCCGCGACGAGGCAGGCGAGACGGTCGACGACGTCCTCGCCCGTGAACTGGTCGAGTGGATGCGGGCCCACGGCCGGTCCGGGCTCCCGGTGCGCCCCGGCACCGTCGTCCCGACCTCGCCGGGAGCCCTCGCCGAGCGCGGCGTGCGCCGCATCCACCACGCGGCCGTCGCTTCCCCCACGAGCGACGGACACGGCTATCGAGTCGATCCGCACGTCCTCGCGGAGGCGGTCTCGGCCAGCTTCCGGCTGGCCCGCGCGGAACGCGACAGTTACGACCCGCCGCTCTCCTCCCTCTGCTTCCCCCTGCTCGGCGCGGGGCACGGACTGCCGCCGGAGAAGGCGGCGCGCTGGCTGTGCTGGGCCGTCCACGAGGAGTTGAGCCGCGATCCGTCCTGGACGGTGCACCTGGTGGCCCAGCGCCCCGAACTGGCGAGACTCCTCACGGCCGCCAGCTCCGCCCCCTGAGTCGTAGCCCACGCTCTCTCAACTGCCTTTCGAAATAGGTGAGTTCTCCTCGCCGCGGCACCCCGAAGAGCCGTACCGAGGGAGGACCGGACGGCCCGTCGGACGCCCGCGCCGGCTCCACGACGACCTGTACCGTCGGCCCGTCCGCCTCCCGGTCCAGATGCGGCGCGTACCGGACCCGGCCGAGGCCGCTCTGTGGCGTCAGCCGCTGGTTCGCGGAGCCGCGCCACACGAGCCCGGTCGGTTCGGCGATCCGGAAGCGCCCGGTCACCACGGCGTCCGCCGGTGCCAGGGCGGCCCGCCGGGTCGCGTCCAACTCGGGCTCCTCGTAGCCGGTGTAGACCAGCAGATCGGCGGGGAGGCCGTCGTCGGTCGCGCCAGGGCGGGTCCCCGCGGCACGCAGCAGGGCGGCGCCCCGGAGCAGTTCCGCCAGGGCCGCGGGCTGGGCGAGCGGCTCGCCGCCGCTCACCGTCAGGCCCGCGGCGCCGCGGGCGAGCGCGGCCCGCCACAGCTCCAACAGCTCCGCCACGTCCATGGATTCGCCGTTCTCCGGCTCCCAGGTGTGCCGCGACATGCAACCGGGGCACGCCAGCGGACAGCCCTGCAGCCAGATGCCCAGCCGTCGGCCCGGCCCCAGCGTCTCCACCGGGAAGTGCGTCCCGCCGACCCTGACCCGCATCCGCCCTCCCCCTTCCCGCCGGGCCGTCCGCTCCGGCAACACCGAGCGGGCACCGCAGACTTCGTCGAGAACGAGTATCGAGCGAACGGGCGGCGCGCGGCACATTTCTTCCGGTGGATTTCCGGGCGTTTCCGGGTGCGTTCCGGTCGCCTTCCGGGCCGATTCCGGATGTGTTCCGGGAAATGCCCGCGGAGCCGAATGCGCGGTCGAAAAGCCGGGAATTTCCCTTACCCGGTCGGCTACGCTCCGTTCCCCGATTCAGCTTCGGGGTTCTTCCGGTGAACCGCCAGGGGCGGGCGCGGCGGGGGGCGACGGACCGGATCACGCCATGCGAAAGAAGCCGCCGGAGCGCGCTCGAACGGAGAAAAGGCGGTCGCCGGAGGGCGGCTGCACGGGGGAAGGGGATTCCGCCATGAGAATCGACACGAACCGCTTCAGAAGTCCGGCCCGGTATGCCTGGGTCGGCCGGATCATCGCATTCCACGACAGGTATCAGGGCCGGCGGGACGCGCCCGGTCTGCGGGCCCGGCTCGCTTCGCTGCCGCACCCGGACACCTTGCCGCGGGGCGCCGCCGATCCGTACCCGGAACTGCTGACCCCCCATGTGCAGGGGATACGGGCGAGTGCCTCGCGCGGGGCCGACCAGCTGCGCTCGCGGCTGCTGCACGACGAACGCGAGCTGTGTGCGCGGATCCACGCCGAGTCCGTGCGGGTGGTCACCCAGTACGACGTGCGGCAGGCCCCCGCGCCGGCCGCCCTCGCCCGGTACGGCGAACTCATCGGTGTGTGGCGGGCCTCGGCGGGCGTGTGCCGGGGCCGGGCCGCTGTCCTGACCCACGAGGCGAACCAGCGGCTCGCCCGTTACTGGACAGCGGTCCTGACGGACCTTCAGTCACGTGCGGGGGAGGGGCCGTTCCCGCTGGACCACCCGCACCTGCTGCCCGGCCACATCGTTCTCGACGAGTCCTGGCAGCACACCGACGACTGGCTGCGGGTGGACGGCGGGCTGTGGGCCGCCCCGGCCCGGGGCCGGACCGAACACCCGGTGACCCGTGCACTGGCCATCCTCGACGCTCAGCCCGTGCGGGGCGCGGATCCCGCCGCCCCGCACAGGGCGGCGGCGGGCCCGGGACGGGGGCGCGGATGACCCTCCCGACACCGGTCGTGCCACCGGCGCGCGCCGCGCAGCGACCGGTCACCACCGGCGAATTCCAGGAAACCGTGAACCATCGCACGAACACGGAGAGAGCGATGAACGTGCCCCACCCGCCCGGCCGTCCGCCCGTCGCCGGGCCGTCACACCGATCCGGCCGCTTCCGGCGTGCCGCCTCGGCCCTGGTGCTCGCCACGTCGCTCGTGGCCGTCGCCGGCTGCTCCTCGCCCTCCGGGGGCGATGAACTCCGCACGCCCTGCGGGCTGGTCATCGACGGTTCGGGTTCCGGAGCGGCCGGCAGCCGGGGCTTCGACGCCGAGGCGAAACTCAAGTCCACGCTGGTCCCCTTCCTGACCGAACGGCACTGCGGCACGCTGGCGTTCGCCCCGGTCGCCCGGTCCTCGCAGACCTCCTCCTGCCGGGTCGGGGACATCGACCTCGACCCGCCGGGGGACGAGACCTCCGACCGCGACAGCATGCGCAGGTCGTCGCGGGTCCTGGCGCTCATGGGTGCGCTCACCATGCTGAAGTGTGCCCGCACACAAGGGGGTTCGGATGTGCTCGGGGGCCTGGCGCGGATCGGCGACGCCATGCCGTCCGGCAAGGGGACGCCGAGCCTGCTGGTGGTGAGCGACTTCGAGCAGGCCGACAAGGAGTTCACGCTCAGGGTGGGCGAGATCGCGACGGAGGAGAGCCGGGAGCGGGCCGTCGACACCCTGCTCGGCGACAGGGGCGTACCGGGAATCGCCGGGATGGACGTCTATCCCGTCGGCTACGGCATGCGCCACGACGCCAGGCCGAGCGAGTACCGGCCGTTCGACGCGTTCTGGTCCGAGATCCTGAGCGGGAGGGCGAAGGCGCATGTCCACGACGACTACCGGAAGTGACCCCGGGGAGCCGCGCCGGCGGCGGCTCAGGATTCCGGGGCCGCTGCGCGCCGGGGCCGGAAGCCGGGGCGCGGACCGCCGGGTCGCGGAGCCGGAGGCGGGGCCCACGCGCCACCCTCTGGTCCTGACGGACCGGCAGCAGCGGCGCCTGATCGAGGATGCCCGCAAGCGTGGGGCCGGGGCGGTCACGGGCCGGAGGCGGCCCGCCGTGCGCGGCCGGGCCGCCCGGTCGGGCGCGCTCGACCCCTGGGTGCTCGACAGCGGCGGCCGGGTGCCCTACTTCGCCGAACTCGCCTCGGTGCGCGACATGTTGCAGGCGCAGTTGCGGGAGCAGGCGGCGGACATGGAGGAGGCGGCGCTCCTGCGGGACGCGCGTGCCAGGTCGGACGTGGAAGCGGCCGAGGTGGAGAGTCGGCTGCAGGACGAGCTGTTGCGGGAGGCCGACGAACAGGTCCGGTCGTCCTGGCGCCAGCTGAACCGGCTCGCGGCCCGTGCGGTGCGGTGGGAACGGTTCCGGGACGGTGTCCGGGAGCGGGTCGAACTCCGGTGGATCCAGGCCCGGTTCCCCGACGCGGAGGCCACCGGGGAGAGCGGTGCGGCGTCCCGCCCGGACGGGACGCCGCCCGGAGGCGACGACGGGGCCCCCGCCGGGCGGCGCGGCCCCGCGCCGGTGCCCGACGAGGGTTCGGCCGACGACGGTTCGGCCGACGACGGTTCGGCCGACGACGGTTCGGCGGACGACGACTGGCAGTCGCTCGATCCTGCCGGGGACGCGGACGCCGGCCGGCCGCCCACCGGCCGTGGCCCCGCCCCGAGGGAGGAGCGGGAGGCGGAGTTCCTCGGCGACCTGGCTCCGCCGTCCGACCCGGGCTGGGAAGGCATGCCGGCACGTCCGGGCATGCCCGCGTGGCTGACCTGGGCCATGCTGCTCGCCATCGCGGCGGTCGAGATACCGATCTACTGGATCGCCTTCCAGCCCTTCCACGGAACGGGCAGCAAGAGCGCCGACTTCCTGTCCGGCACGCTGGCGATCTCCACCGCCGTACTGATGGTGCTCCTGCCGCACCTGGCGGGGCGGACCCTGCGCAGCCGCGCGGCGACCGGATCCTTCAAGGCCGCCGCGCTTCCGGCGCTGGCCCTGTTGGGGGTCTGGGGGTTCTCCGGATGGGCCCTGGGCGACCTGCGGGCCAAGCTGGTGCTCAAGCACCCCGACCCCATCGACGCCCCGTCGCAAATCAGTGGCTACAGCGGTGCGAAGGACCTCGTCACGCCGTCGACACTGGCGGACAGCCTCCATCTGACCCCGCTCACCATCACCTGGATGTTCGTGGCCCTGCTCTTCCTGTCCGGAGGCATCGGCTTCCTGCTGGGGCTGCTCAGGGAACACCCCTACCTGGACGCGTACCGCGCGGCCCTGGAACGCCGGGCCGACAGGGTCAGGCAGCGGGAGGAGGCCCGCGCCGCCGCGGACCGGGCCGGCTCGCTCGACCGGTCGGCGCAGGACCGTTCGGCCCAGCGCCGGGAGGCGGTGGAAGCCCGGGTCCGGGCCACGGACGACCTGTACGAGGCGGCGGCCCATGCCTTTCTGGAGGGGGCGATGGAGCGGTCGAGCGATCCCGCGGTGACCGAGGCGGCGATGAAGCTCTCCGCCACCTGGCCGTTGCTGCCGCGCCGTTCCGGGCCCCCGGCCGGCCGGGGCGCGTGAGAGCCCGGCATCTCGGACCGGTACGCAAGAGGGCGGGCCCGCACCTGGTCGTGCGGACCCGCCCCGTCCGTCGTCAGCCGCGTACGACCGTCACCGGGCACGGTGCGTGCTGGGTGACATGGAGGCTGACCGAGCCGAGCAGGGTCGCCTTGAAGCCGCTGTAGCCGCGCGCTCCCACGACGAGCAGGCTGGCTCCTTCGGCGCGGTCCAGCAGGGACTGGGCCGGGTTGCCGATCACCACGATCTTGCTGACCGCCGCCGCGCCCTCGGCGCCCAGGGCCTCCTCCAGCGTCTCGGTGAGGGCCACGGTCGCCAGGGCCTGCGGGTCGAAGTCCTCCGGCATGCCGGGCATCATCGACGCCCAGCTCGTCGCGGGGTACTCCCAGCTGTTGACGGCCTCCACCGTGTCACCGGTCAGCTCCGCCTGGCGTACGGCCCAGTGCAACGCCTTGACCGACGACTCGGAACCGTCAACGCCCACCACGATCCTGCCCATCACTGCCTCCAGCTCGGTTCGGCTCAGTGCGCGGACGCGTCGTACGAGGCGAACTCGTACGACGCACCTTTCGGTCCAACTCTAATCAAACCGGTACAAGGTTTCGGTCGGCGGGTCCCTCAGTCCAGGCGGAGGTCGGCGAGCTGCTGCTCGAACGGCACCACCTCGTCGTCGAGCCCGAGCGTCCTCGGCGCCCCGGAGGCCGCCCGGCCGCCCGTGATCATGGCCGCGAGCTCGCCGCCCGCCCGGCGGATGCGGGAGGGCAGGCCGTCGGTGTACTCGTCGCCGGACGAGCCCCAGTCCTCCGACGCCGCGTACACGGACGTCGGTACGACGGTGGCCCGCAGATAGGCGAAGAGCGGGCGCATCGCGTGTTCCAGGACCAGCGAGTGGCGGGCGGTGCCGCCGGTCGCCGCGATGACGACGGGCTTGCCGGTCAGTGCCGTGTTGTCGACCAGGTCGAAGAACGACTTGAACAGTCCGCTGTACGAGGCGGTGAACACGGGCGAGACGGCGATCAGCCCGTCCGCCTCCGCCACCTCCTTGATCGCCCCGTCCAGGGCGGCCGGCGGGAAGCCGGTGACCAGGTGGTTGGCGATGTCGACGGCCAGGTCGCGCAGTTCGATCACCTGGACCTCGACCGTGCGGTCCTGCTCGGCCAGCAGCCGCTCACGGGCGGCACCGGCCAGCCGCTCGGCCAGCAGCCGGGTCGAGGACGGGCTGCTCAGCCCGGCCGACACGGCGACGATGCGCAGGGGCTCGGTGGCGAAGACGTTGGACACGGTGGTCAGACCTCCTTCGTGGCGGTGCGGGCGGCGACGGCCGGGTGGACGGGCGCGGAGCCCGGGACCCCGGCCGGACGCAGGGCCGCGAACTCCTTGCGCAGTACCGGGACGACCTCCTCGCCGAGGATGTCGAGCTGCTCCAGGACCGTCTTCAGCGGCAGTCCCGCGTGGTCCATCAGGAACAGCTGGCGCTGGTAGTCACCGACGGCGTCCCGGAAGGACAGGGTCCGCTCGATGACCTCCTGCGGCGAGCCGACGGTCAGCGGCGTCTGCTGCGTGAAGTCCTCCATCGAGGGCCCGTGTCCGTAGACCGGCGCGTTGTCGAAGTACGGACGGAACTCCCGTACCGCGTCCTGCGAGTTCTTCCGCATGAACACCTGGCCGCCGAGGCCGACGATGGCCTGCTCGGCGGTGCCGTGCCCGTAGTGCGCGTACCGCTGCCGGTACAGGTCCACCATCTTCTTGGTGTGCTCGATGGGCCAGAAGATGTTGTTGTGGAAGAAGCCGTCGCCGTAGTACGCGGCCTGCTCGGCGATCTCCGGCGAGCGGATCGAGCCGTGCCAGACGAACGGCGGGACGCCGTCCAGCGGGCGCGGGGTCGCGGTGAAGGACTGCAGCGGCGTACGGAACTTGCCCTCCCAGTCGACGACGTCCTCGCGCCACAGCTTGTGCAGCAGGGCGTAGTTCTCGATGGCGAGCGGGATGCCCTGACGGATGTCCTTGCCGAACCAGGGGTAGACCGGACCGGTGTTGCCGCGCCCCATCATCAGGTCGACGCGGCCGTCCGCGAGGTGCTGGAGCGTCGCGTAGTCCTCGGCGATCTTCACCGGGTCGTTGGTGGTGATCAGCGTCGTGGACGTGGACAGGATCAGGTTCTCGGTACGGGCGGCGATGTAGCCGAGCGTGGTCGTCGGCGAGGACGGGACGAACGGCGGGTTGTGGTGCTCGCCGGTCGCGAAGACGTCCAGGCCGACCTCCTCGGCCTTCTGTGCGATGGCGAGGGTGGCCTTGATCCGCTCGTGCTCGCTCGGCGTCCTGCCGGTCGTCGGGTCGGTGGTGACGTCCCCGACGGTGAAGATCCCGAACTCCATGGCCCGCCTCCGATTTTGTTGAACTTTGAACTATGTGAACACACCCTACAACGGAGCACCCCCCTGACCTATTCCACGGGGGTCCTCGGGCCGGTGCGTACCCTGGACGGGATGCGCGGACCGGCCACGGACCGCACCTTCCATGGAGGCGGGGCTGTGAGTGGGAGCGGCGGCGAGAGCGAGCGCTGGAAGGAGCGCGGCGTCGCCCTGCGCGTCTTCGTCTACGTCTTCGCCACGCATCTCTTCGCGGGCTTCATCTGGATCCTGTTCTACGTCGGCGAGCACGCCAAGAAGTGAAGTGAGCGGGGTGGGGGGACATGAACGGCACCACACGGGCGCGCCTGGACGCGGCGCTCGCGGCGAACGACATCTGGAGCGCCCTGTTCGCGCTGACCGCGGACGCCCCGGCCGACCTGCCCGCCGCGATCGAGGCCCGCTACGGCCGGGCGGCGAAGGACGAGCGGCGCCACCTCTCCTGGCTGCTCGGGGCCCTCGGCGAACCGGCCGTCCCGGTGTTCCTGCGCCTGCTGGGCGGGAGCGGCGACGACGGCGCGGTGGAGCTGCTGGGCACGGCGGTGCAGCGGCGACTGAAGCTTCCGGCAGCCGAGCTGCACCGCCTCGCCGAGGAGCTCGGCGCGACGGAACCCCTCGTGGACGCCATGGGCCTGTCCGACGCCCCCGACTTCGCACCGTTCCTCGGAGGCCTGCTGGACCACAAGGCCTTGCGCGGGCGCGCGGCCCTGGCACTGGGGCGGCTCGGGGCCCGGGAGTGGACGGTGCCGATCGCGCAACGCCTCCCCGGCCTGACCGGACTGGAGTACGGCGCCTTCGTCGTGGCCCTGGAACTGCTGGACGACCCCGCCGCGATACCCCACCTCCTGCGGGAGCTGGCGGAGAAGCGGACCTCGGCGGGCGATGTGCACCACGCCCTGGTCGCCCTGACGGGCCAGAGCCCGCTGCTGCCCCTGACTCCTCCGGACGGCGAGTACGGCGAGCTCGTGAACCGCGCCTGGTCGGAGCGCCGACTCGACCACCACTACCCGCCGTCGATCGGCCCGGTCACCCTCGACTCCCCGCGCCACGCACGCTTCACCGTCGAGGACGGCCGGGGCAGGATCCGGATCGACTACGACCCGCCCGCGCCCGGCTCGTCCTGGCCCCGCTGGGGCAAGTCCCTCCGTATCGACGGGGAGCGGGTCTATCACGTCGGCTCGGAATGCGGCACCTGCGAGACGACGATGTCCCTCCTCGGCTGGCCGCCCCGGGCGGCCCGGGAGGGCGCGGACCGCCTGCGCACCGCGCTGGCCGACCTCGACGACCTGGGCTCCGGCGCCCTCGACGCCGCCGCTCCCCTCATCGAGGAGCTCCCGACCGGCCACTACCGCGTCCACCTGGCCGACCTCGCCCTGGAGCGGGTGACCGATCCGGCGGCGTCGTGGTGGGTCCGGCGCCGCGAGCTGCGCGAGGACGACGAGCCGTACACCGAGGACCCCCTCGACGACTGGCCGGGCACCGACCACTTCCAGCTGCGCGACCGCATCCCCGGCGAGACCCCGACGTACGGCGTACTGCTCCCGTCCCAGCCGCTGGACGTGCTCGACGCGGACACGGTGGCCCGGTACACCTCGGCGATCACGGCGGGCCACCGCCCCGCCGCCCTGGCGCTGGCCTGGGTCGAGGACATCTACGTAGAGGCAGAGCACCCCGAGCGCTTCCTGGTGGCCGCCGTCCTCGACGGCCACCACAAGCTCGCCGCCTGCGCGGCGGCCGGCGCGCCCGCCAGGGTCCTGCTTCTGTCGAGGGCGGAGGACAACTGGGGCCCGGCGGCGGGCTGGAGCGCGGCGTTCGACGAGGTGCTGGGGCAGCTGTAGGACGAGCGGCGGAGAGCCGTGCGACCCGGGGCCGGTGCGGACGGGCGCACCGGCCGCCTACGCTGCGGGCCGGGGCACGCGCAGGGCGTGCCGCTGTCGGGCAGGAGCCCCACCATGCCGTTCACCGGTCAGCCCCACGTCCGCATCGCCCGGCCGTCCCGGGACCTCGCCGCCGCCGAGAGATTCTGGGCGGACGGCCTCGGGCTGACGGTCCTCTTCCGCGCCGACGCGGGCCGGGAGCCCGGCACGCACGACCTGCTCATGGTGGGACACCCGGACGCGTCCTGGCACCTCGAACTCGTCCACGGCGGCGACCACCCGGTCGAACCCCGCCCCACCGACGAGGACCTGCTCGTCCTCTACTTCGACGGCCCGGTGCCGGAGGAGACGGTGGAGCGCCTGGAGGAGCACGGCGGCAAGCGGGTCGCGTCGCCGAACCCGTACTGGAATGAGTGGGGCGTCACCGTGGAGGACCCGGACGGATACCGCCTCGTCCTGTGCCGACGTGGGTGGTCCAACTCCTGACGGGGCCGCGAGACGCATCGAGCGAGCATGCTGGTTGCTGGGTATCACTGCATCATGCTGTACGAGATGCCACGCCTGAACTCGGGCGACCTTCAGGTTCTGGAGCAGATCAACGTCCTGCGCGAACGGGTGCGGCATGCGGTGCAGCAGGCTCCGATGAAATGGATCCTTGATCTGCGCAAGGCCCTGACAGCCAATGCCATCGCGGCGTCGAACGCGATTGAGGGCTACCGGGTCGATGCCGTGGACGTCGCCGACCTGATGGACGGCGAGCGCGAGGTCGAGGCCAGTGACGAGAACAAGGCGGAGACGCTGGCCTACCAACAGGCCATGACGTACATCCAGTCACTGCACGATGTGACCGACTTCCGCTACAGCAAGGGGCTCCTCAACAGCCTGCACTGGATGCTTCAGGGGCATCACCACCCCCGCAAGCTCGCCGGGCAGTGGCGCAGGACCTCGATCCGCATCACCGCGCCGGGAGACGAGCTCGCCACCGATTACGAAGGCCCTGACCAGGAGCGGGTTCCCGGGCTCATGAGCGAGCTCGTGGACTGGCTGAACGAAGGTGACCTGGACAGTCATGTCCTGCTCCGTGCCGCCATGGCCCATCTGAACCTGGTGAAGATCCATCCCTGGTCCGACGGCAACGGCCGCATGTCCCGCTCGGTGCAGACCCTTCTCATCGCACGCGGCGGCGTTCTCGCCCCCGAGTTCTCCTCGATCGAGGAATGGCTGGGCATGCCGGGCAACACCTGGGAGTACTACAAGGTGCTGCGAGAGGTCGGAGGACCGGTCTGGTCGCCGGAGCGCGACACCTTGCCCTGGATCAAGTTCAACCTGCTCGCCTACCACCAGCAGACTCAGCGGGTGCAACGCCGTGTCGACCGTTCCAACGACTGCTGGATGCAACTGATGGAGGAGACGGGTACACACGGAGTCACGGAGCGGCAGGTCACCGCGCTGCACGAGGTGGCCATGGTCGGGCGGGTGCGGCGCAGCCGCTACGAGAAGGCCGAAGCGATCAACACGCAGCAGGCCACGCGGGATTTGCAGGCACTCACCAAGGCGCAGTTGCTGACAGCCGTGGGCCGGACGAAAGGCCGCCACTACGTCGCCGGGCCGCGGTTTCCGGAGCGGGTGCTGGCCACAGGCGTCGCCGCGCGCGAGAGCTACTACGAGCGGACGGGCGAACACTCCTACAAACCCACGGCTCACCCCGGGGGCGCGTGGAACACACTCGTTGATCCGAATGGCTCGGCCTCGGTGCAGGATGGGCGCGTGCTCCCTCCTCGACTGCTGTGGTGTGACCCCCGGCCCATCCCTCGGTTCAACCGGCAGGAGCCGGTGACCGTGATCGTCAGTGACCCCGGCTTCTACGAACCGAGTGACGACGACTGCTCGGTGTTCGGGTATTTCTGCCAGGCGCATGACCGCCCCTACCGGCACGAGTCCTGCGGGGAAGGGCCGCACCTCGTCGCCTTGGACTGTCAGGAGCACGGACCGGAGAACATGTGGCCGCAGCCGGACATGCTGCTGTTCCCGGAAGGGTTCGATCCGCCGCTGAGCGACGCGCAGTTGGCCTGGGTACGGGCGGAGGAGGACGCTGTCCAGGCGTGATCCGAAAGAGACGGCCCAGACGTCAGGCGTCGGCGGGGAAGATGTACGCCTGGCCGGCGGAGCAGGGGAACGAGGCGGGGCCGAGCTTTGTTCTCGGTGCGCTGGCGGACCGTTGGGGTTACGGGGCGCGCCGCGGGCCGGGAAAGGTCGTGTGGGCGGAGTTCGGTTTCGTTAAGCTCGGTCCATGACCTTCGTACCGTGCCGAAACTGGTGGCGCTCCTTCTAGGAGCGGCCACCTCCCCTCTGCACGGAATCAGGGCCGTTCGATATGGACGGCCCTTTTCTCTGCCCTCGTACGGGTACGGAAGCCGGTGATCACGGCGGGCCGTCCTCCACGCAACCAGCATCGCGAGGAGAGAGACCCCCATGAGCATCGTCACCGCATCGCCCGAGCAGCGCACCGCCGAACTGGAGGCGCGGATCCGGCAGGCGCCCGACCGGTTCCGGGTGATGACCGGGGACCGGCCCACCGGGTCGTTGCACCTCGGGCACTACTTCGGCACCCTCCACAACCGCGTCCGGCTCCAGGAGCTCGGGGTGGACGTCTTCGTGATCATCGCCGACTACCAGGTGCTCACCGATCGGGACGTCGCCGACCGGCTCGGCGAGTACATGGAGGGGATGCTGCTGGACTATCTGGCCGTCGGGATCGACCCGGCACGCTCGACGGTCTTCAACCACAGCGCCGTGCCCGCGCTCAACCAGCTGATGCTGCCGTTCCTGAGCCTGGTCTCCGTCGCCGAGCTGAACCGCAACCCCACCGTCAAGGACGAGATCGCGCACTCCCGGCAGTCGGCCGTCAGCGGGCTGATGTTCACGTACCCCGTGCACCAGGCCGCCGACATCCTTTTCTGCAAGGGGAACCTGGTGCCGGTCGGACAGGACCAGCTGCCGCACCTCGAAGTCACGCGGACCGTCGCCCGGCGCTTCAACGAGCGGTACGGGGCGGTCTTCCCGGAACCCGACGCGCTGCTCTCCGACGCGCCGCTCCTCCTCGGCACCGACGGCACCAAGATGAGTAAGAGCCGGGGCAACTCCGTCGCGCTGGGCGCCGACGCGGACGAGACCGCCCGGCTGATCAAGGGGGCGAAGACGGATGCCGAGCGCTACATCACGTACGACCCCGAGAGCCGGCCCGGGGTCTCCTCGCTGGTGCTGCTGGCGGCGCTCTGTCTGGACCGGGACCCGCACGCCGTGGCGGAGGAGATCGGTGGGGGTGGCGCGGCCGCCCTCAAGCGGACGGTGACCGAGGCCGTCAACAGCCGGATGGCGCCGATCCGGGCCCGGCGGGCGGAGTACGCGCGGGACATGGGGTACGTACGGTCGGTGCTCCGGGCCGGGAACGAGCGGGCCAACGAGATCGCGGCGGCGACGCTGGACGAGGTGCGGGGGGTGATGGGCGGCGGGCTCTAGCCCCTCAGGGGGTGGGTTCCGGCCAGGCGCCCCGGGCCGCCACCTCCAGGATCAACGCCGCGATGTTCCAGGCGTCGTCCGCGCCGCTGTGGTGGCGGCCCTCCAGAGGGAGGCCCGCCACCTCCAGGGCCTGGGCCATGCCGGGGCGCTTGCGCAGGCCGTGGGCGGAGGTGAAGGGGAGCTTGGCGTTGGTGTGGCGGTGGCCGAACGGATAGCGGGTTCCGGTGGCCCGGCACTGGCGGGTGAACTGGTTGCGGTCGTAGTCGCCCCAGCTGGCCCAGGGACGTATGCCCGACGCGTGCTCGGCGGCGAGCAGGCGGCAGGCCTCGGCGAAGGAGACGCCCGTGTCCACCTCGGCCTGGGTGAGGCCGGTCAGCTCGGTGCAGAAGGCGCTGACCGTGGACCGGGCGGGCCGGACCAGGATCCGGTGGCGGGCAACCCTTCCCCGAGCTCTCAACTCCGTTCGAGCAGGGGAGACCCCATTGGCCGCGTGCAGGTCGACGACGGTCAGCCCGATCTCGATGATCTCGCTCACCGCACCGGGCGGCGGTTGCCCGTCCCAGCACGTCGCCTCGATGTCGATCACGTTCAGGAGTTCGGGGGCCGTGTCCATGGAGGGCAGGGTAGGGGGCGGGGGAATCGCCGGGCATGTGGATTTCGGCGGAACCCGTGCCCGCTCCCCGCTCCGATCCGCAGCCGCCCCTCACACCCTCGGGGCCACCGGGCGGCGTCTGCGCAGGAGTTCGGCCAGGCCCCGGCGGGTCGCGGCGATCACCACGCGGTCCTCGGGGCGCAGTACGTACCCGGGGTGCAGGTCCCACACCAGGCCGGACGGGCGGTCCGGGGTGGCCGATTCGGAGAAGGCCAGGTCCGGGCGGCGGTCGCCGGGCGGGGTGGCGTCCAGGGCGAGGACCCGCCAGGCGCCCGCCCGGAACGCCTGCTCCACCGTGCGGCCCTCCAGTTGCGGATGGCCCGCCACCTCGACCGCCGCGAAGAGCATCACCTTCCGCTCGACCGGGATCGCACCCAGGATCTGCCGGCCCATCATGGCGACCGCGAAGGCCGGGGCGGCCAGATGGGAGACGGAGCGGGAGCGGGTCACGGCCTGGGGGTGGGCGGTGCGCAGGGTGCGGTAGACGGCGGTGGCGAACTCGTCGTCGTACAGGCGCAGCGCCACCCGCAGGTCCGGCTTGACCGAGCGGGCGTAGAGGGCCGCCTCCAGGTTGGTGGTGTCGGCGCTGGTCAGGGCGAGGAGGGCGCGGGAACGCTGGATCTTCGCCGCCTCCAGGACGCCCTCCTGCGTGACGTCGCCGAGGACCACCGGTACGTGCAGCCGCCGGGCCACCGGGATGCCGCGCGCGTCCGGGTCGTTCTCCACGCACACCACGGGGATGCCGAGTTCGCGCAGCCGGACGAGGACGCGTGTACCGATCTTGCCGAGGCCGAGCAGCACCACATGGCCGGACAGGCCGCGTGGCGGGCGGCGCAGCGAGGATGCCGTGCGGAGCGAGCCGAAGGCTTCCAGGACGCCGGCCACGAGGAGGGGGAGCAGCATCAACCCGGCGACACCGGAGAGGAGTTGGATGATCTGGCGGGCCGTCGGATCGCCGATCGCCGGGTCGCCCATCGCGAACAGGTCGAGCAGGGTGAGGTAGGTGGCGTGCAGCGGATTGTCGCCGGTGGTGAGCGTGGAGGCGACGGCGAGGGCCAGGACGGCCAGGCCGACGCCCAGCGCCGACCAGCGCAGCCGCCGTGAGAAGACCTGGCCGAGCGGTGCGCCCCGGCCGCCCATCCGTGGTGTCGGACCGGGCGGGCCGGCCTGGCTGACCGCTTCCAGGACGATCGTGCCGCGCCCCGTCGCCGCCGCCACCTGCCGTTCGTCGGGCAGCAGCCGGGGCCCCTCGTCGCCGCTGCTGTCGGAGCCCTCGGTGCCCGCCGGGTCATGGGTGGTGGAGGAGAGCAGGGCGAGGGTGCACAGGCCGGGGTCGGCGATCTGGCCGCCCCCGGGCGGGGTGCGTTCGGCGGCGCGCAGCAGCAGGCCCTCCGCCTGGATGACCTTGCTGGAGCCGGTGAGGACGGTCGCCGCGAGGGCGGGGGCCGCGGTGTCGGCGTCGGAGAGGACGGTGGTGGAGGCGTCCAGCGCGGTCCGGTCCAGGCCGGGAGTGGCGACCGCCGCGGCCTGGTCGAGCAGGGTCTCCAGGTGCTGGCCCAGCTTGCGGTTGTAGAGCCGGATGACCAGCCGGAGGCGGGGGTTGAGGCGGCGGGCGGTCAGCGCGGCGCGGATGTTGCGCTCGTCGTCGTCGTAGACCAGCGCCAGCGCGGAGGCCGATTCGACGCCCGCCTCCTCGAAGGCCTCGTCGGACGGCTCCGGCGCCTCCAGGATGCGGACCGCCTCGACCCCGGCGTTGGTGTCGTCGCCGAGCGCGTCGGCCCCGCCCTGGCCGCCGCCGTTGCGGATCACCGCCGACGACATGCGGCCGAACAGGCCCGCCAAACCCCTTCCGGTCAGCGGCAGTTCCGGTCGGCGGGCGTCACGTCCGGGCGGCAGGACGAGGGTGACCCGCTCCCCGTACACATAGCGCAGTTCGACGGCGAGCCGCCTGGCCAGTGCGTCGTCGCCGCAGACGACCATGTGTCCGCTGAACGGGGAACGTTGGGGCTGCTGGGGAAGTGGGGGCACGTGACCCAGCATGCCTTGTTCCTCTCCTGTGCGAGCGTGCGGTCAGCGGTCTTCCGTCGGCCCGGCGGGCGGGGGCGCCGCGTGCCGGGCCTGCGGGTTGGTGAGCAGATGGCGCGGGTCCGCGACCCGGACGATCGCCGACTCGACCGCCGCGATCCGGTCCGCGAGCAGCCCCAGCGCGGCGACGGCCCGGGTCATGGGGTCGCCGTCCGGGCCGCCCAGCGCCTGTGTGCGGACGTAGGAGGCGGTGATCGCGGACCAGCGCGCGGACTGTTCGGTGCTGAGCCGGCCGCGCAGCGCGGCGAGCTTCAGCAGGTTCGACTCCGCGCCGCTCGTCAGCGTCTGGGCCTCGCCCGCGTAGTGGTCGTCGATGACGGCGGACAGTTCCGCGTCGTTCATCACCGGCACGATCCGCTCGGCGATCTTGTTCATGTTGCGGTACGAGCCCTGGAGCCGGAACGGCGGCTCGGTGCGCGTCGCGTCCGTCTGCGCCGCCGAGGCGATGTACGCGGCGTTCACGGCGAGCACCGTGTCCCGGGCGGTCAGCAGATGGCGCAGGACCGCGACGATCCGGTCCACCTCGGCGGGGGTGTACGGGTGGTCCAGCCGGTCCGCGCCGGGCGCCGGGGCGGTGTGGGAGGCGAGGCGTACGAACCGGACGAGGTCGTCGCGGGAACGGCCGGCGAGCGGGGCCAGCACCGGGTTGGCGGTCAGCGCGTTCTCGACGAAGCTCAGCGCGAAGACGTCCTCGCGGCCGCTCAGCACCTCGCCGAGGTTCCAGACGTCGGCCCGGTTGGCGAGCATGTCGGGGATGCGGAACCGCTCGCCCGACTCCGTGTACGGATTGCCCGCCATGCACACCGCGAAGCGCTTGCCCCGCAGGTCGTGGCTGCGCGGTTCGCCGTCCCGCACGCCCTCGATGCGGCGGGTGGCGTCGCAGAGCGGGATGAACTTCTGGAGCAGTTCCGGTGAGGTGTGCTGGATGTCGTCGAGGTAGAGGAGTGTGTTGTTGCCGGACTCCAGCGCGAAGTTGATCTTCTCGATCTCCTGGCGGGCGGTCGCGGTGCGGGCCTGGGCCGGGTCGAGCGAGGTCACGTCGTGGCCGAGGTTCGGTCCGCTGATCTTGACGAGGACCAGGCCGAGCCGGTCGGCGACGTACTCCATGAGCGTCGTCTTGCCGTAGCCGGGCGGCGACACGAGCAGCAGCAGGCCCTGCGAGTCGGTGCGCCGGTCGGCGTCGGCGGTGCCGAGCTGCTTGGCGAGGCTGTCGCCGATCAGCGGCAGATACACCTCGTCCAGCAGCCGGTTGCGGACGAACGCCGACATGACGCGCGGCCGGTGGTCGTCCAGCCGCAGCCGGGTCCGCTCGGCGTTCACCAGCGCGGTGCGCCGGCGCTGGTAGGCGCGGAACCCGGGAACGGCCACGGTGCGGAACCCGGCGGTGCGGGCGAGGAGTTCGTCGAGCCGGACGGTCAGCGTGCCCCGGTCGATGCGCGGGTGGGTGCCGAGCAGGCCGTCCACCCGCGCGGTCAGCGGGGCCTCGCAGTCGTACCGGTCGAGCACCGGCTCCGGGCAGAGCTCCACGGCGACGGCCTCCGCGAGATCGTCCGCGTCGATCACGGTGCCGCTCGCGGCGGCGTACGAGGAGAGCCAGCCCTCGACGAGCTGGCGGCGGGCCGGCAGGTCGTCGCGGAGCGCGGCGAGATCCTCGTCGTACGCCGAAGTCCCGGTCGTACGGCGGAACTTGTCCAGGAAGGTGCGGGCGTTGGCGCTGGTCACGAATCCGGCCGGGCCGCTCGTCAGCTCCTCGAAGAGGTATGCGGCGACGGCGGACGGGTCGTCGCCCGGGATGACGGCCGCCCACTCCTCCTGAAGGGCGTCGACCGCCGGGGCGAGGCCGAAGGTCTCGCGGGCGCGGGCCAGCGAGAGCGCCCGCCGGGTCCATGAGGCGCGCCGGGCCTCGTCCGTGCCGTACGCCCAGAAGAGCTGGGCCGACGCCCGTACGGCGGGCGGGCAGCGCAGCAGGCCGGCCCCGGAGTGCAGCCGCAGCAGGGCGGTGAGGATCGCGGTGGCGTCCTCGTCGTGGACGCCGCGCTGATGACCCTCGTCGTACGCGGCTGCGGCCGACTCCCGTACCAGGGCGGCGAGTTCGGCCGGGTCGAGGGCGGCGAGGGAGTCCGCGCCCCGCTCGTCGAGGAGCCGGGCGGCCAGGTGTTCGCCCCGGTAGACCCGAGGGGACTCGGAGGGGAGGGTCTGCTCCCAGTACGGGCGGGTCGCCTCGAACTCCGGGTCGGTGACCGGGGAGCGGTAGTCCGTGCCGGTGAGGGCGAACGCGAGCCGGTCCCCGTGCGGGACGAGCGTCAGGTCGAAGGGCTGGGTGTTCACGGCGAACCGGTGCCGTCCCAGCCGGATCGTGGCGCCGCCGTCCGCGTACAGCTCGCTGCGGTCGCGCAGCGCCCGACCGGCCTCCTGGCGGGCGGCCAGCAGCTGCCCATCGAGCTCCTCGGCGCGCACCGGATCACCGAGTCCGCGCAGCTCCTTGGCGGTGCGGCGGATCTTGGCGACCATCGGGTCGGAGGCGAAGTAGGTGTGGACGGCGTCCAGGTCGGGCAGGGCGGACAGCCGCCGCGAGACGGTCTCCAGGACCCGGGCCGCCGAATCCGCCAGCCGCTCGGCGCGCCGGGCGCGGGCGTCCTGCAGGGTCTGCTTGCGGGCCGAGAACGCCTCGTACACCTCCGTACGGCGCTCGGCCAGCTCGGCGAGGAAGTCGTCGAACTCGGCGAACCGCGACTCCAGGTTCTCCAACTGGATCAGCAGCCGGGCCAGTTGTTCGTCGCAGGCGTCGGGGGTGTCCGAGGCGGCGATGGCCCCGGTGACGGCCTGCCCGAGCAGGGCGAACTCGGCGGCGAACTCGGCGCGGCCCTCGTGGTCGAGGAGTTCGCGGCGGCGTGCTTCGAGCGTGGCGCGGGCCCGGTTGACCCCGCCGAGGACCTCGGCGATCCGCTCCAGGATCGACGTACGGACCGTCGTGTCCCCGATGTCGAGACCGGCGACGACATCCGTGACGGTGCTCAGGCCCTCCGTCATCCCGTTCAGCCGCTCGCCGAGCGCCGCCGCGTCCGCGACGGTGGCGAGCGCGGACGCCTCGGCGGTGAGGCCGGCGGTGTCCTCGTGGTAGCCGCTGAAGGCGTCGTCCCGGCCGAGGAAGGCGACGGCGCGCTGCGCGGCCGATTCCAGGTCGGCGGCCGTCGCGGCGGAGAGTTCGGCGATCCGCCCGGTGTCCGCGTACCGCATCTCGGAGAGGGTCGCCAAGTGGCCGTGGGCGCGGCGCAGTTCGGTCAACTGGGCCACCCAGGCGGCGGCCGAGCGCGGGGCCTCGCCGCGGATGCGGCGGACGAGCGCGGTGATCCGGTCCGCCGCCCCGTCGAGTGCTTCGGCGGCCTGCCGGGTCAGCTCCCGCACCGTCTCGAACTCGGTCAGGACCTGCTGGGCAGTGGCCTTGAGCTCCGCCAACGGGACCGCGAGCGCGCCGAGTTCGGAGTCGGTGAGCCAGTGGTAGCGGTCGGTGGCGCGGGTGCAGTCCGTGACCAGTTGCGCGTACACGGCGGCGGTCGCGGTCGTCTCGGCGGCGCTGTGCGCCAGCGCCAGGCAGTCGGAGATCCCGCGCACCAGATCGGCGTTGCCGACCCGGGCCAGCGGGCCCGTCCCGGCGGGGCGGGAGGCCGCGTGGGTGTCGGAGACGTACGGGGTCCGCCAGCGCTGCAGGGGGTGGACCCGGGCCGGTTCGTCGCCGGTGGCGGTGGTGCGCAGCAGGACGAGCGTGCCGTCGTCGAGCAGGGCGTGGCCGCGGCCCTGGAGCGGGGTGGCGACCTCCTGCCGGATCAGGTTGTAGGGCAGGAGCAGGCCGCGGCCGTCGTCGGGGGAGCGGAAGACGTAGAGGACGTCCTCGCCGTTCGGGGAACGGACGGCGCCCTCGAAGACGGGGTCGGTGAGCGGCTCGGCGATGTCGAAGGTCTTGGCGTTGCCGGTGGTGAGGTAGTAGCCGCCGGGGAAGATGATCCCCTGGTCCTCCGGGAGCCGGTGGCAGGCCGGCCCGATGCCGTCCAGGCGCAGAACGGTCCCGAGCAGCGAGTTGAAGACCAGGTACCGCCAGGACTCCTCGTTGTACGGGCGGACCCGGAGCAGGACCAGCGGTCCGATCGTGGCGTGCTCGACCTCCGCGTCGGCGAGCGACTGGAGGGGTTCGGCGACCGGCTCCTCGTAGATCCCGTCGGGAGTGTCGGTGTCGTTCACCGTCTTGACGGTGAGGGTGCCGCCGAGCGTGTCGACGAAGAGCACGGCGGCGTCCGCGCCGTCCCCGCCCACCGCGATGTGCGGGTGCCGGCCGAGGACGTGCGACTCGCGCCCCGCGACGGTCCAGGTGAAGTCGTGCGACGGCGGGAAGACATGGTCGCGGTCGCCGCGTGCGTCCAGGAACGCGCCCGGCGAACCGTCCGGGCCGAGCGCCCAGCGGAGCACCCGGATGCCGTCCGCGCTCTCGCCGGTACGGAAGACGGCGAGCAGCTTTCCGTCCACCCGGCGCAGCCGCAGCAGCCGGGCGTCGCGGTAGTAGCGGTGCAGCCCCGTGAACTCGCGTACGAAGCTCTCGTCGGCCAGCGGCCCGTCCGCGACGGGCGACCCCAACTCCGGCTCGTACAGGGCGAGTACGTCGGCCACCTCGGCCGGATCCGCCGCCCCGGGGCCCCGTTCGAAGCCGAACAGCAGCCGTCCGCCGACGGCCACCAGGTCGCGGGGCACGGCCGCGCGCTCGGTGCGGATCTGCTCGGTGCCGGTGAGCCGGAGCTCGGTCGAGCCGAACTCCTCGGTGCGCCGCGTGTTGAGCTCCTTGGCGCGGCGCGCGAGCTCGGCGGCCCTATCGCCGAGCCGGCGGCGCAGCACGTCGTACGTCCCCGCGTCCACGGGGCCGCCGGTGGGCGCTGCGGTCGTGGTGTCGGTGTCCATACGTACGGCTCTCCCTGCGAGGTGTTGCGAGGCGTGTGGTGCGGGTGGTGCGTCCAGTCGTCGGGTTGCGCACCCTCCGGCCGCGCTGTTTCCTCCGTCGCCGGACGGGCTTCGGGTGCCCCGCCCGTCCGGCGATCCGCGCCCTACTACAGGGCCTGGGCGACCGGCGTCGACCCGTTCCGCGAGACGGGTACGGCGGAGGCGTCCGCCGCTCCGGTCACCGCGGGGACATCCGCCCCGGCCATCGCCGAGACCGGCAGGTCGGCCAGTCCCAACTCGTTCGCTGCGGAGAGCAGTTGCTGGATCTGTCCCGGGGCGACCCCGGCGCCCGGCGCCCGCATCATCCGCATCAGCAGCGCGGACACCGTCAGATTCTGCACATCGCCCGTGGACACCGACCCGAGCACCCGGGTCAGATCGTCCGTGAACGAGGACGTGCCGTTCAGCCAAGGACCCGCGAGGGCCTTCGCGGTGTCCGAGTTCTCCACGAACCCGTCGAGGCTCTTGCCCATGGAGATGGACGAGACCAGCCGGTCGAAGAAGACCGACTCCCCGCCGACGATGTCGATGTCGGCGTTCTCCAGGCCGGTGGCCAGCACCGTCGCCTGCGCCTCGGCCACCTGCCGCTGCACATCGAGGCCGGCCAGCCGGATCTCCTTCTCCGCGGCGAGCCGCAGCCGGTACTCCTCGTGCCCGCGCGAGGCGTCGTCCAGCGCCGCCATCGCCGCCGCCTTCTCGGTCAGGCCCGCCGCCTCGGCCTTCAGCTTCTCGCCGATCACCGCCGCGTCGGCCGTCGCCTGGGCCTGGGTGCCCTCCGCCGTCGCGAGCGCCTTGAGCCTGGCGCCCTCCGCCTCGGCCTTGAGCCGGGCGGACGTGGCCTCGGCCTCGGCGAGACCGGCCTTCTCGATGACATCGGCCTCCGCCTCACGCACCTGGATCTCCGCGAGGCCGGGCGCCGCGGACTCCGCCTGGATGCCCTCGGCCAGCCGCAGCTTCGCCTGGGCGTCCAGGTCCGCGGTCTTCAGCCGGGCCTCGGCGAGCGTCAGCTGCTCGGCGGCCAGGTGGGTGGCCGCGGCCTCGGCCGCCTCGGCGGCCTTGATGTCCTTGACCAGCTTCTCCTGGGCCTCGGCCTCGGCGGCGATGATGACCGACTTGCGGGTGCGCTCCGACTCCTCGACGGCCCGCAGCGTCTTGATGGACTCCTCCTGCTCGGCGACCGTACGGTCCACCGCGATCCGCTCCCGGATCACATCGGCGACCTCGCGGCGCTCGGCCTCGACCTCCTTCGTCGCGGCGATCCGATTCAGCTCGGTCTGCCGCTCGCGCCCGATGACCTCGATCAGCCGGTCCTTCTCGATGCGCTCGTTCTCCACCGCGATGACCCGCTCACGGTTCTTCTGCGCGACGGCGATCTCCCGGGCCTGGTTCTCGCGCTGGATGCCGAGCTGCTCCTCGGTACGGATGAACGCGGTCTGGGCGCCCAGCCGTTCCTCCTCCTGGACCTTGGCGGTGACGGCCTCCTCGCGGGCCCGCAGCGTCTCGACCTCGCGGCGCTGCTTGATCTCGGCCTCGGCCTGCCGGCGCTCCAGCTCCAGGATGGTCTCGCGGGCGTCGACGTCCTGCCGGGTGATCTCCTTCTGCTCGGTGCGCTGGAACTCGTTGGTGCGCACGTGCTCGATCGCCGTCAGCTCGGTGATCTTGCGGATGCCCTGCGCGTCGAGGATGTTGGCGCCGTCGAGCTGCGTCATCGGCGTCTGCTCAAGGAAGTCGATCGCCGCGTCGTCGAGGTGGTAGCCGTTCAGGTCCGTGCCGATGACCCGGATGATCCGGTCCCGGAACTCCTCGCGCTTGGTGTAGAGATCGACGAAGTCCAGCTGCTTGCCGACGGTCTTGAGCGCCTCGGCGAACTTCGCGCCGAAGAACTCCTGGATCGCCACCTTGTCGCTGGCCCGCTCCGTACCGATGGACTGGGCGACCTTGATGACGTCCTCGACGGTCTTGTTGACCCGCACGAAGAAGTTGATGTGGATGTCGGCGCGGATGTTGTCCTGGCAGATCAGGCCCTCGCGCCCGGTGCGGCGGATCTCGATGGTCTTCACCGAGATGTCCATGGTCTCGGCCTTGTGCAGCACCGGCAGGACGACGGCCCCGGTGAAGGTGACATCGACCTTCTTGGTCTTGGAAATGATCAGCGCCTTGCCCTGCTCGACCTTGCGGAAGAGCCGGCTGACGACGAGGAGCAGGGCGACGGCGATGAGCAGGACAACGGCTACGAGCACACCGAAGCCCAGGGTGATGGCATCCATGACAGTCCTTGGCGGCTGGTGAGGAAGGTGGTGAAAGGAAGGGGGTGCGGCGGTTGTGGCAGCGGACGGGCCCGACAGCGGGCGACCGGCTGCGCGACGGCGGCGACACGACGGGCGGTGCGGGCGGCCGACCGCAGTGGCCGGTCCGGGCGGTCCGGCCGGTCAGCCGGTACGGCGCGGGGTCCGGCGCGCACCCGTGCGCGGCGCCGTGCGTGGTCGGGGCGTCGGCGGTCCCGGGTCCAGCGCCTTGTCGTAGGGCGAGACCCAGAAGAACTCGCCCTCGTCGTCGTACGCGTACAGAAGTCCCGCACTGCCCGCGGCGAGGACCGTGTCGTCCGCCGGAGCGAGCAGCCTGACCTGGACGATCGCGGTGGAGCCGTCGTCCGCCGTGACCTCGGCCTGGCCGAAGTCGGAGCTGACGGAACCGGTACGGATCGTGCAGACCCGGCCCAGGAAGTCCTGCCGCGATGGCGGAGGCTCGTCCGGGAAGCGCCGGCGGAAGCAGCGCACCAGTACCCGCAGCACGATCCAGCCGAGCAGCAGCGCTCCGACGAGCACGCCACAGGCGAGCGCGGCCCGGGTGAGCCCGGTGGTCTCGCCGCGGTGCAGCAGGACCGTACCGGTGAGGCTCGCGAACCAGCCGACGACGACCATCACGGACACCGAGACGGTGACCGGCACCCCGCCGATCCCGGCCAGGTCGGTGTCCAGGTCGCCGTCGAAGGAGTGGTGGTCGGCCGCACCGGCCAGCACGAGGAGCCAGAAGAAGACGACGACGGCCAGTGCGGCGCCGAACAGAACGGTCGGAAACGCGGTCGCCGCGCTCAAGAACTCCTGCATCCGTCCACCCCCATGTCCTGCCGGGCGGCCGATGGTGACCCAGGTGCTGCGGCACTGCCTGAAACGGTGCCGCAGCAGCCGGGTCGTCCCCCGTGTCCCCCGTGTTCCCCCGGTTGGTGCTGACCGGATCGTGTCATCAGGAGACCTGACACCGCACTGCCGGAGTCCGGCAATCTTTGCCCTTCCTTGATGCCGGGCACCGGCACCAGCCGGTATGCGTTGAGTGAGTGTCAAAGTCGCGTCAGGACTGGAGGAGAAGGCGTGCCGGAGCCGGAGATACCCGATGTGCTTCTGGGGGACTATGCCCGCATCCTGGTCGATGTGGCCGCCACCGGCCGCCGCCTCACCCGCGACGAGCTGGAGGAGCGCCGCCTGTCGGGCCGGGAGGCCGCCGAGTCCGGATTCCAGTTGCGCGCCCTGGTCGTCCGCCATCTCGCCGAGACCCGTGCCGCCTGGCCGCTGACCTCCGCCGCCGGCGGCGCGTCCGCGGATTCGGTGCTGGCCGCGGTCGAGCAGGCCGTCGACGCCTTCGCGGAGGGCTTCGAGCGGGCCCAGCGGATGACGGTGCGCCGAGAGGAGGCGGCGCGCCGCGAGTTCATCGACGATCTGCTGTACGGGCGCAGCGATCTGGGTCGGCTCGCCGAGCGGGCCACCCGGTTCGGACTGCGGCTCTCGCGCGCCCACGCGGTCGCGGTGGCGACGGGCCCGGAGGCGTACACGGAGACCGACTCCGTGCCGCGCACGGTCGAGGCGGCGCTGCTCGCCCGCTTCGGCGGCCGGAAGATCCTGATCACGACGAAGGACGGGCGGCTGATCTGCATCGCCCCCGGCAGCCAGCCCGATGTCCTGCGGTACTTCGCCAAGCAGTCGCACGCGGCGACGGACGGCGGCCGGGTCGCGGTGGGCCGCCCGCACCAAGGGCCCGGCGGCGTGGTCCACTCCTACGACGAGGCGCTGGACGCGCTGGATCTGGCGGAGCGGATGGCTCTGGACGATCCGGTGCTGTACGCGGCCGATCTGCTGGTCTACCCGGTGCTGACCCGGGACCGGCAGGCGATGGCCGATCTGGTGCGCAGTGAGTTGGGCCCGCTCCAACAGGCCCGCGGCGGTGCCGAGCCGCTTCTGAAGACGCTCACCGCCTACTTCGACGCGGGCTGTGTGGCCGCCGAGACGGCTCGCCGGCTGTCACTGAGCGTGCGGGCGCTGACCTACCGGCTGGAGCGGATCCACCAGCTGACCGGTTCCGATCCGTCCGAGCCGATGCACCGCTACACCCTGCAGACGGCGGTCATCGGGGCCCGGCTGCTGGACTGGCCCGCCAAGGAGCTGTGACGGGGCGGGGCGGGGCGGGACGCCACGGAACCCCGCACCCGTCGACGCGCTCGTCGCGCGTGCGGTGGATGCGGGGTCCGGAGAGGAGTGGCCGGGGGTGCGCAGGGGGGAGTCGCGCACCCCCGGCCTGCCGGACGCCGACCGGTGGTCAGTCGGTCCGCGTTTCTTCCGGCGGTTCGGGGCGCCGGACCGGGCAGCCGGTCCGGCGGACGGGACGAGCTACAGGTCGAACTCGTGCGGCGGAAGGTCGAGGGCGAAGCACGCCTCCCGCACGACGGCCTGCTCCGACTTGTCGAAGTCGCCGTCGGCGCCGCCGATGACGATGCCGATCTGGATGACGGCACGCGCCTCGGCGGGCTTCTTCTTCGCCTTGCCGATCTCCTGGAGCACGCTGACCTTGCCGAAGGCGAAGTCGGCGGTGAGCTTGTTCACGTAGTCGTTGAAGCGGCGCTGCAGATCGTCCGCCGGGAAGTTCTGCAGGACCTCGTTGGAGGCGATCAGCGAGGCGACGCGCTGGCGCTCGGACGGGTCGATGGAACCGTCGGCGGCGGCGACGAGGGCGCACATGGCCATGCTCGCGTCGCGGAACGCCCCGCTCTTCAGGTCGTTCTTCTTCGCTTCCAGCTGCGACTGCATCGACGAGGCGGATTCCTTGATCCGATCCCACAGTGCCATGACGTCTCCATACGTTGCGTTGCGGTGCGTTGCCGGATTGAGGTCCAACTCTACAGACGTGTAGAAGTAAGTGCCCCTCCCGGCATGCTTTGCCCCCGTCGCGTCGTCCGCTGTGTCCCGGAGACATGCCCCGGAAACGGCGGTCAGTAAGACCGACCGGCAATTGGGGGGCGGCGTCGCGGGGCTGGGTACGCGCGTCTGCGGCGTTGTCGTCAATCACCATGGCTCCGCCATGCCTCAATCCTCCGCCTTGCAGCCGCACGCACCCAGCCCCGCTCCTTCTCCCACCCCCCAATTGCCGGTCGGTCTAAGATGCTGCGACGCCGCGGCCGACGCGGCATCGCAGAAGGGCGGACCCCCGATGGACTCGGCCAGGCCCGGCCACCACCCGGACAACGAACCACCGCGCGACGGAGTGCCCGCCCCCGTGGAACCGCTCCCCGGCGCCGTGCTCCCCGGCGCGGTGCACCCCGCGGCCCGGCGACTGCGCAGGCGCGGGCAGGGCGAACTGGAGGCCCAGGTCCTCGCCGTGCTGCACTCGGCGAACGGCCCCGCGACGGCCGGCTGGGTCCAGGAACACCTCGAAGGCGACCTCGCGTACACCACCGTCATCACGATCCTCTCCCGCCTCTACGCGAAAAAGGCCGTGACCAGGTCCCGCGAGGGCCGCTCCTACACCTGGACGTCCGCTTCCGACGAGGCCGGTCTCGCGGCCCTGCGGATGCGCCGGGTGCTGGACGGCGAACGGGACCGCGACGCCGTGCTCGCCCGCTTCATCTCGGACCTCTCCCCCGGCGACGAGGAGCGGCTGCGCGCACTTCTGGCGCGGGCGGACGCCCCGGACGATCCGGGCAACCCCAGTGACACGGAAGGCCTGTAGCCCGCCGATGGGTGTCTTCGTCTGTCTGCCGCTCGTGCTGCCGCTGACCGCGCTGCCGATCGCGCGCCTGGCCGAACAGCATCTGCACCCCCGCATCGCGACCCGGCTGCTCGCCGTCGTCGGCGCGATGCTCGCCCTGTGCAGCACGCTCTGCCTGGGGCTGTTGATGGTGGTGGGTACCGCACAACTGCCGGGCAATCCGCTGCCGGACAGCTGGTCGGATCCGGAGGTGCGGGACGCGGTGCCGTACGAGGTGAAGGCGGGCATCGTCGCGATCGGGGCGCTGGCGGCGGTGCTGGTGGCGTGCGGGTGGACGGTCTACCGCCATCTGCGGCTGCGGATCGGCGCGCGCCGCGCGCTGGCCGCCGCGCCTTCCGTGGTCTCGGGCGATGTCGCGGTGCTCCCGGACCCGGAGCCGTACGCCTACGCGCTGCCCGGGAGTCCGGGCCGCGTCGTCGTCTCGACCGCGATGGCCGAGTGCCTGGATGTCCGTGAGCGACGGGCCCTGATCGCCCATGAGCGGGCCCATCTGGCCGCCCGGCACCACCGCTATCTGCTGGCCGTTCAACTCGCGGCGCGCGCCAATCCGTTCCTGCTGCCGCTGCGTACCGCGGTGTCGTTCAGCACCGAACGGTGGGCGGACGAGGAGGCCGCGTGCGCGGTCGGCGACCGGCGGGTGGTGGCCATCGCGGTCGGCAAGGCGGCGCTGTACTCGCACCGCGCTCCGGACGTCTCGGCCGGCTTCGCCGCCTTCGCGGCCCCGGCGGGCCCCGTGCCGCGCCGGGTCGCGGCGCTGCTCGCCCCGGTTCCGCCGGTCCGGCTGTGGCCGCCGTCGTCCGCCCATGTCGCCCTCGCGGCGCTGGTCGCGACGGTGGGCACGGCGGCCTCGGCGCTGTCGTCGCTCAACGCGGCCGTGACGCTGGTGGGGATCCTGCACGCGGCGACCCCGCTGTGAGCCGGGCGGGCCCGGCGGACGGTCGTCCGCCGGGCCCGTACGTCCGGCCTCAGTCGGCGGAGGAGGCGAACTCCTCCTGGACGGCGGGCGCGGCGGGCACCGGACGCGTCGCGGGGAGCTCGCCGCTCCCCTTGCCACCGCCACCGCCACCACCGCCACCGCCACCGCCACCACCGCTGCCGCTGCCGTCCCGGCCGCGCCACGCCTGGATCCTGGCCACGACCGGCTGGGTCCAGCGGGCGGTGAGCGGTCCGACGATGACGAGGATGAGGACGTAGGCGGTGGCGATGGGCCCGATCCGGGGCTCGGTCGCCACGGCCAGACCGGCGATGACGATGGAGAACTCGCCGCGCGCGACGAGCGTTCCGCCGGCCCGCCACCGTCCGCGCGAACCGATTCCGGCCCGCCGGGCCGCGTACCAACCGGTGGCGATCTTGGTGAGGACGGTGGTGATCGCCAGCAGCGCCGCGGGGAGCAGCACCGGCGGGATCTCGGCCGGATTGGTGGAGAGCCCGAAGAACACGAAGAAGACGGCGGCGAAGAGGTCCCGCAGCGGCGTCAGCAGCTTGCGCGCCCCCTCGGCGACCTCGCCCGAGAGCGCGATCCCGACCAGGAACGCGCCGACGGCGGCGGACACCTGCAACTCCTGTGCCACACCGGCCACCAGGACGGTCAGCCCGAGGACGACCAGCAGCAGCATCTCCGGGTTGTCCGAGGACACCGCGCGGCTGATCAACCGCCCGTGCCGCAGCGCCAGATAGAGCACGAACCCGACGGTGCCGAGTGCGATGAGCAGGGCGATACTGCCCCCGGCGAGGCCCACTCCCGCGAGCATCGCGGTGAGCAGCGGCAGATAGACGGCCATCGACAGGTCCTCGATGACGAGCACGCCGAGGATGACGGGCGTCTCCCGGTTGCCCAGCCGCCCGAGGTCGGTGAGCACCTTCGCGATGACCCCGGATGACGAGATCCAGGTGACCCCGGCCAGGGCGACCGCGCCCACCGGCCCCCAGCCGAGCAGCAGTGCCGCCACCGCTCCCGGGGTCGCGTTGAGCACGAAGTCCACGGCCCCGGACGGGTATTGGGTCTTGAGGCTGGTCACCAGTTCCGAGGCGCTGTACTCCAGGCCGAGCAGGAGCAGCAGCAGGATGACGCCGATCTCGGCACCGACGGCGGTGAATTCCTCACTGGCCCCCAGCGGCAGGAGCCCGCCCTCGCCGAAGGCGAGCCCGGCCAGCAGATAGAGCGGGATCGGCGAGAGCCCTATGCGTCCGGCAAACCGTCCGATGAGTCCGAGCCCCAGAATGACGGAGCCGAGCTCCACCAGCAGTGCGGTCGTGTCGTGCACGGTCAGCCCTCCGCAATGATCTCGGAGAGCGTGTCGACGCCCTCACGTGTACCGACGACCACGAGCGTGTCCCCGATGGCCAGCCGGAAGTCCGGTCCGGGGGACGGATGCGCGCTGTGGGTCCGCAGCACGGCGACGATCGAGGCCCCCGTCCTGGTCCGGGCCCTGGTGTCCCCGAGCAGCCGCCCGCCGTACGGGGAGCGCGTCCCGAGCGGGATGTGCTCGGTGACCAGGTCGATGCCCTCGGTGCGTACGGCGTCGATGGGCGCGGCGTCGATGAGGTGCGCGAGGCCGGTGGCCTCCTGTGGTGTCAGGGGTACCGAGAGCCGGCAGGAATCGGGGTCGTCCTGGTCGTAGAAGCCGATGAACCGCCGCCCGTCGTGGTGGACGACGACGGAGATGTGCTGGCCCGACTCGGTCGTGTAGTCGTACTGCACACCGACTCCGGGCAGCGTGGTGCGGTGGGTTCCCATGGCTTCCTCCCGAGAGGTGCGGCGGCTCTTGACGCACTTGGTGATCTCTTTATCTACGCATTACCTTATCCGGAGGGTCCCGCCGCCTGTGGCGTGCGGGGCTGTCGGGTTCGCATCCGGTGCGCTTCACGCGTGAGCGATGAGTGGGGGCGACGGGGTGTACGCCGAGGCCGGACACGTCGGCCCGCCCGAACGATCAATGCTTCCCAAGCCCGGGGGGAAGCTGTGCCACTGGGGCTTTGGCAGAGAAATCGACACCACCGGGCGGCGGCAGTACGCTCCGGCCCGTGACTGAGGACGGGCAGCTCCTGGCGAACTTCCGCGTCAACCTCGTGCCCGCAGTGCTGGCTCTGGCCAACCCCCCCGTGGCAGCGAGCGGTGTGGCTCGATCCGTCAGCTTTCGAGAACGTGGACCACATCTTTCACGTGCTCTTCGACGACTTCTGCGATGCCGACCAACCGGAGCGGTACCTCGGTATCAGTCTGCGGACCGACGAAGAGGTCGACCTCATGCGTCAGCTGGGCTCCGCGCTCAACGCCGCAGGATCCGAGGCTCCGAACGACACCGACGAGCAGTACCTGCGAGCGACAGCATGGCCGCGGGTTGTGGCGGTGGCCGGCCGTCTCGCGCAAGTCATGGTCTCCAACGACCTGAGCGAACTCGTTGCCCTGCACCGCACCGAGTCCGGGTAGGTAGTCACCGCTCAGGGGCCACGACACCTGATCTGATCCCTGATTCTCAAGCTCGGAGCGCGAGTTCGACTCTCGGCACCCGCTCCACGAAGAAGCCCCGGGCCGCTGGCCCGGGGCTTCTCCTTTTGTCCGGACGGCGCCGCTAGGAGATGCGGATGGCCGACCAGTTCGTGGTCTTGCCGGCCTGTGACCGGTTGTCGAAGCCGCCGTGGCCGTTGCCCCGGTTCAGCCAGGCGTGGCCGGTCTTGTCGAGCGAGATCAGGTCGGCCCGGCTGTCACCGGACAGGTCGAGCCCGCCGACCACGTCCTTGTAGGAGGTGCCCCAGTCCTTGAAGACCAGCGACCGGGGCTTGAAGGTGCCGGTGCCGGTCCCTCGGAACCGCCACAGCTCGTTCGACGCGTCGAGGGCCAGCAGGTCGTTCTTGCCGTCACCGTCGAGGTCCCCGGCGGCGAGCAGCTTCTTGTAGCCGCCGAAGCCGGACCCGGCGAGCGAGCGGGCCTTGAAGCCGCCCGCGCCGTTGTTCGCGTACACGTACAGCTTCCCGGTCGCGGCGGACCGGGTCAGCAGGTCGGCCCGGCCGTCGCCCGTCACGTCGCCGGGCGAGACGACAGCGTCGTACCCGCTCCAGTCCGAGGAGACCTTGACGTGGAACGACTGCTGGTCGGGCAGCCCGCCGCAGACCGTCGGGTAGACCCGGGCCTCGCCCTTCGGGTAGCGGACGAACACGTCGTTGCAGCGGTCGCCGTCGAGGTCGCCGTACGGCAGCACGAGCGTGCCCGTCGGCCAGCTGCTCGCGCGCTGCCCCGCGGACAGCTTCGTCGCGTCGCCCGCGTACACCTTCAGCCCGGTGCTGTTCCGGCCGAACAGGTCGGGCTTGCCGTCGTCCGTGTAGTCACCCCACTTGGGCAGCGCGCGGCTGGTGGTGGTGGCCTGCTGGACGCCGTCCAGGGCGATGCTGTTCGTGTCGGTCAGCTTGTACTCGTCCCACAGCACGACGGGCCGGCCGAGCGCATCGGCAGCCACCTGGGGCGCCCCGGTGGACTGGGCACCCGTCGCGCTCAGCCGCCGCGGGGCGGACCAGGTGCCGCCCTTGAAGACGGCGGCCATCGTGTACTCCTCGCCCGAGTAGCCCTCCCGCCAGGTCACCGTGACCGTGCCGCCCGAGGTGGCGGCCGCGCTCACCGCGCGCACCTTCTTGTGCGTGGAGAAGGGCTGCGTGTACGGCTGCCAGGCGCCGGTGGCCGCCGAGCGCACCGCGTACCAGGGGCCGGTCGAGTAGCCGGGCCCACCGGCGACGAAGAGGTCGCCGTTGGGCAGGTGGACGGGCGCCGTCATCCCGTACGTGCTGCCGTAGTTGGCGGCGGAACGAGGGGTGCTCCACTGCGTGGCGCTGACGGCCCGGCGCGTGTGCATGAGGTGCGCGTTGTCGTCGTAGAACACATCGAAGCCGCCCTGCGGACTGGCGAACACCTTCGGGCGCGCCAGGTCCACGCCCGGGACCGGAAAGCCCTTGACCGCGGTCCAGGCGGACGCGCCGGGGGCCTTCTCCAGGGCGACGACGGCCTTGCTCGCCTGCCACTGCCACACCAGCAGAGCGGTGCCGTCCTTGGCGACCGCCAGGTCCATGGCGGAAATGTCCCGACTGCCGGACGGCGGCTGCACGTTGAGGTCGGCCGGAGTGGTCCACGCGGCCTGCGGGCCGGTCTTCTCGGCCGCCTTCACCACGCCGGAGACCGACCACACGGCGACCAGCCGGCCATCGGGGGCCGCTGCCAGGTGGTGGTAGCCCTTCTCGGGGACCGCGGCGACGTACTCGGGCTCGGAGAAGGCGGTCGCGCCGGGCGCGAGGGTGGCCACCTTCAGCCAATAGTTGTTGTGGTCGTCGGCGCGCTCGGCCCGCCAGACCAGGCGCACCGAGCCGTCGCCGAGCGGGACGAGCTCGGTGTTGTACCCGCCGGCGTCCGGCCAGGTCTGCGGGGCGAGCCAACGGGTGCTGCCGGCGGGCCGGATCCGGGTGGAACGGGAGAGCCCGTCGCCGGTGAGGGAGACGAGGGCGCCGTTCCCGGCCGACTCCAGGACGTTCAGCCCGCCCGATGCGGAGGCGGGGTTGGGGTTCGGGGCATGCAGGGTGCGGGTGCCCCACGGGCCCGGCGCACGCGTCTCGACGGCGGCCGTGGCGGTGGTGCCGGTGGTGGCCGGGGCCGCGACCGTGGCGGTGGTGCGGGCGGCGGCCGGGGCGGCGGCCGCCAGGGCGAGAATGGGAGTGAGCGCGATGCCGAGCACCACGCGGGACTGCGAAGTCATGGGAATGCCCCCCCGGGCAGGCGTATCCGGAGATACGGATTCGCCGAACTGTTCGATCAAGTCAGGCGCAGCGTATATCAGCCAAGATCGTCCCGTGTGTCGGATTCTCGGTGCCTGCTCGGAGGAGTGCAGAGAAGTCCAGGGGAGTTCAGCGATGTTCAGCGGAGGCAAGGACTCCGTCACCGATCGCGCCCCGCAAGACGTGGGTGATCTCTTCGGGCTTGAGGTCGATGCTGCCGATGCCGGACGTGGTCAGCGGGATCTCTTCCAGGGCGTATTCGCCCCGGCCTTCGGCGCTGAACTCGAGTCCGGTGCGGTCGTCGAAGGACCATGCCTCGATGCGGGCGAGGTAGAAGAGTTGTCGCTCGTCGTCGGTCTCCAGCGTGTGCAGGAGGCGGACGATGTCGGCCTTGCCGGCGATCTCCTCGTGGATCTCCCGGTGGAGGGCGGCCTCCCGGGATTCGTCGGTGTCTTCGACGCCGCCTCCGGGCAGGACCCAGTAGACGGGGATGCCGGGCCGGGTGCGGCGGATGACCAGCATCGTGTCGTTCGGGGTGACGAGGACAGCGCGGACTCGCTCGATCATGTGGTGCTCTTTCCTTGGTTGTTGGCGGTCTCAGTGGAGCGGCAGCGGTAGCAGCAAGCCGCCGTCGACGTGTACGGATTGCCCAGTGATGAACGACGCGGAGGGACCGACGAGGAATGCGACCAGAGCGGCCACGTCCTCGGGCCTCCCACGGCGGGGAACACACTGCCGCCGGATCTGGTCTGCGGGGTGGGCCCGGAACTCCGGGCCGAGGCGGTCCAGCTCGGCGAAGCCTGTGTCGAATACGGCCAGCACCTCGACAACCCGCGCGCGGTCGCCTACTACGAGGCCACCCTCGCCAACGCCGCTGCCCAGGACGACGACCGGACCATGGCCATCAGGCATCTCGCCAGGTCCGAGACCGCCATCGCCAAGCCGGCGGCCGCGGTCGGCGACTCCTGGGCCGCTCACTACTCACCCGGCCGCTGGGCCCATGAATCCGGCATGATCCTCTCCCGCCTCGGCGACCTCGACGCCGCCGAGGAACACCTTCATCTGTCCCTCGACATCCACGGCCTCGACCGCCGCCGTACACGCGCCATCGTCCTCGCCGACCTCGGCGGCGTCGGCCTGCGGCAAGGCGACACCGACGGTGCCATGGCCACCTGGCGCGATTTCCTCGACGGCGCCGACGGCATCCGCTCGGTGAAGGTCCAGGCCGCTCTCCAGGACATGCGCGTGCGCCTCCGCCGGTACAACGGAGTCCCGGAGGCCCAGGAGCTCCGCGAACGAGCGGCCCGGGTGGCCGTCTAGGTTGCCGTCACCTCAAGCGGTGGCCGCGCGGCACAACAGCATGCGTCGTCGTGAGAGGGGAAAGGCTCACCTCTGACGCCGCAGCGGTGCAAAAGAGCGGTGGAAAAAGAAGGTGCTCCTGCCGCGCGACATCCTGCCGTCCCACGTAGTCAAAGGGGTATGCACGGGGATCACGGAACAAGAGAGCAGGCGGGGGCCGAGTGAAATCAGCGCAGGAGGATCAGTACCTGGAGTTCGTGGCCGAGAGGGCGAAGGCGCTGTACCGGTCGGCGTACGTTCTCGCGGCCGGTGACGCACATCTTGCCGAGGACCTGGTCCAGGAAACCCTCAGCCGGGTGTACGTGCACTGGAAGCGGGTGGCCAGGGCGGACAGCCCGGCGGCCTACGCCCAGACGATCCTGGTCCGCACCTCCCTCACCCTGCGGCGTCGGCGCAGCACCGGCGAGCGCCCCACCGGGAACATGCCCGACAGTGCGACGGCCGGCCCGGACGCCGCGCTGCGGCTCACCCTGCTGGACGCGCTCGGCCAACTCCCGCCCCGGGACCGGGCGGTGCTGCTGCTGCGCTACTGGGAGGACCGCAGCATCGAGGAGACCGCCCGGATGCTCAAGCTGAGCAGCAGCGCGGTCCGCTCCCAGGGCACCCGGGCGCTCAACAGGGTGCGTGCGTTGCTCGGCGACAGCCTGTCCGACCTGGTCCGGCACTGAACAGTCCGGCACTGAACAACGGTGCACACCGGTCGTACCCGTCGCAGAACCTCCATCAGAGACAGAAAAGGTGACGCCAGCATGCCGTTCGAAGCAGACCTCGCACACGCCCTGGACCGCACGACCGACTCCCTCGAACCCGATCTCACCCGGCTCACGGACGGAGCCGTCGAGCGCGGGCGGAGCCGCAGCCGTCGTCGGCGCAGCGCCGGTGTCATCGCCGGGGTCGGTGCCTGCGCCGCGATCGCGGCAGCCGGACTGGTGCTCCCCGGCGCGCTCGCCGGGGCCCGCTCAGCGGGATCCGACATGGAAACGGTGGCGCTGGCGATGCCCCGCTCCGCGATCAGCGGCACCCAGATGATCGACGCCGTGAAGAAGACGTTCCCCGGGAGCAGGTTCGGCCAGGAGCACGGCCAGAGCAACGACCCGTCGAATCCGAACGGCGGGTGGGTCGCCAACGGCGAAGTGGACGTCAATGACGGGCACGGTGCCGCCAGCGTCGGTGTCTCGGCCATGCGGCTCAAGCTGCCGCTCAGGGACGGCGACGGGCTGATCTGCGACAACATGGCCGGGCGTGCTGACGCCGGTGATACCTGCGAGCTGAGCGAGTTGCCGAGCAGTGCTGCGCTTCCCGGCGGGGCCCTGGTGGTGTCGGAGAAGATCGCGGAAAGGCAGCCGATGGGTGCCGACCCCGTTCCCGACTCCGAGATCGCTCACCGATGGACGACGACGGTGACCCTGAAGTCGACCGGCGCCCAGCTTCAGCTGGTGCAATGGGACACCGCCGGTGACTTCAGCGGCGGAAACACCCCGAAGCCGACCCGTGACACCCCCCCGCTCTCCCAGAAGCAGGCGGTGGCCGCACTCACCGGTCCCACCTGGGCCCCGATCCTCGGAGCCGTCGGCTGACCCGTTGCCTCGCCGGAAAGGGAGGCAGAACCTCTATGACCTGCTGCGTCGGCAGGGCATGGAGGTTCTGGTCCGTGCCCCTGGCCAAGCGAGCGCAGCCCGCCGAACCGTCCGTGATTCCCCAGCTCAGAGCGCGAGTTCGATTCTCGTCACTCGCTCCACGCAGAGCTCCACAGCAGAGCTCCACAGCAGAGCCCCAGGCAACAAACCTGGGGCTTTGTCGTTGTCGTCGTCGGCATCAAGCAAGCGGGCGGCGAAGGGCCGGGAAGGGGCAAGTAGCCCTGGGGAGGATTGTTTTGGGCTGTCCTGGCGGGTTGGGCCGGGGATTTCCGGTTGTGGCGCAGGGCGCCGATTTCATGCGGTACCGTGATCGCGCCATCACGCTCTGTGTGCTCCTGCGCATGGGGCGGCCCCCGGGGGTGTTAGCAGCACCATTCCGAGGGCCTTCACCACGAGTGGAAGAGACTCCACCGGGATGCTTTGGCATGCTATCGCGCCCTCTCGGCGCTACACGAAGGCTTCGCACGACGTCGTGCGGCATCCGCGTCTGAGCAGTGACGCGAAGATTCTTCTCCTGTACGTACAGGGGCTTCCCGATGAGCAGGCCGACAAGGCGCTCAGTGAGCACGCGAAGAAGCTCGGGATCACGGGACGGGCGTATCAGAGGGCCAAGGGGCAGCTGATCGCGGTCGGGTTCGTGCACGAGTGGAGGCGGCAGGGGGACCGCGGGTTCTGGGTGACCGACCAGCTGTGCGCGAATGTTCCTCTGACGGTTGAACAGGCTGCCGCGGTGCGGAACGACAGGGTTTGTGGCGCATTAGCCCCATCGGCCCCGTCAGCTCCTGCGGCCCCGGGCGCCCGTCCGGGTGCGCGGAATCCGGCCGTCGGTGAGCCGGGGGGCCGGGCGGTCGGTGGTTATGAACCGGTAGATGAAGAACTTGGGGAGAACTACTCCCACCCACCCTCCGAAGACGTCGAAGCGTCCGAAGCGTCCGAAGCGTTCGAAGAGTTCGTAGCTTCCGAAGTCGGGGAGGGAGAACGGGTGTTGCTCTCGCTGCGGCACGCGAATCCCCAACTGCACCTCGGGGTCCGGGAGGCGCGGGGGCTGGCCGAGGCCGCTGCCGAGTGGATTCGGCGCGGGGTGAGTGCTGCGGATCTGCGGCGGGCGTTGATCAGTGAGCTGCCCAGGGACGGCGTACGGTCCGCTGTCGGGTTCCTGCGTCACCGGCTCGTCCAGAAGCTCCCGGCGCCGGTGGCTGCCCCGGCCCCACCCGTCGCGCCGCCGCCCGTAAGGGAGTTCATCGTCTGCGAGGGGGAGGGCGAGGAGCATGTGTTCCGCCCCGCCGGGGACGAGAACCTGTGCGGGCCGTGTGCCCGTGAGGCGAACCGGGTCTACTGGGCTGCCCGGCGGGCCGAGATGGAGAGCGAGCCCGATCCACTGCCGTGGCGGGAGCGGGTCGCGGCGATCATCGAGGGCGAGCAGGGGCGGGAGCGAGGGCGGGAGCGAGGGCGGGAGCGAGGGGCGGAGGCGGATCCGTCCGTGGTTCCCGCCGCCACGCCCGCTTCCGGTAGCGCCCGCGATGCGGCGACAGGGGCGTAGCGTCGTAGGCTCGCGGGCGCAGTCGTCAGGGACTGGCCGGGACGCCCATGGGCGGCGACGGGCGGAAGGGGCACGCATGGCGGGCAGTCGAGAGCTCAAGTTCCGGGCGATCACATCGCTCCAGCGGCACGTGGTCAACCCGCTCGCCAGACGGTCGAAGTCACAGATCCTGCTGGAGACGACCGGCCGCACCTCCGGCCTGCCGCGCCGCACCCCGGTCGGCGGTCGGCATGTGGGCCAGGAGTTCTGGCTGGTCTCCGAGTACGGCGACAAGTCTCAGTACGTCCGCAACATCCGGGCCGATCCCCGGGTGCGGGTCCGTATCGCGGGCCGCTGGTACGACGGGATCGCGCACCCGCTGCCCCAGGACGACGCCCGTGCCCGGCTCCGGACCCTGCCGCGCTACAACAGCGCCGTCGTGCGGGCCGTGGGTACGAATCTGCTGACCGTGCGGGTGGATCTGGCCGATTGAGTCCGGAACCGGGTGTGCCCGGACGATGTGCAATCGTCCGGGCACGTACGGGCGTTGGTCCGCCGGATCAGTCGGTGATCTCGATCTTGCCGTTCTGGCTGTCGTCCTGGGCGGCGGTCTCCGGCTGGGCCGGGACCTCCGCCCGGGAGCCCGAGCCCTTGAGGTTCTTCAGCAGGGCGGTGAGGTCGACTCCCGTGGTGGAGCTGAGGAGTTCCATGCCCTGGGCGACGTTGTCGGTGACCGTGCGCGACAGCTGGCTCGCGCCGTCCGTCGAGATCACGGTCATCTTGTCGATGGCGCTCAGCGGCTCGGACGCCTTGGCGACGACCTGCGGCAGCACCTCGACCAGCATCTGGAGCACGGCCGCGTCGCCGTACTGCGCGAACGCGTCGGCCTTCTTCTGCATGGCCTCGGCCTCGGCCGCACCCTTCGCCGCGATGGCCGCGGCCTCCGCCTCGCCCTCGATGCGGACGGCGTCGGCGAGCGCCGAGCGGTGCAGCTTCTCGCCCTGACCGGTCAGCCGGGAGCGCTCGGCGTCCGCCTCGGCCTCCTTGACCTGGGAGATCCGGCGGGCCTCGGCCTCCTGCTCGGCCTGGTAGCGGGCGGCGTCGGCGGGCTTGCGGACCTTGGTGTCGAGCTCGCGGTCGGTCAGCGCGGCCTGGCGCTCGGCGACCTTCTCCTGCTCCTGGAGGACCTCCTGCTGGCGGGCGGCCTCGGCGAGCGGGCCCGCCGCGTTGGCCTTGGCCGCGGCGGCTTCCGTCTCGGCCTTGATCTCGGCCTGCTTGAGGTAGAAGGTCCGCTCGGCGATGGCGATCTCCTCGGCGGCCTTCAGCCGGGCCTGCTCCGAGGCCCGCTTGGCAATCGCCTCGGCGATGTCCGCCTCCTGCTTGGCGCGGGCGGCCTCGGGGCGGCCGAGGTCCTCCAGGTAGGAGCCCTCGGTGGTGATGTCCTGGATCTGGAAGGCGTCCAGGATCAGGCCCTGGCCGGAGAGGCTGGCCTCGGCCTCCTCCGCCACCTGGCCGGCGAACGCGGCCCGGTCGCGGATGATGTCCTCGACCGACATCCGGCCGACGATGGCGCGCAGCGCACCGGAGAGCACTTCCTGGGTGAAGCCGACGATGCCGTCCTGCTGCTGGAGGAAGCGCTGGGCCGCGGCCCGGATCGCTTCCTCGCTGCCGCCGACCTTGACGATCGCGACGCCTTCGAGGTTGGACTTCACGCCGCGCAGGGTGACGGCGCCGCGCACCGCGATCGGGATGTGCCGGCTGGAGAGGTCCAGGGTGAACTTCTGCTGGACGAACGGGACGACGAAGACGCCGCCGCCGACGACGACCTTCTGGCCGCTGTTGTCGATGCTGGTGCGGCCGGTCACCGGGTCGGTCGACTTCTTGCCGCGGCGGCCGGTGATGATGAACGCCTCGCTGGGCCCGGCGACCTTGTAGCGGGTGATGACGACGAGTGCGAGCAGCACCAGGAGTACGACGACTCCGGCGACTGCGGTCACGACTGGGCTCATAAGGGTGTCCCCCCTGCCTCCCTGAGGGGACGGCAGCTCGGTTTCGGGCGGTGTGCCGCGGTGCGGCACGGTGGATCGGCTCGGGCGGTGGTCGGCGCCCGACGGGTCGGACTCGGTGCCCGACGGGTCGGACTCGGCGTTCGACGGGTCGGACTCGGCGTTCGACGGGCCCGGCTCAGCGCTCGACGGGCCGGACCGCGACCGAGGTGGCCGACAACGCGGCCTCCACCCAGATCTCGGTGCCGCGTGCGACCGGCACCGCGCTCTTCGCCGCCAGCTTCACGTGCTGGCCCGCGAGTCGCAGCAGGACCTCGCCGTAGCCTTCGGCCGGGATGGCCGTGACGACCGACCCGGACGTGCCGACGAGGTCGTCGCTGCGCGGTGTGGCGCTGGTCTGGTCCCGCATCAGGGCCCGGCTGAACTTCCAGGTCAGCCAGGCTGCGACCAGCCCGGCCAGCGCTCCGGCGACGGTCGCGGCGACCGTGCCGGCGCCGGTGGTGCCGAGCACGATCGCGCCGCCGAAGCCGAGCATCGAGAGGAATCCCGCGATGACCGGGAGGGACAGGAGGCCGTCGAAGAGGCCGTCCAGCACGCCCCCGAAGAGACCTTCGAGGATTCCGTCGAAGATCAGGGACAGTACGAGCAGGACGATTCCCGCAATGCCGAGACCGAGAAACAAGGTCACGTGATCACCCTCCCCGAGATCTTCGAAATCCCCCGAACATTTCCGTCGAACTGGCTGGATGATCCCATAGGCGCCCGACAGCCCGTACTGCCGGGTTCCGGCAATCTTTTACGCGCTCTTGATGCCGGACAACTGCTCGGTCAGTTTGTCGAGCGACTGGTAGGTGGCGCCGAGCAGCGCGACATGCTTCCAGCGCAGCACCCCGTCCGGGCCGATGAGGAAGATCGCGCGGCGGACCCCGATCCCGGGCGCCGCGACGCCGTACGCCCGCGCGGTCTCCCGCCCGGTGTCCGCGAGCAGCGGCATCCGCAGGCCGTGGGCGCGGGCGAACGACTCGTGGCTGTCCACACCCTGTGGACTGATTCCCCAGACCTCCGCGTCGAGCTCGCCGAAGGCCTCCATGCCCGAGGAGTACGAGCAGAGCTGCTTGGTGCACACGGCCGTGTTGTCGCCCGGGTAGAACGCGAGGACCACGGCACGGCCGCGCGCCGCGGCGAGGTCGTAGTCGCGGCGTTCGAAGTCCTCGCCGGCGAGCCGGCCGCCCGGCAGGGTGAAGTCCGGGGCGATCAGGCCGATTTGTGGTGACGATCCCATGTCGGTTCCTCCGTGGTCCGGTGCTGCCGGGTTTTTCCGTCCGTGTCCCGTACAGCATGCTCGGTACGGGTCCGGCTCCCGCACCAGGAGGTACGTATGGCAGCACCGCCGTCCGCCGTCCGCCCGTCCGCCGCCGTCCGCCCGTCCGCGGCCGTGCTCCTGCTGCACGGCGGCGCGGAGACGGGCCTGGCCGCGCCGCTGCCCGGCCCGCTGAATCTGCCCGGCATGCGGATGCGCCCCTTCGCCCGGACCATCGCCGGGGCGACGGGCGGCGGAGACGTTCTCGTACGCACCGCCCGCTACGCCCACCACGGCTGGAACGGCCCCCGCGAGGACCCGCTCCACGACGCCCTGCGCGCCCTGGACGCCCTCGGCCGCGAGGCCGGGGAGATCCCGGTGGTCCTGGTCGGCCACTCGATGGGCGCCCGCGCCGCCCTGCGTGCCGCCGGTCACCCGCTGGTGCGCGGGGTGGTCGGCCTCGCCCCGTGGTGTCCGGCGGACGATCCGGTCGACCAGCTCGCGGGCCGCGACGTCGTCCTGCTGCACAGCACCCGCGACCGCATCACGAGCCCCCGCGCCTCCCAGCGCCTCACGGCCCGTGCCCGGCTGGCCGGTGCCCGCTCCTGTCTGGTCGCGATCCGGCGCAGCGACCACGCGATGCTCCGGCGCGCCGGGGAGTGGCACGCGCTGACCGCCCGGATCGTCACCGGCCTGCTGGACCTGGGCCCGCTCCCCGGGCCGGTCGCGACCGCCCTCCGGCTCCCGCCGGACGCCCCGGCGGTGGCGGGCACCCTCGACCTGGACCTGCTGGAGGCGTCACGGAACCGGGGGCCGGTGCCGTGGTGCAGGGGCGGGGGAACGGGAGCACCCTGGTAGGGAGGTGATCGTCATGGTGATGACAACTGTCGGGTGGCATGTGGAGCTCGAATTCGACGAGGACACCCACCGCACCCGCGCGGCCGCCCTGGTGCGGCTGCCCGACGGGACCGAGGTGCGGGCCCACGGATACGCGAGCCGCCACCCCTCCGACAAGGACCAGCCGAGGGTGGGCGAGGAGATCGCGGGAGCCAGAGCGCTCAATGAACTGGCGATGAAGATGCTGACGAAGGCGCACGACGAGATCGACGAGGCGTCCGGCCGGACCTCGCACCCGCTGACCTGACGCGGGACCGGGGCCCGCGCCTGCCCCAGGACCCGGTCCGCACGGCGGACGCCGGCCGGACGGCTCCGGTCTGCGGATGCGCGGCGGGGGCGGGCGGCCGACGATTGAGGGCCGGGCAGCGGGTGGTCCGCGCCCGCTCAGGAGGTTGACGTGCAGGCCGATGCGTACACCGACAGCCGTGCGCCGTTCGACCCCCGCGGCCTCGCGGCCCTGGTCGGCGGCACCATGGCCGGGGTGAGCGTGCTCGACACGCGGCTGCGCTACCTCTACGTCAACCCTGCCCTCGAACGGATCAACGGCATCCCGGCCGCCGAACACCTCGGACGCACCGTCGCCGAGGTCCTTCCGGGGCTCGACGCGCGCGAGGACATGATGCGGGCGGTGCTCGCCGACGGGAAGCCGCGCGAGATCACCCTCAGCGGATTCACCGCCCGGGACGCCACGGTCCGGCGGTACTGGCACGGGGCGTTCCACCGGCTGGAGTCCGACGGGCGGGTCGTGGGCCTGGCCGGGATCGTGCTGGAGGTCATGGCCGCGGACAAGGAGCAGCGCGAGCTGGAGCAGGCCCGGCGGCATCTGACCCTGCTCGACACCGCGGCCGCCCGGATCGGCACCACCCTCGACATGGACACCACCTGCGCCGAACTCGTCGACCTCGTCGTGCCGGGGCTGGCGGACCTCGCGACGGTCGAGGTGTTCCCGCCCGACGTCGCCGCACCGGTCCGGCCCGCACCGCCCGGGGTGCTGCGGCTGCGACGGGCGGCGCTGAGGGCCGTGCGCGGACTGCGCGACGAGCTGGACGGGTTCGGGCTGACCGGTGAGTACATCGACTACCAGGAGGGCGCGGCCGTGCAGCGCTGCCTGGCGGCCAACCAGCCGGTGGTGGAGAACCTCACCTCCGACGAACAGCTCGTCCGCTCCGCCCCCGGCCCCGAACGGCTCGCCGCCTACCGCGCCCTCGGGATGCACTCGGCGGTCATCGTGCCCGTCACCGTGCGCAGCGGCCCGCTCGGCATCCTCGGCCTGATCCGGGCGGGCGACTCACCGGTCTTCACGGACGAGGACGTGGTGGTCGCCCGGGAACTCGCCGGCCGGGCCGCCGTCGATCTCGACCACGCCCGCCGGTACGCCCACGAGCACACCATCGCCCTGGAGCTCCAGCGCTCCCTGCTGTCCGAACCGCGCCCGCCGCATCCGCACATCGAGATCGCCACCCGCTATCTGCCGGCCGACCGCAGTGTGATGGTCGGCGGCGACTGGTTCGACGTCATCCCGCTGCGGGACGGCCGGCACCTCAAGGCGATGGGCGATGTGATGGGGCACGGGGTGGAGGCGGCGGTCGCTATGAGCCACTACCGCTCCCTGCTGCGGATGCTCGCCGACGACGAGCTGCCACCGCACCGGATCCTGGAACAGCTGGACCGGATGGTCGAGCGGTCCGGCCTGGACCGGGCGGCGACCTGTCTGCTGGCCGTCGTCGACCGGTTCGGCGGGGCGTGCGAGGTGGCGAGCGCCGGGCATCTGCCGCCGGTGCTGATCGATCCGCGGGCGGGGGCCAGGGTGTGCGAGGAGATGGCGGTGGGGCCACCGCTGGGGACCGGTTTCGGCGGGTACCGGACGACGCTGCTGGAGTTCGAGCCGGACACGGTGCTGTTCCTGTACACCGACGGTCTGGTCGAGCGGCGCGACGAGGACATCGACGTCTCGGTCGGCCGCCTCAAGGAGCTGGTCCTGCCGGCCGGCGGCAGCCTCGACGACCTGCTGGACGACGTCCTCGAACGGTTCGGGCCGGGTGCCGAGGACGACATAGCGGTGCTGGCCTCCCGCACCCGGAACCCGCGGGCGTGGACGCCCGACGCCACCTGACCCGTCCGGGCGGCGTCAGCCCAGCTCCAGGCTGGTGATGCCGAACAGTCCGGTGTGGTCGATGTCCGGTGCCGGGCCGGTGTACATCCGGGCGGTCTCGAACGACGGGGTGAGGCCCAGCTGTTCGGCGAGAAGCACGGCCGCCGGGTTGACGTCGGGCGCGTCGATCGCGACCGGGACGCCGGGATCGGTCGCCGCCAGCGCGCCGACCAGGGCGCCGGCCACCTCGGGCGATTCCGCGTACACGGGACCGATGCGGGACGACGTACGGCAGGGGCGCAGCACGGCCAGGCCGCACAGTTCACCGTCGCGGACGGCGGCCAGCGAGGTGCGCGTGGGGTGGGCGATCCACGGCGCGAGGAAGCTGTCACGGTCGGCCGGGAAGAAGCGGCGGTCGTAGGCGGCGAGCCGGTCGAACGGGACGGAGCGGCCGTCGACGAGCTCCGTACCGGCCGGGGCGGGCAGGCCGGCGGGCGGCAGACCCTCGTAACGCATGTTCGTCCACACGGAACGGAAGCCGGACTTGCGATAGTTGGGCTGCTGGGCCACCACCCCGTCGAGGCCGACGTTGCGCCCGTCCAGCCGTGCCATGCCGGCCTGCCAGAGCCGGATGCCGTACCCCTGGCCGCGCAGGTGCGGGCGGGTGAGGTAGAAGCCGAGGAACCCGAAGCCGGAGCCGTAACGGACGACGGAGACGCAGGAGACCGGCTCGTCGTCGAGGCGGCCGATCAGGAAGCCGCGCGGATCGGCGGCGAAGAAGGCGTGGCGGTCGGTCAGTCCGGGGTTCCAGCTCTCCTCGTGGGCCCATTCGGCGAGCATCGTGAGGTCGTCGGCGCTTGCGGTGGTGATCTCGAAGTGCGGCACGGGGCACCTGTACCCGTCGGATGGCCGTTTCAACGGTGGCTTCTCCGTCACCACCCGGTCCACAGCAGGTGGTTGACGAGCAGGGCGACGACGGCCTGTGCGGTCAGCCAGCCGCGCCGGGTGGCGGCGGGCAGCAGGGCGCCGAGGGGCAGCAGCCAGAGGATGAAGGGCTGCCAGATGCGTTCCGTCTCCGCCTTGCTCAGCCCGGACAGGTCGGCGGCCAGGAGCGCCACCAGCGCCGCCAGGGCGAGCAGGATCAGCTGCCCGGCCGGGCAGGGGGCGCCGCCGCGCAGGGCGCGTACGGCCGCCGGGGCACCGGCCAGGGCGCGGCGGAGGCCGGCGACCGTGGCGAGGCCCGCGGCGATCGTGGTGCAGGCGAGATTCGCCCACACCCAGTAGGAGTACGGACGCAGCCCGCCCGCACCCTGGTGGTAGCGCTCGACCAGCAGCCGGTAGCCCTCCCACCAGTCGTAGCCCGCCAGGGTGAAGACGGCCGGAACGACCAGCGCCCCGAGGAGGACGAGCGGGAGGGGGCGGGCGGTGCGGGTGAGCACGAGGACGGCGAGGAGCGGGACCGCGATCAGCGTCAGTCCGTAACTGAGGTAGCAGGTCAGGCCGTACAGCAGACCGGAGCCGAGCGCGGCGAGGTGGGGCAGGCGCCCGGAACGGGTCGCGGCCACGGCGAGGAGCGCCACCGACCAGGCGGCGACGGCGGTGAAGTAGGCGTCGGCCGATGTGCCGGCCCACACCGCGGCCGGTGCCAGGACCAGGAACGGGGCGGCACGGCGCGCGAGGCGTTGGCCGGCCAGCGCGCGCAGCGTGATCAGGGCGGCCGGGACGGCGGAGCCGCCCACCACGATGCACCAGATCCCGGCCCAGGACCCGCCGCCGAGCCCGATGCGGTCGAGCAGTACGAAGGTGAGCGTGGCGCCCGGCGGATGACCGGCGACATGGGTGGGCCAGTGGTCCGGGGAGCCGAGCAGGATGTGCTGGTCGAAGCCGCGCAGGGCGGCGCCGATGTCCTGGAAGCGGTCGACGGCCGACAGGTATTCGTTCCTGGTGGTGAGCCGTTCGGCGACACCGGGGCCCCAGCCGTCGATCAGCGCCAGCGAGAAGATCCAGGCGAGCGAGGCCGCCCAGGCGGCCGGGGGCAGCGCCCGCGGCCGGATCCGGTCGGCCAGCGGCGGCCCGTACGCGACGACGGACGCCGCGACGGCGAGGGCGGCCGGGGTGCCGGGGCCGGCGTGCGGGTGCCAGGACGCCAGCAGGGGAGGCCAGTGGACGGACAGGATCCGGTCGGCGTTCCGGATCGATCGGCCGACGAGCACGGCCGCGGTGACGAGCAGCACGCCCGCTGCGGCGGCGAGCAGGTCGCGGCGGCGGCCGGTGCGGTCCGCGGTGCCGGTGGGGGTCTTCACGCGGTCACGCTATGCAGGGCGCGGTGCCATCGGGCGGTGCCACCGGGCCGCGTCACCGGACCGGCGGGTCTTGCATGGCCCCGGGCGGTCGTGGCGCGTTGGTACGGGGAGGGCGGCCGACCGGTCTCCGCCTACCGGAGCGGCGGCCGGGTCAGCCGGGCGAGGGTCGCGGCGAACCGGCCGTGCGGTGCGGCGGCGGCGACGGCCTCGGCGTCCCGCGCGGTGTCCACATCACGCAGCCGGGGCAGATCGCGCACGGTCAGCCCGGCGGTGACGAGGCGCCCGCGCTGCACCGCGCCGGTCTCGGGTACGGACATGGGCACACCGCGCAGGAGCTCCGGGGCGGGGGAGGCCAGACCCAGCGCCCAGAAGCCGCCGTCGTCGGCCGGGCCGAACCAGGCGTCGCAGCCGTCCCAGGCGGCCGGGCCGAGCGCGCCGGCCAGGTGGGCGGCGGTGATCTGGGGGGTGTCCATGCCGATGAGGAGCGTCGGGCCGGTGACGGCGGCGAAGGCCGCGGCGAGCCGCTCGTCGAGGCCGCCGGTGCCCTGCGGGAGCACTTCGATGCCGGGCGGCAGCCACGGCCCCGGCCGCCCTTCGAGGACGACGGCGCGGCGCCGGGCGGGCAACGAGCGCACGGTCCGCAGGGTGTCGGCGAGCGCCGCCTCGGCGAGCCGGGCCGCCTGGGCGGGCGTGAACGGCGGGGTGAGCCGGGTCTTGACCCGGCCCGGCAGCGGTTCCTTGGCGATGACCAGCAGGGTCGTGGGGCCGGAGGGGAGGGCCGGGGCGCTCATCGGGGCGTCCCTCGGGCGGCTGCCGCCGCCGGTGGTTCGAGCAGCACCGCGCGCATGTCGCGCACCGCCTGCCAGGTGCCCCGCCAGGTGCCGGTGACCTTCGACTTCCCGGCGCGGGGGACGTACGGGACGCCGGTCTCCGCGATCCGCAGCCCGGCGTCCGCCGCGCGGACCACCATCTGGAGCGGATAGCCGCTGCGGCGGTCGGTGAGACCGAGCCCCAGCAGCTCCGTCCGCCGCCCGGCGCGCATCGGGCCGAGATCGTGCAGCCGCAGGCCGGTGCGGCGGCGCAGCAGCCGGGCGAGCACGAGATTGCCGGCCCGCGCGTGCAGCGGCCAGGCGCCGCGGCCACGGACGAGGCGGCGGCCGAGCAGCAGATCGGTCTCCCCGGCGGCGATCCGGCGTACGAAGGCGGGGAGCAGGCCGGGGTCGAGGGAGCCGTCGCAGTCGCAGAAACAGACGAACTCCGTCTCGGCGGCGAGCAGTCCGGCGTGGCAGGCGGCGCCGAAGCCGCGCCGCGGCTCGTGCACGACGGTCGCGCCGAGTGAGCGGGCCAGGTCGGCCGAGCCGTCCGTGGAGCCGTTGTCGACGACGATCGCGCGCCAGCCGTCGGGGATCGCGCCCAGCACCCGGGGCAGGGCCGCGGCCTCGTCGAGACAGGGCAGGACGATGTCGCTCGGCGGCACGGGGGCGGCGGCGGGCACGGTGCTCACCGCCGCAGCGGGGACGTCGCGAACTCCGTCATCCCCTCCGCGAACCCCACCTCCGGCAGCCAGCCCAGTTCCGTGCGCAGCCGCCCCGAGTCAGCCGTGATGTGGCGTACGTCCCCGAGGCGGTACTCGCCGGTGACCACCGGGGCCGGGCCGCCGTGCGCGCCGGACAGGGCCGAGGCCATCTCGGCGACGGTGTGCGGCTCCCCGCTCCCGGTGTTGTACGCGGTGAAGCTGCCGGGTTCGCGTACCGGGAGGGCCTCCAGCGCGGCGGTGTTGGCCGCGGCCACGTCCCGTACGTGGACGAAGTCCCGCCGCTGGCCGCCGTCCTCGTGGACCCGGGGCGGCTCGCCGCGCGCCAGGGCCGAGCGGAAGAACGAGGCGACCCCGGCGTACGGGGTGTCGCGGGGCATTCCGGGGCCGTACACGTTGTGGTAGCGCAGCGACACCGCCCGTCCGCCCGTCGCGCGCGCCCAGGCGGCGGCCAGATGCTCCTGGGCCAGCTTGGTGGCCGCGTACACATTGCGCGGGTCGGCGGGCGCGTCCTCGGTGACGAGGCCGGGCACCAGCTCCGCGCCGCAGCGGG